>NZ_CP053842.1:662246-993369 GCF_013201645.1 Campylobacter corcagiensis | reverse complement strand
GAAAAGATCTAGTTGACACTAGAAATGGGGCTGATTCTATAGCTCATCAAACAGAAAAAACTCTAAATGAGATGGGAGAAAAAATACCAGGTGATGTTAGGGCAAATATAGAGAGTGCTTTAAATGATTTAAAAACTGTACTAAAAGATGAAAATGCTACAAAAGAGGCAATTGATAGCAAAGTTCAAGCTTTAAGTAAAGTAGCTGAGGATATGTATAAAGCAGCAAGCCAGCAAGAACAAGCAAATCAGCAAAATGCCAATAACCAAAGTAAAGCAGGGGCAAATAAAAAAGATGACGATGATGTGATTGATGCTGAGGTTGAGTAAGATTTTACTTGACTAAATTTTAAGGAGGCTGGAATTTCAGCCTCCTTTTTACCTTCTAAATTTCATATATACAAACTCATAAATTTATAAATTTTATAATCTTATATCTGTTTTTAAATTTACTTTAACTATAATTGTCACGATAATTTTATAAATATTTTGATTATTTAAGTAAGGATAAGAATGAAGCGCTTTTTTATAAAGCTTTTTGGAGCGATATTTTGTTTTGGACTTTTGGTTTTGATATTTTTATCCATATCTAAAATCAATGAAATTTTTTCTCAAGAGTATAATTTTATCGTTATTTCTGTACTTTTCTTTTTTTGGGTTGTGGTTTGTTCTAAACTATCAAGCTATATTGATAAGAAATTTCCAGCTTCTCTTAAGGAAAATTATCATAAAGGTATAAAAGTTTCTATAACGGGAGTTTTAACTTTTTTTATATATGTTTTTTGGTTACATTTTTTAATAATAATGAGTTTTGAAGGGTATTTTTTAAAATATTTTTGGGTATGGTTTTTTATAATTATCTCTCTTTGTTATCTCTCATCAAAACTTCTTTATAATTTAATATTTCATAAAAAAGATAAACTTACTTTAACTCTGTTTTTAGTGCTGTTTTTCTTAGTTTTTGCCTATACTAGCTTAAAGATATATGATGATACTCGCCCAGGCGTAAATGTTACTCAAAATACATATGATTACCGTCCATTTGATGGAGAAAAACTAACTCTCCTAAATAAACCAGCTAATCTAAAACTTAATCAAAATTTACCACTTCTTGATGGCGCAACTGCTCTTTATCCAGTTTATAGTGCCTTTGCGAGTGCGGTTTATGATAGATTGGAGTGTATTTTAAAAGATGCTGTTAGGCTCTCAACTACTAAAGGAGCGTATGAGGCTATAGCAAATAAAGAAGTTGATATGATATTTGTAGCAAAACCAAATGATGAGCAGATTAATAAAGCCAAACAAAATGGCGTAAATCTTAAATTCACACCGATTGGGCGTGAAGCATTTGTCTTTTTTGTAAGTTCTAAAAATAGTGTAAATGGTCTTACAAGTGGGCAGATTAGAGAAATTTATAGTGGAAAGATAAAGCGTTGGAGTGAAGTTGGTGAAGGGTTTTTATATGGAGATGAAATTTTAGCTTATCAAAGAGATAAAGGAAGTGGCTCACAAAGTGCTTTGGAAAATTTTATGGGTGAAGTTAGGATAATGGAGCCTAAAAAAGATGAAGTTGTGGGTCTTATGAGTGGGATTATTGAGCAAGTTGCAAGTTATAAAAACTACAAAAACGCTATAGGCTTTTCATTTCGTTTTTATACTCAAGAGATGATAAGTGGTGGAGATATAAAACTTCTTGCGATTGATGGCATAAAACCAACAAAAGAAAATATTAAAAATGGCTCGTATCCGCTTACGAGTCAAATTTATGCTGTTACAATAGATGGCGAAGAAAGTCCGGAAACGACTAAATTTTTAGAGTGGATATTAAGTAATCAAGGTCAAGAAATTTTAGAAAAAGTTGGGTATGTAGGGGTGAATTAGTATTTTAAATTTAACTATATAAATTTAGAGCTAAGTTATTTGAATTTAAGCGGGGTGAAAATTTAGGTGCGTTTAACGCACCTAAAATGTTATTTTATAGTTGCTGGAATTTGTTTACCATCAACTGTCATAAATACATCTTTATGTGTGAAAAATACCTCAGTATCGCCATCTACAAGTCTTATTCCATTTGCTGAAGGCTCTCTTTTTAGGTTAAAAATCTTACCGTTTGCATCTGTAAATTTCGCAGTATTGTAAGCATCAGTTGAGTTAACAGTATATACTCCACCATCTTTATCAACAAAAG
The DNA here is from genome assembly GCF_013201645.1 of Campylobacter corcagiensis. Lineage (NCBI taxonomy): Bacteria > Pseudomonadati > Campylobacterota > Epsilonproteobacteria > Campylobacterales > Campylobacteraceae > Campylobacter > Campylobacter corcagiensis. The sequence continues at coordinate 991,182 of NZ_CP053842.1, read as the reverse complement.
TATTTACTAGTACATCATTAGCAACTACTGCTCTTTCATCAGTTTTTACAGTTTTATTTGTTGTAGCACCACAACCTGCAAGCAATGCTGCAGCACCTAAAGCTAAAATTGTTTGTTTTAACATTTTCTATCCTTTATTAAAAATTTATGAAATTATATCTGTTTTTTATAAAAATATAGTTAAGAATTTTTAAACTAATATTAATATCCATACTATTTTATCGCATCGTCTACATTAAAAACTACACTATTGTCAACTTCTAAGTTATCTATTTTTGTTTTATCTTTGTACTCTGTGTTTGCTAAAATATACTTTATTGTGTTGATTCTAGCTCTTTTTTTATGGTTTGAGTCTACCACTATCCAAGGGGTTTGATTTGTTTTAGTAAGCATATTTTGTATAGCTTTTGTATAATCATCCCAAAGTTCTTGTGCTTTTTCATCAACTGGTGAAATTTTATAGCTTTTTAGTGGATTTTCCCTTCTATCTTGAAACCTCTTTTTTTGCGTATCTTTATCTATAAATAGAAAAAATTTAAATATCTTAATATCAGCTCTTCTTAAAAGAGCTTCAAAATACGGCACATCTTCTATAAAATTTTCGCTTTCTTCTTTTGTACAAAAGCCCATAACAGGCTCAACAACGGCTCTGTTATACCAAGATCTATCAAATATAACTATCTCACCACCGCTTGGCAAATGAGCTGTGTATCTTTGAAAATACCACTGCGTTTTTTCTACATCGCTTGGCTTTGGAAGTGCTACTACACGGCACCCTCGTGGGTTAAGGTGCTGGGTTATTCGCTTTATAGTTCCACCTTTTCCAGCAGCGTCTCGCCCTTCAAAGATTATAAGTAGCTTTAAATTTTGCTTCTTTACGTGAGACTGAAGCTTTAAAAGCTCAACTTGTAAAAATTCCAACTCTTTTTTATACTCTTTTTTAGACATTATAAAGCCTTTTATTTGAAATTTAACAATTATACCTTAAAAATAGCATAAATTTAATCCATATTGACATATAAAAGTTACAATCCATAATTAAAACATAAGGAAATTTATGAGATTTTTAACTCTATTTTTGCTAATTTTTTCTTTTCTTTTTGCTGAGCCTTTAAAGGTTGAAGATGCTTTTAAAGTAAAAGTTACAGCTGATAAAATTGGGACAAATTTTAACTTTGATATTGATAAGAGTGTTTATATATATGCCGATAAACTTAAATTTAGCGTAGCAAATAAAGATATAACTGAATTTTTAACCCTACCAGAGGCTAAAAAGCACAATACAAGTACGGTTTTTGATGGCAAATTTGACATTTTTATTCCAAGTGGGATTGTGCTAAGTAGTGGCGAAGATATCAAATCCTATAGCGTGGTGGTTAAATTTATAGGGTGTGCACTTGATGGGTTTTGTTATAATCCTCAAATTTATAAGTATAGTGTAAATGCCTTAGATGGCAGTTATGATGTAGAATTTCTTGATATTTCAAAAGTAGACTCAACTAGTAGTAAAACCGAGCAAACCGCTCAAATTTCAGATCAAGAAAACATAAGTAAAAATATGAGTAGTAAAAATTTTTTCATAACTTTGCTTACATTTTTTGGATATGGTTTGCTTTTAGCACTTACGCCTTGCGTTTTTCCGATGATACCGATACTTTCGTCAATTTTGGTTTCAAAAAGCAGTAAAAGCGTAAAAAGTAGTTTTATTATAAGTTTAGTCTATGTTTTAGCCATGGCACTTGCTTATGCAATTATTGGGATTTTTGCTAGCATTTTAGGTGCAAGTCTTGCATCTTTACTTCAAATTCCATGGATTATCTTGCTTTTTTCTTTTGTTTTTGTGGCTTTAGCTTTTAGTATGTTTGGCTTTTATCAGCTTCAACTACCAGCTTCTTTGCAAAGTAAAATCTCAGAAAAAAGTAAAAATAAAAGTGGTCTAATAGGGGTTTTTATAATGGGCTTTTTATCAGCTTTGATAGTAGGTCCATGCGTTGCTGCTCCGCTTGCTGGGGCTTTGCTATTTATAGCTGATACTGGAAATATCTTACTTGGTGGATTATCACTTTTCTTAATGGGCTTTGCTATGGGCGTACCACTTCTTTTGATAGGTCTAGGGTTTGGTAAATTTATGCCAAAACCTGGTTTTTGGATGGATGAGATAAGTAAGTTTTTTGGTTTTGTAATGCTTTTTATGGCTGTTTGGATGCTAAGCCGCTTAATAAGTGGAAATTTAACCTTGCTTTTATACGCTATAGTTGGGATTTTTTATGCTTCATTTATGTTGCCGGATGAATCTCAAAAAGGCGGCATAAGGCAGTTTAAATTTGCAATTTCAGCGCTGTTTTTTATATACTCAACTATTTTAATAGTTGGTTTTGCAAGTGGGTCAAATTCTGTTTTTAAGCCATTAGAGAATTTTAAAAATCAAACTCCAATGAGTTCTTTAAACACGCCTTTAAAATGGGAAATGGTATCAAATTTAAGCGAACTTAAAAGCGTTGTAAAAAATAGCAAAAAGCCTGTGATGATTGATTTTTGGGCCAATTGGTGCGTGATTTGTAAAGAACTTGATAAAACCTTAGAACTTCCTAGCGTACAAAAAGAGCTTGAAAATTTCACTCTTGTTAAAGTAGATGTTACCAAAAATAGCTCTGATGATAAGGAGATGATGAGTGAATTTGGAATTTATGGTCCGCCAGCTTTGGTGTTTTTTAAAGATTTGGTTGAGCTTAAAAATGAGCAAAGTGTTGGGTTTTTAGATGAAACAAAAATACTAGAAAAACTTAGAAGAATTTAGAAGTTCTTAAGTTTAAATCGGTAAAATAACCAATTCTTGTTGGACTTTTTGATGCTCTATAGTTTAGTGGTAGAACTGCTGACTCTGGATCAGTTAACAGAGGTTCGAGTCCTCTTGGAGCATCCAAGTTATTATTTTATGCTAAATTTTTAAGTGCAAATTCTAAATCCTCTTTTGTATCTATCCCGATGCTTTTTGTTTTTAGCTCACACATTGCGATTTTTTTGGCGTTTGATAAGGCGCGAAGCTGTTCTAATTTTTCAGTTTTTTCAAGTATACTTTCATCAAATTCGCAAAATTCTCTTAAGCTTTTTACGCTATATGCATAAATTCCTATGTGGCCTTTGTAAGCGTCAAATTCGCTTCTTGGATATGGAATTATAGAGCGTGAGAAGTAAATAGCATTTGAGTTTTCATCGCATACTACTTTTACTAAATTTGGATTTTTAGCATCATTTGGGGCGATCATCTTATAAGCACTTGCCATAAATGCGCCGTTTTTTATGCTGTTGTTTGCAAAATCGCTAAACTTAGCTAAATTTTCTATCTCAAAAAATGGCTCATCGGCTTGTAAATTTATTATGATTTCATTATCATTTACAAGCATTTTGCTAACGGCTTCATTTATCCTATCAGTTCCACTTTGATGAGTTTGAGCAGTCATTACAGCATCAAAGCCATATTTTAAGGCGATTTTTAGTACTTTTTCATCATCTACTGCTATTAAAACCCTATCTACATTTTTAGCGTTTTTAGCAGTTTTGATAAACATCGGCTCACCAAAAATATCAGCTAAAATTTTATCAGGAAAGCGGGTTGATTTAAGTCTAGCGGGAATTACTATCACTGCTTTATCCAGTTTAAAATTGTCTTTTTAATATCTGAAATTTCAACTATATCTTTATGAATTTCTTCACTTTCAAAAAGCTTCAAAATTTCAGCAGGAACGCTTTGGTTAAACTCACTAGCAAGCATCATCATCTGCTCTTTTTCATTTGTTGTTTTAATGCCTTTAATTGCTTCAAGCATAGATGGAGTAAATTTCACCCAATGAGCCGTGGAAGTAAGTACTGTTGGTTTTTTAGCTGGAGTAAATTTAAAAGTTGTAGCAGTGTGTGGGTCTATTAGCATACCTTTTAAAGCCATATCTTTTATGGAATTTGCGCACTCTTTATCTGTACAAAATTTAGCCCTAAAGCCGTCAATTTTTGGAATTTCATAGAATTTATCTTTTGCTAAATTCTCCATTAAAAGCTTTGTTTTTTTATCGCCAAACTCGCTAAATAAAAGTCTTTCGACATTTGAGCTAATAAGTATATCCATAGCAGGGCTTATTGTTTTAACTAAAGTTTTATCTTTTATGTCATAAACTCCGCTGTTAAAAAGCTCTGTTAGGACATTATTTTCATTTGACACGATTAATATATCACCAATCTTAGCACCCATTTTTTTAGCATAGTATGCCCCTAAAGCATTGCCAAAATTTCCACTAGGAACAGCGATATCAAAGCTCTCATCATCTTTTAGCTTGCCACTTTTTAAAAGATAGATGTAAGTGTAGAAGTGATAGATTATCTGAAATAAAATTCTTCCAAAATTTACAGAATTTGCAGCACTTAATTTAAGTTCGTTTTCTTTTAAGCTATCTTTAAATTCTTGATCTAAAAGTAGAGTTTTTAAAGATCTTTGAGCATCATCAAAGTTACCTTTTATGCCGATACTTTTAAGGTTTTTACCTTTAACATTTGTCATTTGAAGGCGTTGTACTTCACTTGTGCCATCAGCTGGATAGAGACAAACTACTTTTACATTTTTGGAATTTTCAAAAGCTTTAAGTGTGGCTGGTCCTGTATCGCCACTTGTAGCACACATTATAAGGTATTTTTCGTTTTTTTGTTTAGCTAAAGCATCAATTATCACTCCAAAAGGTTGAAGTGCCATATCTTTAAAAGCTCTTGTTGGTCCGTGAAAAAGCTCATTTATATATAAATTCTCATCAATTTTTTTAATATTAACAGGGCATTTTGGGTCATCAAATTTCTCATAAGATTTAAGAGCGTCTTTGAAAATTTCAAGTTCTACATCAAATTCAAAACTTTTTATAACTTCAAGAGCGATATCGCTATAACTCAAATTTAGAGCCTTTTTAAAAAATTCCAAGTTAAATTTAGGAAGAATTTTAGGTGCATAAAGCCCACCAAAATTTGCACTAGGGCTAAGCAGAGCCTGGCTAAATTCTACGCTTTCATTTTCATCTCTTGTTCCAACTAATCTCATATTTGTCCTTTTATTATGCTTCCAATACCGCTATCAGTGAAAATCTCAAGCAGTATTGAGTGTGAAATTCTACCATCTATTATATGGGCATTTTTAACGCCAGCTTTTACACATTCAAGACAAGCATCAACCTTTGGTATCATACCGCCACTTATTGTGCCATTTTGTTTTAATTCATTGATTAAATTCTCATCAAGCTTGCTTATAAGCTCACTATTTTTATCTAAAACTCCGCTTGTATCGGTTAGAAATATAACTTTATCAGCTTTTAAAGCCTTTGCGACGGCACTTGCACAAAGATCAGCATTTATATTATAACTTTCACCCTCTAATCCAACCCCAATAGGGGCAATTACAGGGATATACTCTTGATTCATTAAGGAATTTAAAAGTTCTATATTTACGCTATGAATTTCACCAACAAAGCCATATTTTCCACCACCTAAAACAGTTGCTTGTAAAAGCTCACTGTCTTTACCACTTAAACCTACAGCTTTTGTTCCGTGTTTGAAAAGTAGGGCGGTTATCTCTTTGTTTATAAGTCCGCTAAGTACCATTTCAACGGTATCAATAGCGTCTTTATTTGTAACTCTTAAGCCATCTTTAAATTCACTTTTTATATTAAGTCTTTCAAGATACTCATTTATCTTTTTGCCACCGCCATGAACTACGATGACTTTAATTCCTACCATGCTAAGCAAAACTATATCTCTTGCAAAGTCATTTTTAAGCTCTTCATCGATCTGAGCTGAACCGCCATATTTTATGACAAAAACTTTATCTTTAAATTTGCGTATATATGGTAAAGCTGAGAGAATAATCTCAGCTGTTCGCGATTTTCTTTGCATTATTTATGAAGTTTGAAATTTGTGATTTGGCTAAGATTATCATTTACATCCAAAATTTCATATTTAAAATTCTTAGCAATTCCAAATTCTTCAAGTCTTTTTGTGTGCATGTCTGCATATTTTTGGGCATTTTTGCGACTATCAAAAGCATAAATTCCACCTGCTATGCCATCTTCTTTGCTTTCAGTCCAAATCTTCCATAAAAATCCAGGCTCGTCATTTATACTTTGAGCTAACTCTTTTGACTGTTTATACATATCATCGCCATATCCACCAGAGTAATCAAAGTGAATTTGTAAAATTACCATTGTTTTCTCCTAAATAAAATTTATTAAATTGTAGCATAAAATTTCCTTAAATACGCTGAAATTTCGCTTTTGAAATTCTGGCTTATTGATGTTTTTAATATAAGTTTTGAAAGCGGAATGTCAAACTCTTTTATCTTTACAAAGTCCTTTTCTGTAACAAGCAGACTTGTTGCTTTATATTTTTTTAAGATATCATCTAGCTCTTTTTTAGTAAAGCTGTGATGATCTGGGAAAAATTCATGTCCTATGCAGTGTTTTAAATGCTCATTTAAGCGGCTAGGATTAGCAATAGCTGTCACTAAGACCATATTTTTAGTATGATTTAAAATTTCACTTTTACTTATGATATCGCCACTTTTTGGTATGAAATTTGCGTATTTATAAAAGCTTTTAGGGTAGCGATAAACTCCGCTTGGGATTGTAAAATTTGAGGCTGGTTTAAGTGGTGGGCGTAGTAAAATCTCAAATTTATTGATATGGAATTTAGAAAAAGCATCATCTAAAATCACAAGCTTTGCACCCAAATTTATAGCCTTTTTTATGCCTAAATCTCTATCTTCGCTAACTATAACATTTGCGCCATTTATGGCATAAACCATCGCCTCATCGCCGCTTATCTTAACATTTTGTAAAATTTCGCCATCACTTGCTACTACAAAAAGCCCTTTTGAAGCTCTTTTATATCCACGAAGGATTATAAAAGTCTTTAGTTTTGGGCTAAATTCTTGATATAAAGCGATGCAAAGTGGGGTTTTTCCACTTCCGCCAAGAACTAAATTTCCTACATTTATAATAGGAATTTCATATGAAATTTGTTTTGTTGAAAGCTTTTTAAGCTTTATAACTAGGCTATAAACTAAGCTTAGCGGAATTAGTGCTATGCTTAAAAAATTCTCAAATAAATTTGGAGTATAAAAGTAGCTGTTTGCAAATTTATGGAGCTTAGAAACGATTTTTTGCCACAAATTTAACCTTTTCACAAACCTTATAAACTTCCTCATCGCTCATTGCTGCAAAAATCGGAAGGCTTAAAACTTGCTGATAAACTTTTAAAGCTGTAGGGTATCTGTTTACCTTGTGGGCGTACTTTTGCTTATAGTAGGTAAGCAAGTGAAGTGGAATATAGTGAAGCGAGACATTTATGCCTTGCTCTTTTAGATTTTTAGCAAAGTTATCACGGTTTTTATCGATTTTTATTATATACTGTGTGTATATATGGTTTTTATATGGAATTGGAGTTTTGACAAATGGACAGTTTTCAAGCTCTTTGTCATAAATTTTAGCTATCTCTTGCCTTCTTTTTATAAAATTTGAGTTTTTCTCAAACTGAACTTTTGCAAATGCTGCACATATGCTGTTTAGATCATATCTTTGCCCGATCTCTTTAATATCATAAATATAGTCTAAACTTCCATCTTTAGATGGATTTGATGTTATTGCGTGGCTTCTTATGAGTTTAGCTCTACTATTTATCTCTTCATCATTTGTCACAAAAAATCCAGCCGTTGCGATAGCTTTATAAAATTGTGGATTTATTTGAAAGCATGATATAACTGACTCTTTAAATGAGCCTATTTTTTTACCATTATAAAGAGCTCCTGCTGCTCTACTTGCATCATCTATTATTTTTATGCCATACTTTTGTGATATCTCATAAATAGCGTCCATATCAGCACTAACTCCTGCAACATGAGTGATAAATGCTGCTTTTAGCTTTTTGCTAGAATTTTCTTTTATAGCTTTTTCAAAAGAAGCTGGGTTGATGTTAAAACTATCTTCATCTATATCAACAAAAATAGGCTCCGCATCAAAATGGCGAATAACCTCAGCAATACTTGGAAATGAATTTACAGAACATATTATCTTATCAGCTCTTTTTATATCTAACGCACAAAGTGCTAGGTGAAGTGCTGCTGTGCCGTTGTTGGTTGATATTGCAAATTCTGAGCCAAAATAGTTTTTGATATCATTTTCAAACAGTAAAGCCATATCCAAATCTGGATTTTCTAGAGATTTTTTTATAAGATTTAACTCTTTATCGTCTATTGCTGGTCTAAAAAATGGAATTTCTTGCACTGTTGCTCCTTATCATCGCAATTGGGGGCATTTGAAGTTTAAAGCTATTTTTCTTAACTCTATTTTCTACTAAATTTAGCAAATTTGGTTCAAATTTATCTTTTAACTCATCAAAGCTAAGGCCATCATCATACCACGCTTTAAGCACGCTATCAAGAACTTCATAGCTATATCCTAAGTCGGCTTCATCGGTTTGATTTGGAACTAAATCAGCACTTGGGGCTTTATCTATGATACTTTTTGGAATTTCTAAAAATTTGGCAAAATTAAAAAGTTCGCTTTTAAAAATTTCACCTATTGGATTAAAAGCACAAGCTGAGTCGCCATATATTGTTGAGTATCCAAGAAGTCTTTCGCTTAAATTTCCAGTTCCAACAACTACGCCACTAAATTCTTCGCTTTTATCATAAAGAACGCTCATTCTAACTCTTGCGGCTAAATTTCCAAGCCTAAAAGGGGGCAAATTTTCATCATAAGCTTTAATAATTGGTGATATGTTTATAATTTTTGTTGGAACTTTAAATTTATTAGCCACTTCTAAAGCATCGTCTAAGTTTTTACTATTTGAGCTATTTGTTGGAAGTATAAAAGCCTTTGTGTTAGAATTTTTAACAAGCGAACAAAGCGCTAAAACTACAGCTGAGTCAAGTCCGCCACTAAGCCCTAAGATAAAGGTTTTTCGATGCGAATTTTTTAGCTGATTATCTAAAAAATTAACTAATTTTTGCCTTAAAATTTCCAATTTTTGCCTTATAAACTAAATTTGACATACGATTTTAGCAAATTTTAAGTAAAATAGAGATAAAAAAGGTCAGAAATTATGGAGATTATGAAAAAAGCTTTTGGAACGGCTGTGACAAATTGCTATATTGTAAAGGGTAAAAACTCAAGTATTATCATAGATCCAGGCGTTGATGCGTTTAACTGGGCGTATGAAAATGCCATAAATTTAGCTGGAGTTTTTCTAACTCATGGGCATTGGGATCACGCTTACTGTGCGAAATTTTTTAGTGATAAAGGCTATAGCGTGTATATCCATAGAGACGATAGCTTTATGGTGGAAAATGCTTCTAGTATGATGCCAAACGCTTTTAAGCCTGAAATTTTAACTAGTGATGCTAGTGAGTTTAAAGTAGGGGAATTTGGCGTGAAATTTCACCATTTTCCAGGGCATACGCCAGGGTGTTGTATGCTTGAAGTTAGTTGTGAAGATGAAAAATTTATGTTTAGTGGGGATTTTTTATTTAAAGGAAGTGTTGGAAGGTGGGATTTTCCATATTCAGATGCAGATAAAATGAGAAAGAGTTTACAAAAAGCTCTTAAAATAAAAGAAAACTTTACTCTTTATCCAGGACATGGTTTTTATACAACTTTTGAAGATGAAAGAGCAACGATTGAGTATTTTTTAAGAGTTATTTAGTATTTAAAATTTATAAAAAGCAAAAGCTCTTTTAAAGAGCTTTTGTAAAATTAAAACGCTATTTTCATACTTAAAGCAATTATACAAAGAGTTAAAGCCATCGGCACATATATATAGCGTCCTATGTTGTACCAAATTTCTCCTTCTTTTGTTTTTTTACCTATTTCATCTAAAAGCTCATCTTTTCTAAGTACCCAAAACCACGACACAGCACCCATCACAGCACCTATTGGTATGATATAAATTGATACATAATCCATCCACGGACCCCACGATGAGATAGCTTGCATATTTACGCCTATTCCAAAGCATATCACGCAAAGTATCACAAGCATAGCAACACGGTTTATCTTAGGAAATTTGTGCATTATAGACTCAGCTACTGCTTCAAACATATTTTGAAGTGAAGTTATACCACCAAAAATTACAGCGGTAAATAAAATAATAGCAAAAAGTCCGCCACCAGCCATATCTTGTAAAATTTTTGGAAGTGTTACAAAAAGCAGTCCTGGTCCACCTGCTGGGTCCATGTTGTAAGCAAAAACAGCAGGTATCATTACAAGAGCTGCTATCATTGCTGCTATTGTGTCAAAAAAAGCGGTCTTTTTTGCACTATCAACTATATCTTCATCTTTTGGCAAATAAGCACCATAAACTAGCATTCCAGAACCAGTTATAGAAAGTGAGAAAAACGCTTGACCCATCGCTGATACCCAAACCATCGGATCTTTTAAATGAGCCCAATCAGGAGTAAATAAGAATTTATAACCCTCAAAAGCCCCATCTAAAAACATAACCCTTATGGCTAGGATAAAAAATAAAGCAAAAAATAGTGGCATCATTATTTTATTAGTTTTTTCTATACTTTTTGCTCCAAAAAAGAGCGTTACAAGTGTGCCAACAACGACTATTAAGTGATAGTAAACAACAGAGTAAGGTTTGAGTGAAAAAGAGTCAAACCAGGTGTTGGTGTCTACACTCATCAAACTACCATCAACTGCTTGAAACAGTGCCTTTAAAACATAAGCAATAATAACAGCGTATCCTATAGCAATACACATTGACCCAGCAAGCGGTAGCCAGCCGATGATTTTGCCTATTTTTTCAAGACCTCTACTTCTCCACGCATACTCATAAGATCCAAGAGTGCCTGTTTTTGCTCTTCTTCCAATAGCATACTCAGCACTAAGTCCAACATATGAAAATATCCCAATAAACATTATATAAATAAGCAAAAACGCACCGCCGCCATTTGTTCCTATCTTATATGGAAAGCCCCAGACATTTGCCATACCAACAGCTGAACCAACGCAGGCGATGATAAAACCCCATCTTGTGCTAAATTTTCTATGCATAAAAACCCTTATTGTTTTAATAAAGCCTTGATTATAGCAAATTTAATATGAATTTAAATTTATATTAAATTTTAGTTTTTAACTCTTATATAGACTCTTTTTGGTGCAGGATAACCCTCTACTGTAAGATTTTTATTATCTTTATCTAAGAAATTTCCTAAACTCTCACCATCTATCCACTCAGTTTTTCGCTGTTCGTTTTCATCAGTATCTTTTGTAGCAAGCACTTCAAATTCCTTAAATTTGGCCTTTTTACACCAGTTTTTAAGTGCTGAAATAGTAGGTATAAAGTAGACATTACTCATTTTAGAGTAACGCTCATTTGGAACAAGAGCGATATCTAAAGGACTATCAATATACATCGTATCAAGGATAACTTCACCGCCTTTATTTAGGCTAGATTTTAGATCTTTTAGCATCTTTACAGGATCACTTCTATGATAGATTACTCCAAGGCATAAAATTGTATCAAATTTATGTTCATAAAACGCTAGATGTTCCACACCTAAAAGCTCATAAACTATACCGCTTTTTACAAATTTATCTATAAATTTAAATTGTAAAAATGTCCTAATGCTAGGATCAAACCCTACTAATTTTTTAGCGCCTTTTTTAAGCATTCTAAAAAGATAATACCCATTATTGCACCCAATATCAGCTACAACCTTACCTTCTAAATTTAAAAATGGCTCTAAAATTTCATACTTTATGTTACTTTGCCACTCGCTATCAATGTATGTATCAAAAAGCTCAAAAGGTCCTTTTCGCCAAGGTTTTAAAGATAAACACGCTTCATAAACTAAATTTTTAAACTCATCACTAACACTTCCTGAAATTTTTATAGCTTTATCAAATTCTACTTCACACTCAACGCTTTTTAATGAATTTATTTTATTTATGCTATCTTTATAAATTTCATAATTTAAAGCTTTTAAATTGTTAGTTCTTATCTCATCTAAATTCATAATAAATCCTTTTTTTTGTTATAATACCAAATCTTAGTTTAAAGGTTGTATTATGTCAAAAGTTATTGATTATTTTAAAGAAATTTGTAAAATTCCTCATGGAAGTTATCATACTGATGAGCTTCAAAAACATTTGGTTGATTTTGCTAAAAGCAGGGGTTTTAAAGTAGAAGTTGATGAAGCTGGAAATATCTATGCTTTTAAAGGTGAGCCTAAAATTTGTCTTCAAAGCCACTATGATATGGTTTGTGTAGGCTTAGCACCAAATATAGAAATCATACAAAAAGATGGCTTTTTAAGTGCCAAAGATAGCTCGCTTGGAGCAGATAACGGCATCGGCGTAGCTATTATGCTAAGCGTGATGGATGAGTTTAGTGATATCGAGATGATATTTACAAATAACGAAGAAGTGGGGCTTTGGGGCGTTTCGCAGTGTGAATTTAAAATCAAAAGTAAAAAACTTCTGAATTTAGATAGCGAAGAAGATGATAGAGTAACTATAGGTTGTGCAGGAAGTGTTGATATAAACGCTCAAGCAAAGATAGAAAAAGTTAGTGCAAATGGCTATGTTTATGAGCTTGATTTAACTGGATTAAAAGGCGGACATAGCGGAATTCAAATAGCTGATGGGATTAAAAACGCTATAAAGATTTTAGCTTGGTTTATTAGAGAAAATGGTGGAAAGCTGGTTAAATTTAATGGTGGTGAAAGGCGAAACTCAATTGCAGCAAACGCACACGCAACTGTTCTTTTTGATAATGAGCTAAAAGCTAGTCATGAACTTATAAAGAGCAACTTTTTAGGCAAAAAAGAGGTTGAAATTTATAAAAATAGTGATGAAATTTTAAATATATTAAATATCTTTAGTCAAGGCGTTAGGGATTATAACAAAGAGCTAAATTTACCACAAACTAGTGCAAATTTATCATTAGCCAAAGAAGAAGATGACGCTTTTAAAATTTTGCTTTTTCCTCGTTCTATGAGTAGTGAAGGTCTTGAAAATGTTAAATTTGAGACAGAAATTTTATGCAAGATAAATGGTTTTGATGTTTCATTTAGCAACCAAACAACTCCATGGAATCCAACTATTAATGAATTTAGTAAAGCGGTTTTAAAGAATTTGCAAAAATTTAAACCAGATGCTAAATTTTCAGCAGTTCACGCAGGACTTGAGTGTGGGGTTTTTATCGCAAAAGACCCAACTGTTTTAGCAACTTCAATAGGACCAAATATCTACTCGCCTCATAGCGTACATGAAAAAGTAGAACTAAAATCAGTAGATATTATAAGTAACGCTGTTAATGAGCTTTTAAAAGATTTAGGTTGTCAAAAATAGATGCTAAAAAATGAAATCATAAAACGCTACTTTTTTAAATTCCTGCTTTTGGTTTTGATATCTATAATCTCAAGTGGATATGGCATATATATTTTATCATTTATAAATGATAAAATTTTAATGCTTAATAGTGCAGATTTAGGCATTTTAGTAGCTTTTATGGTTTTAATACTTGGTTATTTTATTGTTATAATGGGAGCTAAATTTATAACTTCAAAGATTGGAAATGGCATCATTTACGAACTTAGAACTCGCCTCATGATAAGAGTTTTAGGAAGTGATGTTATAAAAGTAGCAAATATCGGAAAAGGTAAAATTTTAGCCTCACTATCTAAAGATATAAGTAGCGTTACAAACGGCTTTATGAGACTAAGTGATAACTTTCAAAGCGGACTTTTTATACTGTTTTCGCTATTTTATTTTTTATATTTATCTAAAGTTCTTGGAATTTTTGTAATTTGCTGGTTTGCAATCATAGCTGTTGTTGTAAAAATTTGTACTAAAAATACCTACAAATACTTTAAATCCAGTAGAGCAAACGAAGATAAACTTTATAATAGCTACGAGATGGGTTTACAAGCCCACAAAGAGTTAAGTATAAATCAAAACCGCCTTAAATTCTACCTTGATAACTTCTTTAAAGACGCAGCTTTTCAAAGACAAAGCGTTACAAAAGCTGAAATTTTTCACTCAATGGGGACAAATTTTTTAAACGATATGCTTCTTGGTGGCATTGGAATTGTAATGTTTCTAACATTAGGACTTGGGGTAAGTGATTTTAAAACAGCTACGACTATAAGCTTTGCGATTTTGTTTTTAAGGACGCCATTTATGATGTTTATAGGTTCACTTCCATCTATAATGATAGCTTATATATCGCTTAAAAAAATTTCTGATTTAGATCTTAAAGAATTTGATAAAATCTCGCTTATTAGGGATTTAAAACCGCTAAAATGGGATAAAATAACCCTAAGGAATATAAGCTTTTCTTATGAGAACAAAGAGATTTTAAAAGGTCTAAATTTGGAGATAAAAAAGGGCGAAACTATTTTTCTAATAGGTGAAAATGGCTCTGGAAAAAGCACACTTTTTATGATACTGTGTGGCATTTTACGCCCAAGTAGTGGTGAAATTTTAGTAGATAATAAACCACTAAATAGTTCAAATTTGGTAAATTTTCAAAACTCAATAAGCGTTGTTTTTAGTGATTTTTATCTTTTTAGTGAAATTTTAAAAAGTAGCGATGAAGAGCTTGAATTTTGGTTAGAAAAACTTAAGCTAGAAAATAAAGTAAGCATTGAAAACCATGAAAATTTTAAGGAATTTAGTAGTATAAATCTCTCAACAGGGCAGAAAAAACGCCTTGCTTTAATCACTGCTCTTTTAGATGGGCGTGACTTCTTGATGCTTGATGAGTGGGCAGCGGATCAAGATCCTGAATTTAGGGCTTATTTCTATGATGAAATTTTAGGAATTCTTAAAAGTCATGGGGTAAGCGTTTTTGCAATAAGCCATGATGATCGATATTTTAGTGCTGCAGATAGGATTTATGAGATGATTGATGGAAAATTAAAAATAGTAAAACAATAACTTAGTTTTATAAAATACATAAAATTTTACTAAAAATAATACACATTTTATACTCTTATCAAACAAATTTCATAAATTTAAAAAAGCTTACCATAAATTTCAAATCACTTATAAATAATTACAACAGCTTTACTCAAATTTAATTTTATCTTTGCTTTTGCAAAGATCATACAAAAAGCACTTATCACACTCTGGTTTTACTGCTTTACAGGTATAGCGACCAAAAAGAACCATTGCTTGATGAAGGTAGTTTAGCTCAGTTTTAAAAGCCTTTGTTAAGTCTATCTCAGCTAACTCGGGGGTTTTAGCTTTTGTTAGCCCAAGTCTTGTACCAACTCTAAAAACATGAGTATCAACAGCCATTAAATTTGCTCCAGCATACTCTATCATTACAACATTTGCTGTTTTTCTACCAACACCTGCAAGACTTACAAGCAAATTTGTATCTAGTGGGATTTCTGCGTTAAAATTTTCCATAACGCTTTTTGCCATAAGTATGAGATTTTTAGCTTTATTGTTGTAGAAATTGCAGCTTTTTATAAGCTCTTTTACGCTGCTTAAATTTGCATTTGATAGCTCAACCACACTCGGATACTCTTTAAAAAAAGCTGGAGTTATTAAATTTACCCTTTTATCTGTGCATTGAGCTGAAAGCATAACAGCAACTAAAAGCTCATAAAGGTTACTAAATTTTAGCTCAGTTTCAGGTTTTCCAAAATGCTCTAAAAGTCTTGATTTTATCTCTAATGTATCTTTTTTCGTTCTCATTTTGGGATTATAGCCTAAATTTACCTAAATTTGGCTATAATTGACAGAATTTTTTATGAAAGGTTAAAAATGAAAAAATTGCTATTTGGAGCACTTAGTTTAGCAGCCGCAGCAACTCTTAATGCTGCTGTATTTGCTACAGTTGATGGTATGGAGATAACAGATAAAGATATCGCGCCTTTGGTTGGAAATCTTCAAGGTGTAGACTTATCAGCACTTCCAGCTGAGACAAAAAAACAGATCGTTGATAGAGCTATTGATATAAAACTTCTTACAAAAAAAGCTTATGAAAGTGGCATTGAAAAAGATGAAATTTTTAAAACTCAAATGGAGATAGCAAAAGATGCTATAGCTTTAAGATCTTATCAGCTTAAGATGACTAAAGAGATTAAGATTGATGATGCTGAAGTTAAGAAATTTTATGATGAAAATAAAGATAAATTTGTTGAACCTGCTGCCATTTCAGCTAGCCATATTTTAGTTGCTAATGTTGAAGCTGCTCAAAGCATTATAAATGATCTTAAAAAAGTTAAAAAAGAAGATCTTGATGCTGAATTTGCTAAAAAAGCAACAGAGTTAAGTATAGATCCAACAGCAAAAGCAACAGGTGGTGATCTTGGTTGGTTTGCACCTGAGCAGATGGTAAAAGAATTTAGTGAAGCGTTATCAAAAATGAAAACTGGCGAGATGAGTCAAAAACCTGTAAAATCACAATTTGGTTATCATGTAATCCTTAAAACAGGCGATAGAGCAAAAAAACAACTTAGTGTTGATGAAGCTAAGCCATATATTGAAAATGTTTTAAGGCAAGAAAAAGCAGTAGAATTAACACAAAAATCTACACAAGATCTTAGAAAAAAAGCAAAAATTGAGTATAAATAATGGGTGCTTTAGATATCGTAAATGCAGGCGTTTTAAGCGGATCTGAGACTACAAAACTCTACAACTTTGCAAAAAGTGAAGGCTTTGCGATACCTGCTGTAAATGTCGTAGGAAATAACTCCATAAACGCAGCTTTAGAGAGTGCTAAAAAGGCAAACTCTCCAATTATAATTCAGTTTTCAAATGGTGGAGCTAGTTTTATAGCTGGTAAAACTTGTCCAAATGCTGCTGTTTTAGGAGCTATAAGTGGTGCAAAACATGTTCATCTTTTAGCTAAAGAGTATGAAGTTCCAGTAGTGCTTCATACAGACCATGCTGCAAGAAAACTACTTCCGTGGATAGATTCTTTAATAGAGTATAGTAAAGAAAACTTTACTAAAACAGGTAGACCAATTTTTAGCTCTCATATGCTTGATTTAAGTGAAGAGAGTTTAGAAAGCAATATTAGCACGTGTGAAGATTATCTAAAAAAGCTTAGTCAAATTGATATAGCTTTAGAGATAGAACTTGGTGTAACAGGTGGCGAAGAAGATGGGGTTGATAATACAAATGTAGATAATGCTTTACTTTATACTCAGCCAAGTGAAGTTGCTACTGCTTACGAAAGACTTAAAAAGATCTCTTCAAATTTCACTATAGCAGCAAGCTTTGGAAATGTTCATGGTGTTTACAAACCAGGAAATGTAAAACTAAGTCCTGAAATTCTTAAAAATTCTCAAAACTATATAGAGAATAAATTTGGCGTTAAGAAAGCTGTAAATTTTGTATTTCACGGTGGAAGTGGAAGTGATATAAAAGATATCAAAGATGCAGTAAGTTATGGTGTTATTAAGATGAATATAGACACTGATACTCAGTGGGCATTTTGGGACGGAGTAAAAGGATATGAAGCAAAATACCACGGATATTTACAAGGTCAAATAGGAAATCCTGAAGGTGAGTTTGAACCAAATAAAAAGTACTACGATCCGCGAAAATGGCTAAGGGTTGGCGAAGAGAGTATGAGAGATAGACTTTTGGTAGCTTTTGAGGATTTAAACTGCCTAAATAGGAACTAGATATGACAAGGAACGACTCAACTCTTGATTTAACTTTACCAGAAGAGGGCGGTCGCTCTCTTGTATTAACATACCTTAAAATCATCCTTATGCCTGCTTTGATATATGCTTTTTTTGTGGCGGGATTTTTAGGTTTTGTAAATTTAAAAGTAGAAATTCACTCAGTTATCCTTATGGGTTTTTTGTTTTTTATGGCTTTAATATTTGCTAGACATAATGCTGAGCTTGGATGTTGTATATTTGAGCGTAAAATTTCACGATTTAAAAGTGAGCTAAAAGAGTATATAATGACTCACCTTTTAGCAGTTGGAAACCGTAAAAAATCAAACGCTCCATTTAACTCTTTTGCTGAAAATTTTACCCTTGGTCTTAGAAATGACAACTATGCAAGTGTGGCAGCTGGAGTGTTTCCTATGCTTGGAATTTTAGGAACTTTTATAAGTATTGCTCTATCTATGCCAAATTTCAGCTCATCAAACATTAATGCACTTGAAAGCGAGATAGCTCAGCTTCTTGGCGGTGTTGGAACTGCTTTTTATGTATCAATATATGGAATTTTTTTAGCACTTTGGTGGATATATTTTGAGAAAAAAGGCGTTAGTAAATTTGAAGCTTTACTACAAAAATACAAAGCAGCCACAAAGGAGTTTTTCTGGGACAAAGATGAAATCTCTCAAAGTTTAATGCTTGAAATTTTAAATAGAAACGAAAAAGTTGCCGATAGTTTTGAGAGAATCTTTAACACTGACTTTAATGAAAAACTAAGAGCTTCTATGAGTGAGAGTTATGATGAGTTTAGAAGTGTTATAGATATGCAAAAAAGCAGCATTGATACCACAAGAGCTACACTTAGTGAAAGTGCTAAGCTTTTTTATACTCTTGAAGAAAACAGCATTCATCTTACTAAAAAGTACGAAAGAGTTATAAATAGCCTTGAAAATCTAATATCAAATACAGATGAAGTTCAAGGAAATTTAAACAAACAGCTTGAAAAATTTGCCATCTCAAATGAAGAAAATAGGCAAAATTTTGAAAATAGCACAAATAAAGTAGTAAATGAACTCTCAAATTTAAGAGCAATGTTAAGTGAAGCAAACTATCAAATTTTTAACGCACAAAAAGAGGCAACTAAGAGTTATAAAGAGAGCATAAGAGCAAGTGTTGATGAGCTTAAAGCTAAGTTTAATTCGCTTGATACAAACGACTCAATAGCTTATGAGCTTAAAAAATCTCTTGATAGCATCGATAAAGAGTCAAAAGCTATAATTGAAAGAATCGAAAAAGATAGACATGAAAGCAAATAACAACTCAAAAGATACTTTTTGGATAGCTTATGCCGATCTTATGGCAGGGCTTTTTTTTGTTTTTGTGTTATTAATCGGAGGAATTATAGTAAAGTATGTTTTAACTCAAAGCGATTTAAAGGAAAAAGAGGCTAGTTTTTTAAGCACTCTTTCAATGCTAAAAGGCGAACAGCAAAAAAACTCAGAACTTGAAGAGCTTAATAAGATTTTTAATGAACGATTAAATGAACTTGATATAGAAGCTAAAGACTTAAGGCAAAAAGAGGGCGTTTATATCTTTGAGATTGGTGAACTTGAAAAAGTTGTAACTGCTCTAAAAGATAAAAATAAGGACTTAAACCAAACTCTATATGAGTTATATGGACAAAATGCTAAAAAAGATAAGGACTTAGAAGATCTTAAGAGCGATTATAATAAAAGCTTGAAAAATAGTGAGCTTAAAATTACTTATTTAATGGAACAAATTTCAAGCAAAGATGCAAGTTTAGCGCGCATTATGGCTGATTTAAATATCACAAGAAATCGCATTCAAAATTTAGCTGGCGTTGGAGTTAGAGTTATATCTGATATCAAGCAAAGCCTTGGAAGTAGCGTAAGTATAGATGAGAAATCAGGTGCTTTAACGCTTTTAAGCTCTGTGCTTTTTGATAAAGGCTCATCTACGCTAAAAGATGAAGCTAAACCTGAGTTAAAAGCTACTTTGGAGAAGTATTTTGGTGTTCTTTTAAATAGTGATGAGATAAGAAATAACCTTGATACTATCGTTATAGAAGGTCATACCGATACAGATGGAAGCTATCTTTTTAACCTTAAACTCTCTCAAGATAGAGCTTATGCTGTGATGGAGTTTATAAATGAGTGGAACAAGGATGAAAGACTTAAAAGCTATCTAACTGCAAGCGGTAGAAGCTTTACTATGCCTGTTTTAAACAGTGATGGAAGCGAAAATATGGACAAAAGTAGGCGTATAGAGATAAAATTTACCCTTTCAAATAGGCAAACTATTGAAGAGATAGGAAAGCTACTTGACTATAACAAAACCGCGTTTTGATAGATTAAATTTTAAAGGGGTTAAATTTTGGCTTTTAAGAGATGATTTGTTAGGTGAGTTTAATGGCAACAAAGCTAGGAAATTAAAGTACTTTTTAAACGCTGATTTAAGTAAGTATAAAAGCGTAGTAAGTCACGGCTCATCACAATCAAACGCTATGCAAAGCTTGTCTGTTTTTGCTAAAATAAAAGGGCTTGAGTTTAGATACGTGGTTAATTATCTAAATCCAAATTTAAAAGCTAGTCCAGTTGGGAATCTTAAATTTGCCCTTAAAAATGGTATGAAACTTTATGAAAGTGGTGCTAAAAATAGTGATGATAGACGAGAGTTTGCTCTAAGTTTGTGCGATGAAAACTCACTTTTTATAGAAGAGGGCGTGGCGATGAAAGAAGCAGAGTATGGCTTTATAGACCAAGCTAAAGATATAGAAAATTTTGCTAATGGTGCTAAATTTGATATATTTTTACCAAGTGGGACTGGAACGAGCGCTGGATATCTAGCAAAGCACTCTAAATTTAGGGTATTTACTTGCCCAACTGTAGGCACTAAAGAGTATCTTAAAAAACAGCTTGATGAGCTAAATTTAGGTGAAAATCTAGAAATTTTAAATCCGCCTAAAAAGTACAGATATGCTCAGTTAAGAAAGGAATTTATTGAAATTTATAAAGAGCTTTTAGAAGAGACTAAAGTTGAATTTGATCTTATATACGACCCTGTTGGACTTCTAACGCTTTTTACAAATTTGGATAAATTTGAAAATGAAATTTTATATATCCATCAAGGTGGGCTTTTAGGAAATATAAGCCAACTTCAAAGATATAAAGATAAGGAAATGTTATGAAATTTTTAAAAAGTTGTGATGCAAATTTTAAAGATGAGTTAAAGATTTTAAAAAATCGTGGAAATTTGGATATGTCAAAGGTTATGCCTATTGTTCAAGGTATAATTGATGATGTAAAAGCTAGAGGCGATGAGAGCCTAAAAGAGCAAAACCTTAAATTTGATAAGCACACTAAAGAGCTTGAAATTTCGAGTTATGAGATGAAAAAAGCTTATGATGAAATATCTACAAATTTAAAAAATGCCCTAAATTTAGCTTATGAAAGAATTAAAACTTACCATGAAAAACAGCTTGAAAAAACTTGGCTACACTTTGATGAGTATGGATCTGTTTTAGGGCAAAAAGTAACTCCGGTTGATAGAGCAGGGCTTTATATTCCAGGCGGCAAGGCTGCTTATCCTAGTTCACTTCTTATGAACGCAATCCCAGCAATAGTAGCTGGAGTTAAAGAGATAGTAGTTTGCACACCTGCAGTTGGCGGAGAGATAAACAATCTACTTTTAGCTGCTCTTTATCTTTTAGGCATTAAAAAAGCTTTTAGGATAGGTGGTGCTGGAGCGATTGCAGCGATGGCGTATGGAACAAATTCTATTCCAAAAGTCGATGTGATAACAGGACCTGGAAATATCTTTGTTGCCACTGCTAAAAAGATGGTATTTGGCGATGTAAATATAGATATGATAGCAGGGCCTAGCGAGATAGGAGTTATAGCTGATGAGAGTGTAAACCCGCATCATGTCGCTATGGATCTTCTATCTCAAGCTGAGCATGATGAGCTTGCTAGTAGCTTTTTAGTAACTCCAAGTGAAATTTTAGCAAACAAGGTAAAAGATGAAATTTATAAAATTTTACCAAATTTAAAAAGAACTGAAATTGCTACGAAAAGCATTGAAAATAGAGCAGCTATTATAGTTGCAAAGGATATGGATGAGACTGTGGAGTTAATGAATGAATTAGCAGTTGAGCATTTAGAAATAGCTATGGACAGTGCAAGTGATTATTTAGCACGCATTAAACACGCAGGAGCGATTTTTTTAGGACACTATACACCTGAAGCGATGGGGGATTATCTAGCTGGACCAAATCACACTTTGCCAACTGGTGGTACAGCTAGATTTTACTCACCTTTAGGGGTCTATAACTTTATCAAAAAAAGCTCTATAATTTCGCTAAATAAAACTGGCTTTGATGCTTTATCTAGGGCGTGTATGGACTTAGCTTTAGCTGAAGGGCTTGAGGCTCATAAGCTAAGTGTAGAAGTTAGAACAAAATAAGGGGTTGTTATGAATGAAGAGAGATATTATGATGAGATTCCTTATAGATCAAAAATTTTTAAAGAGTCTTTACCAGAAAATAGCTATATAGCTGGTTTATTATACGGCGTAAATGGAGTTTTGCCTGATAAGGCTAGAGTTTTAGAGATAGGGTGCGGGGTAGGTGCAAATATCATATCTTTCGGGCTTAATCACCCAAAATCAAAATTAGTAGGAGTAGATCTCTCATCAAAGCAAATTAGCATGGCTAATGAGTTAAAAAAGCGTTTAGGCACTAAAAACATAGAGTTTATAAAAAAAGATATTCTTGAGATTGATAAAAAATTTGGCGAGTTTGACTATATCATAGCTCACGGGGTTTATAGCTGGGTGAGTGATGATGTAAAAAGAGCAATTTTTAAAATTTTCAAAGAGTGCTTAAGTGAAAATGGTATCGCTTATCTTAGCTATAATACCTATCCAGGCTGGAAAGGTAAGGAGATATTAAGAGATATTATGCTTTATAGAAATGGCGAAGTTTCATCTAATAATAAGATAGAACTAGGGTTTGATACTCTTAGACATCTTAAAAATAACGCTCTTGATGGTGTTATAAAAAAGGTTATAGATGATAACTACGATGATTTAATAAAACGAAATCCAAGTTATATAATGCATGAGTATTTTGAGTCTATAAACAGTCCAAACTACTTTCATGAAGTGGCAAGTTGTGCTAAAGATAGTGGGCTAAATTTCTTATGTGAAGCAGATTGGCAAAGCTCAATTTTTCCACCTGTAAATGAGAATTTAAATAACGCTTTAAAAGCAGAGTCAAAAGGCGATAGAGTAAGGTTTGAGCAATTTATAGATTTTATAGTTAATAAAACCTTTAGAAGAACTCTTTTTACAAAAGCAAAACCAAAAGATGAAGTAAATATAGAGTTTTCAAATTTAGATAAATTTTTTGTAAGTGGAAATTTCATATATGATAATACAAACAGAGTCTATAAAAATGCTCAAACTAATACCATAATGCCAAAAGGAATGGGAAAATTATTTGATAAATTAAGCGAAATTTATCCATCAAATTTAAGCGTTGGTGAGTTTATAAGTGAGTTAAAAACATCTAAAAGTGATGAAGAGATTAGGGAGTTTTATACTAATCTAGCATATCTTTTGTGTAGTAAAAAAGTTGATTTTTCTATATATAAAAAAGAACTTTTAAATGATATTCCAAAAAAGCCAAAGTTAGGTAAAAATAGTATAGAGTTAGTTAAATTTATAAAAGAGTATGATGGCATAGTATCGTTTTTTAGCCCTTTGTATGATAATATTCAGCTAAATTCTGATTGTGATTATGAGTTACTACCTTTAATGGATGGTACAAGAGATATAGAAGAATTAGCTAGTGAGTTAGTAAATTTAGAAAAAAGTGGTAAATTTAACTTTATTATAGAAGATATGGTTGTAGAAGATGAGAGCAAGATAGAAAGTATGGCAAAAGCTTATGTGAAAGATAAGGTTGATTTGCTTTTTAAGTTTGGATTTTTAGTTTAAGGAGTGATTTTGAAAAATGGTTTTTCTATGATAGAACTTATTTTTGTAATAGTGATTTTGGGAATTTTGGCTGCTATTGCCTTGCCACGCCTTAGTGCAAGCCGTGATGATGCTTTGATTGCAGTAGCTAAAAATGATTTAAGTACTGCACTTAGCGATGTTATAGCTTATACTATTAGTCAGGGCAAGTACTCCACAAATATAAAAGATATGACAAATGTGGATTTTAAAAATAGCTCATTTAAAGTTAAAGGTGTTGAGTGTTTGAAATTTGATTTTCATGAGTTAAAAGTTATGGAAGTAACGATAAATAGAAGTGGGCTTTGCGATAGAGTTTTAGATGGTTCAGCTGTAGAACCATACCTTAAAATGGACGCTACACTTAATGGCAGGACTTATAAACATAGCGATACAAAAAGCTTTATACCACTTGATAGTGAAACGATTAGTAGGTTGAGTAGCGTAAGGTATTAATAAAATTTGGGTTTAAAACCCAAATTTATAACTTATCTTACTCCAACTATTTCATTATATAAAATTCTAAATTTACACTCTTTTGTTTTTAATAAGACATCTTCGTGAAAATGTCCAAAATACCACTCTTTTGGCTTTAGCAGATTGAAAACTCTATCTAAAAAAACAGAAGTTTTATCTATCTTGCCATCAAAGCCCATACTTTCTACCAGAAACTGTGGTGCTGTGTGAGTTAAAACTAAGTCTATGTTTTTACCACTTTTTATGAAATTTTCTAAATTTGAAAAGCCGTATTTCATTTCGTCATCTGAAGGAATTTCACTTAACCACCAGCTATCGTTTAAAACCCTAAACTCTCTATCTCTGCTCATTGCACCACCAAAGGTAAAGATATTTTTAGAACAAATTTCATAAATTTCACCACGCCTTAGCCAGTAGCAGTTTTCTCCACACTTGCTTACCAAGCCACCAAATTTATTTTCGGTTTTAAATTCATATAGTCTATTAAAATTTTCGTGATTTCCATCTATAAAGCAAAGTGTAAAAGGAAGACTATTAAATTTATCTAAAAAATATCTCTCTTCTTTATCAGGCTCATCAAGCCAAAAAACCCCAAAGTCACCAAGTACGATAAGAACGTCATCGCGACTAAAAGGGTAGGAGTTTAAAAACTCCTCGTTTAAAATTTTATCTATCTCATAGCTTCCATGAGTATCACCACAAAGTAGTAGCATTTAGCCCTCTATGTAGTTTTTAAGTTTTCTGCCAACTTTAGGGTGTTTTAGTTTTTTGATAGCTGAGCTTTCTATTTGGCGAACTCTCTCACGAGTAACATTTAGCTCTTTTCCTATCTCTTCAAGTGTTCTATCACTTTCGTCATCTAAAAGTCCAAAACGCATTCTAATGACAGCTTTTTCTCGCTCATTGAGTTGTTCTAAAACCTCTTCAATTTGCTCTTTTAAGTCATCTTTTAAGACATTATCCATCGGCGAGATTGTGCTTTTATCCTCTACAAAATCTCCAAATTTACCATCATCTTCATTTCCAATGGGTGCTTCAAGACTAACTGGTTCTTTTGTTATTTTAATAACTTGCTTAACTTTATCTACACTTAAACCAATCTCATCAGCAATAAACTGTATATCTGGCTCTTTTCCTGTTTCTTGTATGTGTTTTCTTGTGATTTTATTTATGCGATTTATCGTCTCTATCATATGGATAGGAATTCTTATCGTTCTTGCTTGATCAGCAATCGCTCTTGATATGGCTTGACGAATCCACCAAGTAGCATAAGTTGAAAATTTATACCCTTTTTTATACTCAAATTTATCAACTGCTTTCATAAGACCTATATTTCCTTCTTGAATAAGATCTAAAAATGGAAGTCCGCGGTTGGTGTAGCGTTTAGCAATACTTACAACAAGGCGTAAATTTGACTTTGCCATTTTACCTTTTGCTTTATCAGAGATATTTTTACCGCGTTTAATTTGTTCTAAAATAACCCCAAGTCTTTCTGGTTGCATATCAAAGCTATCTTTACTAGCCTCTTTTGTTTGGAAAAGCTTTTTTATATCCATATATGTTGACACCATAGTAGCTTCTGGAACTCTTTCAGTTATCTCTTCTTTGCTAAGTTTAGTGATATCTTTTAAAATTTTGGCGTGATTTGCTTTAAGTTCTGGACTAAAAAGTGGAAGTTTGTACTCAAGTCTTTTTAGCTCTTTATCAAATTCTGTGTCGCTTTTAAGAGCTGTTTCCATTGATTTGACTATCTCATTTATAAGTTTACTTGTTGGACCAAGATCCATAAGTTTTTGTTTTAATATCTTCTTTTTATATGCTAAATTTAGTATCTCAAAAAGACTATCGCCTTCGCTAATTTCATCTTTATTTTTACTAGCATATCTCATCCAGTCTTTTTTAGCTTTTTCTAACTCTTTAAAGCTTTCGATTACTCTAAGGGATCTTTTATCAAGATTTTTCTTAGCAGGAGTTTTTGACTCTTCTTCGCTAAATTCCTCTTCTTCCTCTTCTTCATCGCTTCCATCATCATCAAAACTTTTAAAAAGCTCTTTTACGCGTCTTTCTCTGTTTATAAGAGGCTCTTTATAGTCCAAAATAAAATCAATCAAATACGGCACAGAACAAAATGCATCTATTATAATATCTTCACCAAGTTCAATTTGCTTGCTTATTTCTACCTCTTCATCTTTATCAAGTAGATCAATAGCGCCCATCTCACGAAGATACATTCTCACAGGACTATCACTTCTTCCCCACTCTAAAATTTCACTGTCATTTGCTATATCGAAGTTTTCATCTTTGTTATTTTCTATGTAAGCTCTTGCTTCATCAGCACGCTTTTTTGCATCTTCTATGTTTTTGATTTCAGCAGCTTTTGCGGATGATAAAAGCGTAATTTCATATTTTTCCATTAGACTTTCAATTTTTTTAACATTTGTAGCTGTTGGTGTTTTACTAAAAAGTTTTATAAGTTTTTCATAAGTTACAAAGCTCTTTTTGTTCTCCTCAAAAAGCTCTTCAATACTTGCGTTTAACTCTTTAACGGTGGTAGTTTTCTTAGTTGTAGCCATGTGATAACTCCTTATGAAATTAAAAAGAGATTGATTATATCAAAATTTTCTTAATTTTAGCTTAACTAGTTTTATTTGACAAAAAATTCTTTAATTGATAGAATATAAAATTTTAAAATTTGGGGATTAAATTTGAGTTTAAAAAAGATTTTTAAACTATCTCTTCCAGTGCTTTTTGGATATGTTCCACTTGGGGCTGCTTATGCGCTTTTAGCTGTAAGTATTGGGCTTCCAGTTTGGGCTGTAGTGTTTATTAGTATGGTTGTTTACGCTGGAAGTGGGCAGTTTTTGCTTGTTAGTTTACTTAGTGTTGGTGCTGGAGTTTTAGAAATTTTTATGGCAACTTTTATACTAAATTTAAGACATATTTTTTACACAACAACACTTCTTGATGATATTATAAAAGCTAAGAGCAGGTTTTATACGATATTTGCTTTAACAGATGAGAGTTTTGCGGTTCTTAAAACTATAAAAGTAAGTGATGAAAACCGTGATAAACTGTACTTTTATCTACCACTTTTAAATCAAATTTATTGGGTTTTTGGCACTATTTTGGGGGTTTTAGTTGGTAAAAATTTAGAATTTGATTATAGTGGTATTGAGTTTTGTTTAGTTGGGCTTTTTGTTGTTTTAGCGGTTGAAATTTTAAGGGGTGATAGAAATTTTAAACTTCTTGGAATTTCAGTAGGAGTTGGAATTTTTGGCTTGCTTTTTTTACCTGCTAAGTCAATGCTAATTTTGTCTTTAGTGATTGGATTTATGCTTATTTTGATACTAAGGAGATGGCTTGATAATTAGTGCAAATAGCTCAAATTTAGAGATTTTAATAGCAATTATATTAGCTAGCGTGGCTACATTTATAACTCGTTTTTTGCCATATGCTTTTTTAAAAAATTTATCACATAACTACTGGCTTAGATTTTTACAAAAAAACAGTGCTTTGCTCATAATGGTTGTTTTGATATTTTACGCTCTTAATACAACTCGTTCAGTTTACTATCCGTGGGCTGAAATTTTAGGAATTTTAGTAGCTTTTATAGTTCAAATTTTAGGTAAAAACGCTTTAGTGAGTATAGTAATTTCTACGATTTTATATATGTTTATTATAAGAATTTAAGGGGATTTAACCCCTTAAATTTATGACCATTTGCTTTCGTCAAGTTCGCCTTCAGTTTTAGCAACCCAAACAGATGCTATAACATCTCCTGTAACGTTCATAGAAGTTCTACCCATATCAAGTAAAGCATCTATTCCTAGTATCATTCCATAAGCTATTGCTACATTTCCTTCAACAGGAAGACCGATTGATTGAAGGATTAATAAAAGCATTATAGCTCCAGCTCCTGGTATTCCAGCTGTTCCGATTGCTGCAAGGATTGAAGTTAAAACTATAGTAACATAGTTTCCAACACTTAAATCAACTCCACATGCATTAGCTATAAAAAGTGCACAAACGCCAAGATAAACTGTAGTTCCATTCATATTTACTGTAGCTCCAACTGGCAGTACAAAGCTATAAATTCCTTTTGGAACGCCCATATCCTCATCAGCTGTTTCCATAGAGATAGGCAAAGTAGCATTTGAACTTCTTGTAACAAAAGCCATAAGCATCGGTGGGCGAACTTTTTTAAGGAATTCAAGCGGTTTTAAACCTATCAATAAACAAATACCACAATAAACTAAAACAACTTGTAAGAAGAGTCCAAGATACAAAGTAAAAGTAACATTTAGTAAAGAAGTTATCGCTCCAGCACCGCTTTTGTTAAATACAACAAACATAAGCGCAAAAACACCTATTGGAGCGTATTGCATAACCCACTTAACGACTAAAAACATTATCTCGCTTACACCATCAAAAAATTTATAAACAACCTCTCCAGCAGCTTTTATTCTTTCATCTTCGCTATCTCTTACAAAAGCTAAGCCGATACCAAAAAATATACAAAAACAAATTATTGGTAAGATATCTGTTTTTGCCATTGATTCAATTGGGTTTGTTGGGACAATGTTAAGCAAAATCTGACTTATTTGTGTCTGTTCTGCTGCTTTTGTAACAGCAACTGAAGCATCACTTAAATCAAGTCCAGATCCTGGCTTAAATATAAAAGCACAAATTAAGCCTATCACGATAGCAGCAAGTGTTGTTAGAAAGTAAAAAAGCACAGCTTTTCCACCAACTCTACCAAGTTTTGAAGGTGATATAGAACTAGTTCCCATTATAAGAGAAGCAACAATGATAGGAACTATTATCATTTTTAAAAGACGAACGAAAAGATCGCCAAATGGTTGCAGGTATGGTATAAGGGTTTTATTACCCAAATATGCCATAACTATACCAAAGATTGAGCCCAAAATAAGACCGATGAGAATTCTTTTAGCTAAATTTGCTCTAAAATAAGCTGAAAGAATGCCACTTTTACTATCTGACATAGATACTCCTTGTTTTAAAATCTTTATAATTTTAACTTTTTTAGCTTAAATTTAGCGTATTTATAGCTGTTAATAGTGAAATTATTAAAATTTAAGCCAAATTAGTTACAATTTCGCAATTTTAAAATTTGGAGTTGTTATTTGGACTACTTACTTTTTATATCAACTTTTACAGCTGCTGCGTTTTTGCCAGGTATTGATATGAGTTTGGCACTAAGCCTTGGACTAAGCGTTGGCTTTAGAAAAACTTTATTTATGATAGCTGGTGGGGTAATATCGCTTATGATAGTGGCATTTGTTTGTGCTATTGGGGTTGGAACTCTTATTTTAAACCATCCAGATATTTTTAAAATTTTTAAAATTTTAGCTGGACTTTATATTTTATATGTTGCTTACTCAATTGCCAAAAGCAATTTAAAGGTTGAAAGCACAAGCATAAAAAGCAAGATTTCAAACAAAGCTCTTTTTATCCAAGGCTTTGTCACTGACTTTACAAACCCAAAAGCGTGGATATTTATGGCAACACTTTTACCTCCATTTTTAGACAAAACAAGCCTAATAAATTCTCGTCTTTTTATAATAATAGCTTTGATTGGAATAACTCAAATTATTGCTTTTGTAAGTTATGCTGGAGGTGGTGCTGTATTTAGAAAATTTATGAACTCATATTTAAAATATCTAACAACTATCTCAGCTATTTTACTAGGCATTGTTGGAATTTGGTTAATAATAAGCTAGGTATTTAGAAATTTTTGGTATCATACCAAACTAAAATTTGAAATAAATAAGGAAAAAATATGGCAAAAGTATGGAAATTTGATGATAATATTGATACTGATATAATCATCGCAGCTCGCTACTTAAACACGAGTGATCCTAAAATTCTAGCAACTCATGTCATGGAAGATAGAGATGCTGATTTTTCTAAGAAAGTAAAAGATGGTGATATCATCGTAGCTGGAGAGAATTTTGGATGTGGCAGTAGTCGCGAACACGCTCCTATAGCCCTAAAAGCTGCTGGGATAAGTTGTGTTATAGCTAAGAGTTTTGCTAGAATTTTCTATAGAAATAGCTTTAATACTGGGCTTTTGATTTTAGAGTGCAAAGATGCAGATGAGATAAGTGAAGGTGATGATTTAGATATTGATATAAATAAAGGTATTATTACAAATAATACTACAAATAAAACTTATAAATTTGAAGCCATTCCTGAATTTATGCAAGAACTCATCAAGGCTGGTGGTCTTATAAACTACGCTAAAACTAAACTTAATTAAGGAAAGATATGAAACATTATAAAATTTGTGTTATAAAAGGCGATGGAATAGGTCCTGAAATAGTTGATGAAGCAATTAAGGTTTTAGATACAGTGGCTAATAAATTTGATCTTGACTTTAACTATGAACACTATTTAATGGGTGGAGCAGCTATTGATGTATTTGGTGAGCCACTTCCTAGTGAGACTTTAGAGGGTGCTTTAAATTCAGATGCTGTGCTTTTTGGAGCCATAGGTGGACCAAAATGGGATGATGTTGAAAGACATTTACGCCCTGAAAGTGGACTTTTAAAGCTAAGAAAAGGACTTGGTGCATTTGCAAATCTTCGCCCGGCTTTAGTTTTTGATGAGTTGGTAGAAGCATCAACTATAAAACCTGATGTTTTAAAAGGTGTGGATATTATGGTTGTTAGAGAGCTAACTGGTGGTCTTTATTTTGGTGAGCCACGAGAAAAACAAATTGATAAAGCGTATAATACTATGATTTATACAAGTGATGAAATTCGCCGCATAGCTAAAGTGGCCTTTGAAGCAGCACAAAAAAGAGATAAAAAAGTAACTTTAGTTGATAAGGCAAATGTTTTAGAAACTAGTCAGCTCTGGCGTGAAGTTGTATCTTTAGTGGCAAAAGATTATGAAGATGTAGCTCTTGAGATGATGTATGTGGATAATGCGTCTATGCAGCTAGTTAGAAACCCAAGCCAGTTTGATGTTATTCTTACAGAAAATCTTTTTGGTGATATTTTAAGCGATGAAGCAAGTATGATATGTGGATCTATCGGGCTTTTACCAAGTGCAAGTATCGGTGGAAAAGTTGGAATTTATGAGCCAATCCATGGTTCAGCTCCAGATATAGCAGGTCAAGGCATAGCAAATCCAATCGCTATGATTTTAAGTGCTGCTATGATGCTAAGATATGCTTTTGAAGAAGAAGCAGCTGCACAATGCATAGAAAATGCTGTAAAAAAAGTCCTAAAATCAGGATATAGAACAAAAGATATCTCAAATTTTGGTGCAAAAGAGATCTGTTCAACTGAAGAGATAGGCACTCATATAAGTAATATTATTGCAGATGAATAACCTTACAAAAGCTTTGATTTATGAGTCTCAAGGACTTACTCAAGATGCAGTTTTATTGTACAAAGATATCTTAAAAGCTGATCCTAATAACAAAGAGGCTCTTTTGGGGCTAAAAAGATTAGCATCAGCAAAAAAAAACTATAGTGATAAATTAGAGCTTTTTTATAGTACTGATAAAAATGACATTGATAAATTTAAAAGATGGCTGGTAGATATATGAATATAGAAGATGAGATAAAGCTTATAATTAAAGAGCTTAAAAACAAAAAAGAGTTTAGCCAAAATTTAGAAGAGTCAGATTTGGACGGTTTTACTCCTGTAAATTCTGACCTTGAGGAGTATAAAAAGGGCGAACTTGAGTTTTTAAATTCTGTAAAAGATAGAATTTTAGTGCTTTTTGAAGGTCTTAGCAACTTTGATAAAGGTGATATCGAAGCAAGAGTTGAGTTAAATCTAAAATTTATGGAGTTTTTACTTGCAACTATCGATAAAAGAGTTGGGGATATCAAAGGAGCTTAACGAGCTTAAAAACCTACTTAAAAACCACACCACAAGGGCTTATTTTGTGGGTGGTTTTGTAAGAGACTGCTTTTTAAATATTAAAACAAAAGACATTGATATAGAAGTTTTTGATATAACGCCACTAAAATTTGACGCTTTGATGAGAGAGATTAAAGCAGATGGCGTTGGTAAAAACTACTTTGTTTATAAGTGGCAAAATTTTGATATATCACTTCCTAGAACTGAGAGTAAAACAGGCTTTGGACATAAAGCTTTTGAAGTTAAATTAACAAATTCTCTTAAATTAGCTGCTAAAAGAAGGGATTTTACGATTAATTCCATAATGATAGACATTTTTAGTGACGAAGTTGTGGATAACTACGGCGGAATCAGCGACATTAAAAATAAAATTTTAAGAGTCGTTGATGAAAAAACTTTTGTAGAAGATAGCCTTAGAGTTTTAAGAGGTGTTCAATTTGTGGCTAGATTTGGGTTAGAAGTTGAACCAAATACCTTAAATTTAATGAAAAGTATAAGTTTAAATGACCTTAGCAAGGATAGAATTTCAGCTGAACTTCTAAAACTTTTTAATGCTAAATTTAAGCACTTAGGTTTAAAGCTAATATATGAACTTGGTCTTGATGAGTTTTTATTTGGAGCTAAATTTAAGCATTTTAATGAGCTTTACGAACTTATTAAAAATGGACAAAATTTTGTAAAAAATGAGATGTTTTTTTTATACACTCTTTCAAATTTCTTAAATCTAGATAAAGCTAAACTTCTAAAAAGGCTAAATTTGAGTACAAAATTCAAAAGAATTTTAACTGAGCCATACTTTAAAAATCCAACCGATGAAGATCTTTTAAGTGTTTGGGCTATTATGCCATTAAAAGAGTGGCTTGGTCTAAATTCACAAAGCCTTGTAAATAGAGCTAAAAAGCTTAACATTTATGATAGAAAATTCTTCTCAAAAATTACAGCAAAAAGCGTCATTGATGATGGCTTTAGTGGCAAAGATATCGGCTTAGAGATTAAAAGAAGGCAAAATTTAGAGCTAAAAGAGTATCTTAAAAGCATAAAATAAGCCAAATTTGGGTAAAATAAACCTTTTTATAAATAGGAATTTAGATGAAAGAGTACATTTTAAAAGTTGATAGTGTTGATGAAAAGGGCTTGATTTATCGTATTACAGATATTATCCTTAAACATAACTTAAATATTCACTCAAGTAGTGAATTTGTTGATCATGAAAATGGTAGATTTTTCTTTAGAGCTGTTATAAAGACCGATAATGACATTAATGAGAGTTCATTTTTAGGCTCACTTAGTGGCTTTATACCAAATGCAAATATTAAATTTGGCATGAAAAGAAAAAAAGATATTATCATCCTAGCCACCAAAGAAACTCACTGTTTGGGTGATTTGCTTATTCGTCACTATAGTGGTGAATTAGATGCAAATATCAAAGCAGTTATAGCAAATTATGATGATTTAAGAAATTTGGTTGAAAAATTTGAGGTGCCGTTTTTTCATATAAGTAGTAATGATATAAGCCGTGAAGATCATGAAAAGCAGGTTTTAGCTAAGATGAGTGAGTATGAGTTTGATTATGCAATTTTGGCAAAATATATGAGAATTTTATCTCCAAATTTTGTGGCAAAGTATCCAGAAAAAATTATAAATATTCACCACTCATTTTTGCCTGCATTCATCGGTGCAAACCCTTATAAGCAAGCTTTTAAACGTGGTGTAAAAATAATTGGAGCAACCGCTCACTTTGTAAATAATGATCTTGATGAAGGTCCAATCATAACTCAAGATGTTATTAGTATAAATCACGAAATGAGTTGGCAAGATATGAGAAAAGCGGGCAGAAATGTTGAGAGAAATGTTTTAGCTAGTGGGCTTGATTTGGTTTTAGATGATAGAGTCTTTGTTTATGATAATAAAACTGTGATTTTTTAATGTTTAATATCGTTTTAGTCCATCCTCAAATTCCACAAAATACAGGAGCTATCGGTAGGCTTTGTGTAAATGTTGATCTTAAGCTTCATATCGTAAAGCCAACTGTTTTTAGCCTTGATGAGAAAGCTGTAAGGCGTGCTGGACTTGATTACTGGAAAAAACTAAATCCTAAAATTTGGGATAGTTTGGATGAGTTTTTAAAGGCAAATTTTGATAAAAAAGATCGTTTTTTCTTTGCTACTACAAAGGCTAAAGAGTACTATTTTAATGCCAAATTCACTCCAGGGGATTATATCTTTTTTGGTGGTGAGAGCACAGGGCTTCCGATGAGTTTAATGCAGATAAATTTTAAAAATGCCATTAAAATTCCAATGGGAAAAAACGGCAGAAGTCTAAATCAAGCGATGAGTGTAGGCATAGTAGCTTACGAAGCTATTAGACAGAATTTTAAAGGATTTGATTTATGAGAATTTTATTTATAATGCTATTTTTTGTTATATCTCTTTTTGGGGTTGATATAAAAATAGCTACATTTAATGTAGAAAATCTTTTTGATGGTAAAAATCACGGCACAGAGTATAGGGATTTTAAAATAGGAAAATCTAATTGGTCAAATTCTAAATATCTTAAAAAAAGCAAGGATATATCAAATTTTTTAATTGAAGTTGGGGCAGATATTGTAGCACTTCAAGAGATTGAAAACGAAGATGTTTTAAAGCGTTTAGCTAACAATAGCGGTTATAGATATTATAAATTTAGCAAACAAAAAGATTCACCTTTTGGAGTTGGTGTTCTTTCAAAAATTAAGATAGATAGCTTTAGTTATTACCGTTTTAGAGATATAAAAGCTCGTGATATTTTAAGACTAAATTTTAAAATTGGTGAGTATAAATTTACTCTTTTTAACCTTCATTTCCTTTCACAAAAAAACTCACAAATCAGTAGAAAAAAAGAGATTGATCAGCTTTTAATGCTTGCTTATAACTCTATAAATGCCATAATTGTAGGAGATTTTAACGAAGATTATAAGCCAAATTATATGTTAAAACCACTTGAAGAAAGATTTAGAAATTTATGGAAAGAAAGATTTGGTTTTCAAAGAAGTTCACATGTAAGTGGTAGGGCAATTGATCATATATTTCTTGATAAGAGCTTTTTTTCTAATCAAAAAAACACATTAAATTTTAAAAACTTTAAGGTGATAAAAAGTCCTAATCTTTCAGACCATGACCTACTTATGGTAACTCTTAGTACACAAGCTCAAAAGCCTACAAATACCACTCTTAATAGTCTAGATGAAGTTTATAAAGTGGGTAAATTTACAGGCCAGTTAAAGCTAGAAAAAGCAGCTATCACATACACCGATAAATTTGGATATGCTATTACTCAAAATGGCGGTAGGGGAATTTATGTATATGATAAAAAAAGCAGGTTTAAAGTTGGAGATTTAGTTGATGCTACGATATATAGTGTTGATGTTTATAAAGAGAATTTAGAGGTTAAAGATATAGAAATAGAAAAAATTTATGATGAAAAAGCTGATCTAAACAACTACACAAAAGAGATCTCCAATTTCATAAAAGTTGGCGATACAATATCTTCTATAAGCGGAAAAGTTATAAATGGTAGGCTCTATTATGGAAAAGGAAATATCCGTATTTACTCAAAAAATAGTGGTTCTTTGGAAAATAGTGATAGGCAGATGCTGTTTAAAAATGCTTTTGTTATAAATTTTAAAGGTGAATTGGAGTTACTTGTAAAATGATAGATTTTATAATGACAGTTTTATTTGTGCTTTTTGTAGCAGTGACGGTTATAGGCTTTAATAAACAGATGGAACAAAAAAGAAATTTAAAAGATAAGAAAGAGGATAAAAATGAGAGTATTGATTGAGATAGGAGTTGAAGAGCTTCCAGCTATACCTTTTCTAAAAGAGGAGGCTAATATCCCTTTAAAGTGGAATAAAATCTTAAGTAACTACAACATAAATTCAAATTTCAAATTTGAGTACACACCAAGAAGGCTAGTGCTTTTTAGTGATGATTTTCCAAAAAATCAAGATGATATTACAGTAGAAAGTATCGGTGCTCCAAAGGCTGTTGCACTAAAAGATGGAAGCTGGACTAAAGCTGCTATTAGTTTTGCAAACAAGTGTGGCATAAGTGTAGATGAGCTTGAGTTTAAAAATATCAAAGATAAAGAGGTTTTATATCACTTAAGCGTGAAAAAAGGAAGTAACACTAAAGAGCTACTTGGTGATATAATAAATGAATTTTTAAAAGATCTGAATTTTGGTAAATCTATGAGATGGGGAGATAAGGAGTATGAGTTTATCCGTCCGATAAGATCTATCATATGTATGGTCGATGATGAAAATGTAGATATGGAAATTTATGGCGTAAGAAGTGATAAAAGCTTTTATCCACATAGAAGTTTTGGATATGAAAAGATTGAATTTAGCTCATTTGATGAGTATTTTAATCTCTTACCAAAGTATGGCATAACGCTTAAAGCATCTAAAAGAAAAGAGATGATAGAAAGCGATATCCTAGAAATAGAGAAAAAATATGGCTTAAAAGTAGAAAAAGATGACTCTTTACTTGCTGAAATAGTTGCTATAACCGAACATCCAAAAGCTCTTCTTGGTAAATTTGATGAGAGTTTTTTAGAAGTTCCTAAAGAGGTTATAATCACATCAATGAAGGAAAATCAACGCTATTTTCCTGTTTTTAAAGATGAAAAATTAAGTAATAACTTTGTAGTTGTAAGTAACGGCGTAGGAAGCGATGAAAGCTTAGTTATAGCTGGAAATGAGAGAGTTTTAAGAGCTAGATTAAGTGATGCGATGTTTTTTTGGGAAAGTGATTTAAAATCCAAATTTAGCCCTGAGCCACTTAAAAATATTTCATATATGAGTGAACTTGGAACTGTTTATGATAAAGAGCTTCGTGAGCTTGAAGTTGCTAAAAGCTTAGCTAAAATTTACGATAGTAAGCTTGAAAGTGAGTTTGGTGGGGATTATAAACCTAGCTTAGAAAAAGCTATTATGCTAAGTAAAGCTGATCTTGCAACTGGAATGGTTGGTGAGTTTGGCGAGCTTCAAGGTATAATGGGTAGTTATTATGCTAAAGATGAAAATGAGTTTGTCTCTACTGCTATAAAAGAGCAGTATCTGTATGATGAAATTCCATCAACTCTTTTTGGTGCTGTTGTAAACATGGCCACAAAACTTGAGAGTATGTTTGGTCTTTTTTCTATAAATAAAGAGCCGACTGGAACAAAAGATCCATTTGCTTTAAGAAGAGCAGCGCTTAGCATCATCAAAATAGTTCTAGCTAAAGATCTAAATTTTGACATTAAAGCTATTGCCGAAGAAAACGCTAAAAACTATGCAAACTTTAAGATCCAAAATTTAGTAGAGTTTTTTATGGATAGGCTAAATAGCATATATCCTGATGTAAATGCTTCTATTATAAATGCTTGTTTAAAAAGTGGCGAAACTGATTTTAAAAAGTTAAACTCAGCCATACTTGCTCTTGATGAGATAAGCAAAGCGGATAGTTTTAAAGAGAAATTTAGCACATTTAAAAGATTAGCAAATATCATAAAAGATGAAACTATTGATAGTGTTGATGATGGCTTACTTAAACAAAGTGCTGAACTTGAGTTATATGGTGCTTATAAGGGGCTAGATTTAGAAGTTAAAGATTATAAAAATTACTTAAATCAGCTTTTTAATCTAAAAAACGAGATCGATGCTTTCTTTGATTCTGTTATGATAAATGTTGATGATGAAAAGATAAGGAATAATCGCATCGCTTTAGTTGGAGCTGTTTATAAGGCGTTTTTAAAAGTTGCTGATATAAAAGAGATAAGTATATAAAAGGCTACCTTTTAGGTAGCCAAAATAGCTATGGTCTTATTGAGCCTTTTTCTTCATAGATAAATTTATCTACATTGCACTGACCATCTTTTCTATCTCCACTTATATATGTACTAAGTGAATTTTTAAGCATTTTAGTATATTTACTATCTCTTGGTGAGCCATTTAGTATATCTTCATAATCATAAATTCTCTCATAGTAATCATTTGTTGCTTGATTATCTATTGTAAGTCTACCAAAATCAATAGTTGCACCAACATACAAACCAGTAACTTCACCATGATTTATCATCCACGCTGAAACTTCAGGTAGATCTGTCATAGCTCCAGTAGCATAACCACCATCAAAAGCACTTGCTCCTGCATTTGCCTCAAGTGTATCCATACCTTCAAAGATATCTCTGTATGATTTACTTGTTTGGAAAAGTACAATTACATCTCTAGATTCTACACCAGCTTGAAATCCAACTCCAAAACCTCTATATTTTATCATAAGAGGTGATGTCCAGTTTCCATTAAAGTCTCTTGTTATAAACACACCATCACCACTTTGAACAGAAGCTATAACTCCAGTTCTTGTTACATCTGTTAAGATTGCTACAGCTTTTGCATGTTTTAGATATTTATCTTGAAAGGTCCTATTTGTATCGCAACCAAAAGATTTTACAACATTTGCTGCAGCATAGACTCTTTCATTTTGAGTAACATCTGCATTAGCACCTAAACAAAGCAATACTAATCCAAGAAGTATCTTTTTCATACCATTATCCTTTTTAGTTAAAATTTTGGTATATTATAGCAGCAAATTTTTGTTTTGTTGTATGAAAAGCAGGAATTTAGGCTAAATTTGTTAAATAAAGGTTAAAAATGAGAAAGATTTTGTTTATTTTAGCTATTGCTACTCAGATTTTTGCTTATACGATTATTAATGGCGATACTGAAATTCTAAGAGCTGATGAGAGCGTGGCAAAAAAGATTGTTGTAAATGGCAAAGAGGGAAAGTGGATAAAACATCCTAATAAAAATAGCGTTATGATAGCTTTGATAAGTAGTAATTATAGAGCAAAAGATGATATAAAAGTTGAAATTTTTGACAGCGAGCCTATTGTATTTAAATTAAAAGATGGAGATTATAAAAAAGAGCAAATCACAGTTGCTCCTGGTATGTCAAGTCCTAGTAAAGAAAATCAAGAGCGAATAAAAAAAGAGAGTGAGGAAGCGTGGAAAATTTATTCTAAAGTTGGTGATGAGTTTTTGTTTGATTCTAAATTTGAAGCTCCACTAAATTCTTTTATCACATCAAATTTTGGAAATGCTAGGCTTTTTAATGGCTCACTTAAAAGCTATCACTCAGGAACTGACTATAGAGCGGCTATTGGAACGCCTATAAAAGCAGCAAATTCAGGAGTTGTTGTTTTAGCTAAAAATAGATATTTTGCTGGAAATTCTATTATCATTGATCATGGTGCTGGAATTTACTCACAGTATTATCATCTAAGTAGGATAGACAAAAAAGTAGGCGATAAGGTAAAAAAAGGAGAGATCATTGGTCTTAGTGGAGATAGCGGTAGAGTAAGTGGCCCACACCTTCATTTTGGCATAATGGTGGGTGGAAATAGCGTTGAGCCTTTAAAATTTATACAAAAGATTAACTACTCTTTATTTGAAGCTGAGTAAGATTTCAGAATTTGGTTGTTTATATTAAGAAATTCACATATACTTAACAAATAGTTGTTATACTTAGATAAATTATTTTAAGGAGTATACTATGAAAAAGATTATTTTTTCGATAGCGTTTGTTGCTGCGTCTGTTTTTGCGGCTGATTTTTCAAATATGAGCGATTTGGCTGTTGTTGATAGTGTTAAAAGTGGTGATGTTAAAAGCTTTGCAGAGGCTGGTTTTGAACTAAGCAAAAGAGTAAGTTTAGAAAATAAAGATGCTCAAAATGCTTGTTTGGTTTTTGGTAATATGATTAAAAAAGAACTAGATGGTAAAACACCTGAACAAAAAAGAGCTTTTAGAAATGAATTTGATATGTATTTTTATGCAAATTTTGAAAATCTTAGTAAGGTAGAAAGAGATAATTTTGATAGAAAAGCTTGTTATAAATACTCAAAAGGACCAAAAAAAGCTAATAAAAACTGTGGTTGCCAAAAAAGTGATTTCCAAAAAGGTATGATGTCAAAACCATGTATGGCAAAAGGTGTAAAAACTCCTTGTGGAATTAACCATGATAAAGGTTGCGGCATGGATAAAAACCGTAATGATAATAAAAAAATGTGTAAAGAAAAAAATCCAAACTGCCCTTTTAATAAAAATTTAGAAGATAACAAAAGTAAAAATGAAGATTTCAAGCAAAATTTAAAAATGAGTCAAGGTATGAATCAAGGCAGAAGCATGATGAAATTTAACTCAGATTTAGAAGATGGAAAATGTCAAGTAAATTTGCCTTGTGATAAGGAAGATAAGTAATTGTCTAAGGTTTTAGTCTTAGAAGATGAGAGTATGCTACTTGATATGATAGTTGAGTATCTAAGTAGCAACTCTTATGACGCTGTAGGTGTAAAAAGCTATGAAGAAGCTCTAAATTTAGCTTATGAAAAGAGCTTTGATATTTGGGTTTTTGATGTTAAAGTTATAGGTGGAAATGGCTTTGATCTGCTTAAAGACTTAAGAGCTTCAAACAGACTTACGCCTTGTATTTTTACAACTTCATTAAATAGTATAAATGATCTAAATAAGGGTTTTTTAAGTGGTTGTGATGACTACTTAAAAAAGCCTTTTGAACTTGCTGAGCTAAGCCTTAGAATAGATAATCTTATAAAAAGAAATTTCGCTCACCAAAGAAAAGTAGTTCAGGATTTAGGCGATGGATATGAGTTTGATATTAACCAAAAAGAGCTTTTCTATAATGGCGAAACTGTTAAAATTCCAGTTAAAGAAAGTAAGCTTTTAGCCATCCTTCTTCAAAACAAAGGTAAATTTGTAAGCAAAGATGAGATATTTAGCTATGTGTGGGAGTATGATGAGATGCCAAGTGAGCTTAGTCTTAGAGTTTATATAAGAAATTTAAGGAAATTTTTTAAAGATAAGATATTATCTCGCTCAAAAGTAGGATATGCTTTTATGGATGAAAAATATGTGGGATAAAAGATATATATTTCCGATATTTTTTCTATATATGATTACAAGTATGATTTTTCTTACAACATTTGCATATTTTTATTATATCGAACAAAAACACCACATCCTAAAATCAAGCATCTATCAGATAAAAGAGATCTCTAAAGATATCCAAGCTTATTTAAGATTTGATGAAGATGATCTTCAAAGTATAAATACGGGCAATGTAAAGGTTAAAATTTATGATAATGTAAATCAAAAATGGCTAGTTAAAGAATTTGATGAAGAAGATATTTTTAAAAGTAAAAAGAGATTAAATTCTTACGCTTTTAAAAATAATAAGCTTTATTACAAAGAATTTTTTAAATTTAAAAGAGCTTCTAAAGCTTACACGCTATATTTTGAAGATGCAAGCTATTATGAAAATTTACGCTTTTTAGTGATAAGGCTTATATTTATGGTGGCTATTTCACTAGCTTTTTTTCTTATAATTGCATATTTTATCATCAAACTCTCGCTTCGTCCGCTGTTTGATAAGATAAATGAGTTAAATAGCTTTATAACCGATACAACTCATGAGATAAAAACCCCACTTAGCGTGATTTTGATGAGTTTAGAAATGGTTGATAAAAACCCTAAAAAGTATCTTGAAAACATAAAAGTTGCTACAAAAACTATCTCAAACCTTTATGATGATTTGGTGTCTTTAAATTTAAAAAGTGAAAATAACCGTTTAATTATGCTTGATATCACAAATTTAGTAAATCAAAAAGTTTCTTATTTTGAAGATATTGCTTCTAAAAAAGGGCTTAAATTTAGGCTAAATTTAAGCTCACTTAGTCTAAACACTGACCCTATAAAACTTAGTAAAATTTTAGATAATCTTATATCAAATGCCATCAAATATAGCGATGAAAATGGTGAAATTTATATTTTTTTAGATGAAAATAGCTTTAGCATAGAAAATACAGGTGCAACTATAGAAACTAAAAATTTAAATAAAATTTTTGATAAATTTAGCCGTTTTAACTCTCAAAATGGTGGTTTTGGTATAGGTCTTAGCCTTGTTAAAAAGTACTCAAATGAGTTAAATTATAAAATTTATTGCCAAAGCAGAGATAAAAAAACAAAATTTACTCTTAAATTTTAAAATTTGACTAGACTTTAAGTAAATTTTTGTAGAATTTGAAAAAATATGAAAAGAGTTTGATGACTGCACTTTTGTTTGTCGAGTATGTTGGTATCGCTTCAGCTTCACTTAGTGGCTATTTGTATGCTGTTAAAAAAGAGTGTGACTTGCTTGGAATTTTCTTAGCTTGTTTTTTAACCGCTCTTGGTGGTGGTATTTTAAGAGATGTTTTAGTTGGAAGAGATCTTTACTCATTTACTCACTATATGCCAGTTTCAATTGTTTTAGTTATGATGGCTGGAGCTTATATTTTTAAAGCTCATACTAAACATGAAAGCCTTGGTAGAAGCACTGTTTTTGTTTTTACAGATGCTGTGGATGTTGTAAGCTTTTCAATAGTTGGAGCAATGGTTGCTATCGAGTATGATTGTAACATTTATGGCGTTGTTTTAACTGCGCTTGCAAATGGTGTTGGGGGTGGAATTTTAAGAGATATGTTGTACAATGAAGTGCCTTGGTTTATGCGTGCTGGCTTTTATGGGACAGTTAGTTTAGCAGTTGGATTTATATATTTTTTTATGGATAA
The DNA here is from genome assembly GCF_013201645.1 of Campylobacter corcagiensis. NCBI lineage: Bacteria > Pseudomonadati > Campylobacterota > Epsilonproteobacteria > Campylobacterales > Campylobacteraceae > Campylobacter > Campylobacter corcagiensis. The sequence goes on along the minus strand of NZ_CP053842.1, from coordinate 948,454 downwards.
ATTTGGATTTAATAATATGTTTTGGATAATGGTGCTTTTTTGTTTTGGTACTATTATTAGGATGATAGCATACAAAAAAAACTGGCATTTGCCAAAAATTGATGAAAAAAGATAAGGAGATGATATGAGTTTAATGAGTAATTACGCAAGAGAAGATATCACTTTTGTAAAAGGTGATGGAGCAAAAATTTTAGATAGTAAGGGTAAGAATTATATTGATTTTGGTTCTGGTATTGGGGTTTGTTCGCTTGGTCATGCTAATAAAAAAATAGCTAAAACCATATCTGAACAATCAAGGTCTTTACTTCACACTTCAAATATCTACACTATTAAGTCACAAATAACGCTATCAAAAAGTATAGATAAGCTTTTAGGATATAAAACATATGCCTTTTTTTGTAACTCTGGAGCTGAGGCAAATGAGTGTGCTATAAAACTAGCTAGAAAGTATGGAACGATTAATTTTAAAGAGAAGAAATTTGAGATTTTAACTCTTAAAAACTCATTTCACGGTAGAACTATGGCAACTTTAGCAGCCACTGGTCAGGATAAATTCCACCCTGAAATTTTTGCACCTTACACTCCTGGATTTAAGTTTTTTGATACGATTGATGAGATTATTAAAAACATTGATGATAAAACTGTTGCTGTTATGATAGAACTTGTCCAAGGCGAGGGCGGTATAAAGCCACTTCCAAAAGATGATATTGTAAAACTTAGTAAGGTTTTGAAAAAACGAAATTTACTACTTATAACTGATGAGGTTCAGTGTGGAGTTTTTAGAACTGGTGAGTTTGTAACTTCACAAATTTATGGCATAAAACCTGATATTATTACTTTTGCTAAAGGCCTTGGTGGTGGAGTGCCGATTGGAGCTTGTGTAAGCACAAAAGATATCTTTACTCCAGGAGATCACGGAAGTACTTTTGGTGGAAATTTTTTAGTTACTAGCGTGGCAAATACAGTTCTTAGCGAGATTTTAAAGCTAAAAGAAAGTGGCAAACTTAATAAAAATATCAAAACTTTTAATAGATATCTTGACAAAATGGTAGAGCGATATAGTGAAATTTTTGAGTCTAAAACAGGTCTTGGACTGATGCTAGGCTTAAAAGTAAAAGATGCTAAATATCAAGATCTTGTTTATAGAAAATGCCTTGAAAAAGGAGTTTTAGTTCTAAAATCAGGAAAAGATATAGTTCGTTTTCTTCCGCCCCTTAACATAAAAAAAGATGAGATAAAAGATGGTTTTAAACGCTTTAAAGACGCTTTAAATGAGATTTAGCCAGTTTTTTAACTCATGGCTAAATGATGGGTATTATAAAAAAGCCGTTAAAATCGGCAAAAATGGAGATTTTTTTACTTCCGTAAGTGTTGGTTCGCTTTTTGGAGTTATATTATCACGCTATATTTTATCGATAAGTTCTAAATTTGATGGTAAAATTTCCATAGTTGAGATAGGGGCAAATGAAGGGTATCTTTTAGCTGATATTATTCAAGGAATTTTTACTTTTAGTCCTAAGAGTTTATCAAAATTTGAGTTTGTTATGGTTGAGCCACATGAGAATTTAAGGCTTTTACAAAGAGCAAATTTTAAAGAATTTTTTGGAGATGAAATTTCTCTTACCCACTATAAAAGCCTAAAAGATGCCAAATTTAAGAACGCCATTTTTATCTCAAATGAGCTTTTTGACTCATTTGCTTGTGAAGTAGTTGATGGTGAAAAAATGCTCTATGTTGGTGAAAATTTAGAGCTTTTTTGGGATAAAATAGATCCAGAAATAAAAGACTTTGCTAAAAAGTACGAGGTTAAAAAAGGTGAAATTCCACTTAAGTTATATGAATTTTTTACTAATTTATCCGCGTCAGCTAGTAAATTTCATTTCATAACTTTTGATTATGGAGATATGGGCTCTAGGGGCGATATAACTCTTAGAATTTATGATAATCACAGAGTTTATAACCTTTTAGAAGAAAAAGATTTATCCAAATTTTATAAAAATTCTGATATAACTTATGATTTGAATTTTGAAATTTTCAAAAGTGAGTTTTTAAAGGTTAAAGGCGTTAAATTTATAAGTTTTAAAAAGCAAAGTGTGGCTCTTATGGATATGGGAGCAAGTGAGGTTTTAAGTGTGGTGAGTAACTCCAATAACAAAAACGCTTATAAAAATGCCACACTTCAGTTAAAACGCTTGATTTATGAATTTGGGTCAAGATTTAAAGCTATAGAGTTTAGTAAAGGAGTTTAGGTGAAGTTAGCAGTTGATTGTGAGTGTATTTTGATGCAAAGAAGTTTAGAGCTTTTTTTAAGTGATTTTATATCAAACGAGCCTGATTTTATAGTAAGTGATGTTAAAGATGATGTAAATCAGCAGGTTTTTTTGATAGAAAACTATCTAAATTTGCCTTTTACAAAAGAGATGCTTTTAGAGGCTTTAGAAGAGTATAGTTTTTGTGCAAATAACCAAATGATCAAGCGTGAGCCACTTGAAAACAGAATTTCTAGCTTAGTTGATGAGTTTAAAGTTAGACTAATTAAAATCATAAAAGATCACTATGAGTAAGTTTTTTACTACAATAAATTCAGGAATTTATAAAGGCAAAAAGTTAGCTCTACCAAGTAGTAGCACAACTCGCCCTACAAAAGCCATCGTAAAGGGATCTTTTTTTGATACTTACCGCTATGATTTAAGGGGTAAGGTTTTTATAGAGATGTTTGGCGGAAGTGGAAGTATGGCAGCTGAAGCTTTAAGTAATGGTGCAAAAAAAGCTTACGCTATAGAAAAAGATAGAGATGCTTTTAAACTTTTAAGTTCAAATTTTAGTTTGATTAGCAAGGATTTGGTTGCGATAAATGGTGATAGTTTTAAAGAAATTCCAACTCTTTTGCTAGGTGATGAGTATATTTTATATATTGACCCGCCATTTAACATAAGAGATGGATTTAATGATGTTTATGAAAAGGTTATAAAATTGATAAATTCTCTTGATGAAAGGGTCGTTTTGGTTACTATAGAACATGCAAGTAGCGTTAAATTTGAAGAAAAAATAGGCAAATTTTCTCTTATAAAGTCAAAGAAATTTGGCCTAACAACTTTAACTTATTATGCATAATTTAAAAGAGCTTTTAAATTATCACGCAGACCTTAAAAACTGCGATGAAAATCTGCTTGCAAATGCCGATCCTTTACAAGTTGCTAGAGTTTATAAAGAGCCAGTTATTTGCCTTATTTGCGCTCTGTTTGCTTATGGAAATGCAAATTTAATAATTAAATTTCTGAATTCTTTAAATTTTGAACTTTTAAATGAGAGTGAGAGTGAAATTTTAAAATTTTATAGCTCTTATAAGTACCGTTTTCAAAGCATTAGCGATGTAGCTCAAATTTTTATAACGATGAAACGCTTAAAAAATAGCTATAGCATTGAAGAGCTAGTTAGCGATGGACTTAAAAGTGGCGGAAGTATTGAGTTTGGTATAAAAAATTTAATAGATAAAATTTACCTACTTAATCCTTACAGAAGTGATGGATATGAGTTTTTTTACTCAAAAAGCTTTGAAAAAGCCCCTAAAAGCCCATATAAGCGTTATAATATGTATCTAAGATGGATGGTGAGAAACTCAGATATTGACCTTGGAATTTTTAAAAGTATTCCTAAAAGTATGCTTCTTATGCCTCTTGATGTCCATACTCAGCGTGTTTCAAGAGCATTAGGATTGCTTAAGCGAAAAAGCTATGATTTTAAAGCTGTTCTTGAACTTACAAAAAATTTACAAAAATTTGACCCAGATGACCCTATAAAGTATGATTTTGCACTCTATAGACTTGGGCAAAGTGGCGAGATAAAAGAGATTTTAAAAAATCTTTAGATGAAATTTTATGGCTTTATATATGAAATTAGCTTTAAATTTATTTAAATTAAGCTATAAATTTTAGAAATTTAGCAACTTAAATTTATACTTTTTTAAAGCAAAATAATATAGAATAAAATCTTTAAAATAAAGGTTTATTTATGGAATTTGAAATTTGGCAGCTTGTTTTGCTTTTTGGCGTTGCTTTAGCGGCTGGTTTTGTTGATGCTGTTGCGGGTGGTGGTGGACTTATTTGCATACCTGCACTTCTTGCTGTAGGAGTTCCGCCTCACGCAGCTTTAGCGACGAATAAACTGCAAGGAAGCTTTGGAACGCTTTCAGCAAGTATAAATTTTATAAAAAAAGGCTATATTAAATTTAGCGACATATATATAGGTATCATTTTTACGCTGATTGGGGCGGTTTTGGGTACGGTTATAGTTTTGTTAGTAAAAGCTGAATTTCTAAACTACATTATGCCAGTTTTGCTTTTAGGAATTTTTTTATATACGCTTTTTTCGCCAGCTATGGGTGAAAAAGATAAAGACGCTAAGATGAGTAAAAACGCTTTTTACATAATTTTTGGTCTTTTGCTAGGATTTTATGATGGTTTTTTTGGTCCAGGAACTGGGTCATTGTGGGTTTTTGCATTTCTTGCACTTTTAGGGCTAAATATGCGGCAAGCTGTAGCAAACACAAAAGTTATGAATTTTACTTCAAATATCGTATCTTTGGCGGTTTTTTTAGTTGGTGGGCATATTCTTTGGATGGTTGGTCTTGTAATGGCGGCTGGACAGATAATAGGCGGATATTTAGGGGCAAATTTAGTTATCACAAAAGATACAAAATACATTAAATGGATATTTTTAACTGTAGTTGGAGCAACTATTCTTAAGCTTTTTATATCATAAATGTGTAAAATTGCTCATTTTAAAGCTAGATAAAGCAAATTTATAGTAAAATTACCCAAAATTTTTAAGGCTTAAGAGGTTTTATATGCTAAAAGATATATTTTTATTTGCTGGAAGTTTGATAAGTTATAACCACACTTTTATCTATATTTTCCACTTTTTACTTGTTGTTGCTATCATTGTTTTGATTGCTAGAATGTCTACAAAATCTATGCAGCTTGTTCCACATGGTATTCAAAATATCGTTGAAGCTTATCTAAATGGCGTTATAGCTATTGGCAAGGATGCAATGGGTAGCACAGAACTTGCAAGGCGTTACTTGCCTTTAGTGGCAACTCTTGGTTTTGTTGTTTTTCTAAGTAATATTATCGGTATGGTTCCAGGTTTTGAATCACCTAGTGCAAGCCTAAACCTTACTTTAGCACTTACAGTTTGTGTTTTTATATACTATCACTATCAAGGATTTAAGGTTAATGGAGTAGTGGGCTATCTTAAAAGCTTTTGTGGACCGATAAAAATCATGGCGCCATTTATGTTTGTTATAGAGGTTATCTCTCACCTTTCAAGAGTTGTATCACTATCTTTTCGTCTTTTTGGTAATATCAAAGGTGATGATCTATTCTTATTAGTTATGCTTACACTTATGCCTTGGTTTGTTCCTATGATTCCTTATGCTTTACTTGCTTTTATGGCTATTCTTCAAACCTTCATATTTATGGTTTTATCATATGTATATTTAGCTGGTGCTGTTGTAGTAGACGAGCATTAAGCTTTATAAATTTAAGCTCAAAATTTTGAGCTTAAATCACTTATTTTTAAAAGGATTTTAATGTTTGAGACCGTTATTGGTTTAGAGGTTCATTGTCAATTAAATACTAAAACTAAAATTTTCTGTTCTTGTGCTACTAGTTTTGGAGATGCTCCAAATACTCATGTTTGTCCTGTTTGTTTAGCACTTCCTGGAGCACTTCCTGTTCTTAATAAAGAAGCTGTTATTAAAGCCATAAGCTTTGGTGAGGCTGTTAATGCTACTATTAATCAAAACTCAGTTTTTGATAGAAAAAACTACTTCTATCCAGATCTTCCAAAAGCCTATCAAATTTCACAATTTACGGTTCCTATAGTAGAAAATGGTGAGCTTTTTATAGAAGTAGACGGAAATAAAAAAAGAGTTGGCATTACAAGAGCTCACCTTGAAGAAGACGCTGGTAAAAATAATCACGGTGATGATGAGAGTTATGTAGATTTAAACCGTGCTGGTACGCCACTTCTTGAGATAGTAAGCCAACCTGATATGAGAAGTAGTGATGAAGCAGTTGCTTATCTTAAAAAACTCCACTCAATTCTTAGATTTTTAAATATAAGCGATGCAAATATGCAAGAAGGTAGCTTTAGATGTGATGTTAATATATCTATTAGACCAAAAGGTGATGATAAACTATACACAAGAGTTGAGATAAAAAACCTAAACTCATTTAGATTTATTCAAAAGGCTATAGAGTATGAGCTAGAGCGTCAAATTTTAGCTTGGGAAGATGGTAAATATGATACTGAAGTTGTTCAGGAAACTAGACTTTTTGATACTACTCACTTAGTAACAAGATCAATGAGAAGTAAAGAAGATAGTGCTGAGTATCGCTACTTTCCAGACCCTGATTTGTATCCTGTGCATATTGATGATGGTATGATGAAAAAAGGACGAGATATTCCTGAACTACCCGATGCAAAACGAACTAGATACGCTAATGAGCTTGGCATTAAAGAGTACGATGCGGGTGTTATAACTAGCGATTATGATACAGCTATGTATTTTGAGAATTTAATAAACAAAGGACATGAGCCAAAACTATGTGTTACTTGGCTAACTGTCGAGCTAGCTGCTAGGTTAAAAGGTGGATTAACTATAAGCGATAGTCCTGTAAATAGTGAAAAAATGAGTGAAATTTTAACTCGCATAGAAGATGATACAATTTCACAAAAAGCAGCTAAAGATGTGCTTGACTATCTTTTTGAAAATCCTAAATGTAGCGTTGATGAAGTTATAGATAAACTTGGATTAAAGCAAGTTAGTAATGATAGTGAAATTTTAGTTGTGATTGATGAAATTTTAGAAAAAAATGCTGATAAAGTACAAGAGTATAAAAGCGGCAAAGATAAGCTATTTGGATTTTTTGTAGGTCAAACTATGAAAGCAGGCAAGGGTGCTTTTAATCCTTCAAAAGTTAACGCTCTTCTTAAATCAAGGCTATCTTAATTGAAAAAAATAGCAGTTATTGGAGCAGGTAAGTGGGGCAGTGCTTTACACTTTGCACTTAGTGATAAAAATAGCTGCTATATAACCTCAAGAACTAAAAGAGACATACCAAATTTCATCTCTCTTGATAAAGCTTTAGAATGTGAGTACTTGGTTTTTGCCATAGGAGCTCAAAGTATTAGTTCGTGGCTAAAGATAAACAGATTAAACAAAAACCATAAAATTTTAGTAGCTTCAAAGGGGATTGAAGCAAGTAGTGGTAAATTCTTACATGAAATTTTTGCCGAGTATGTTGGCATTGAGAATTTAGCTACACTTTCAGGTCCATCATTTGCAGATGAAGTAAGTAAAAGACTTCCTTGTGCGTTAGTTGTAAGTTCTGAAAATAGAAGCTTGGCTACAGATTTTTGCTCATTTTTTCCAGATTTTATAAAAGCGTATGCAAGTGGCGATGTGATAGGTTCTGAAATTTGTGGAGCGTATAAAAATGTTATTGCTATAGCTAGTGGAATTTGTGATGGCTTAAATCTTGGTAATAATGCAAGAGCTAGCCTTATAGCTAGAGGGCTTGTTGAGATTGCTAGATTTGGCAAGAGATTTGGTGCTAGAGATGAGACTTTTTTAGGGCTTAGTGGGGCAGGAGATCTTTTTTTAACCGCATCAAGTTCTATGTCAAGAAATTATAGAGTAGGTCATTCTTTAGCAAAAGGCAGATGCTTAGATGAAATTTTAGCTGAAATTGGCGAAGTTGCTGAAGGAGTTTTAACATCAAAAGCTATACTGAATTTGGCAAAAAATTACGATATTTATACGCCTATTGCAAACGAAGTAGCACTAATAATAGACGGAAAAGAGCCAAAGAAGAGCTTGAGTGATCTTTTAAGGCATTAAACCAAATTTTAAAATAAATTTTAAAAAAGCTCTATATTTTTTAGATTTATATTTACAAATTTAAATTTTCATCTTAGCCAAAATTTCTAAAATTTACTCTGCAAACTACTCCTAATCTCATCATTTTTAGCTTCGCCATCTTTTATATACTCTTCAACCACACTTTCAAATTTAGCTAAAAACTCAGCTAATTTCTCTTCCCAAATGTTAGCATTTTTATTTGTAGCGTGTGAAGCTTGCAAAAACTCAAGCTCTTTTCTAAGGCTTGAAAGTTTTTCTAAAAATTCATCTTTTTTTTCGCTATCAAATAGCTTAGTTTCGCCAAACAAAACCCCTTTTCTAAGAGCATCTATCTCATCATCTATCTTATCAGCAAACATCATATATCTACTCATATCTGGGTTTAGCTCTTTTTCATTTATACGAGGAAGTTGTTTGTTTATCTCCATATAAATCACAACTCCAACTATCACAGCAACGACTATCATAAGACCTATGTTCATAATCTCTCCATTTATAAAATTCACATATTTTACAAATTTATCCTTTATCAAAGCTTTAGTTTAGGATAATTAGATACAATCCATAAATTTTATTTAAGGATAGGTATAAATATGACTTGGAATAAGGATTCATGGAGAAATTTAAATATAAAACAGCAACCAACATATCCAGATCTTGATGAGTTAAAAAAGGTAGAAGATAGGCTTTCAAAGCTTCCACCGCTTGTATTTGCTGGAGAGGTTAGAAGTCTTAAAGCTGACCTTGCTAAAGTTACAAGAGGTGAGGCATTTTTGCTTCAAGGTGGCGATTGTGCTGAGAGTTTTTCAAATTTCAGTGCAAATAGTATCAAAAATATGTTTAAAGTTAGCCTTCAAATGGCAGTAGCTCTTACTTTTGCTGGCGGGCTTCCTGTAGTTAAGGTTGGTAGAGTAGCAGGGCAGTTTGCAAAGCCAAGAAGTAGTGATTTTGAAGAGATTGATGGTGTAAAACTTCCAAGCTATAGAGGTGATATTATAAATGATCTTGAGTTTAGTGCCAAAGCTAGAACACCAAAGCCTGAAAAGATGATAGAAGCTTACTTTCAAAGTGCATCTACGCTTAACCTTCTTAGAGCTTTTGCAAGGGGTGGTTTTGCAAATTTACATGAAATTCATAGCTGGAATTTAGGTTTTGTTGAAGATAATAGACTTGATGAGAGACTAAGTCATTTAGCTGATGATATCACAAGAGCTTTAGAATTTATGAAAGCGTGTGGGATAGATACTGAAAATCCAGCGTTAAATGAGACTAAATTTTACACATCTCATGAAGCACTGCTACTTCCTTATGAAGAAGCTCTTACTAGAGTTGATAGCCTTACTGGGGATTATTATGGTTGTTCTGGGCATATGCTTTGGATAGGTGAAAGAACTCGTGGCATAGATGATGCTCATGTTCATTTTTTAAGTGGCATAAAAAACCCAATCGGCGTAAAAACAGGACCAACCATAACAAGTAGCGAAATTTTAGCCCTTTGTGATAAGCTAAATCCTAAAAACGAAGCTGGTAGATTAAATATCATTGTTAGAATGGGTGCTGAAACAATAGAAAAAAACTTTCCAAAAGTTTTAAAAGAGGTGCTAAAAGAGGGGCGTGAAATTCTATGGAGTATTGATCCGATGCATGGAAACACTATAAAAACTTCAGTTGGGTATAAAACTAGAGATTTTGATGCTATTTTAAGTGAAGTAAAAAGTTTTGTTGAGATCCACAGATCTTTGGGTAGCTATCCGGGCGGAATTCATCTTGAGATGAGTGGTGATGATGTTACTGAGTGCACAGGTGGGGCATTTAATGTAACTGAAAAAACCTTAGCTGATAGATATGAAACTCAGTGTGACCCAAGGCTTAATGCCTCTCAAGCTTTAGAGCTTTCGTTTATGTTAGCTGACCTTTTAAAAAGCTTTAAAAAATCAAATTTGTAAGATTTTTATATAACAATATCTAAAAATCACCATCTTAGATGGAGATAAAATTTAACTATATATAAAAGCTTGGATGAAATTTTAAAAGGTGTTAAAGCGCCTTTTAAAAAGCTATATTGTAGCTAATAAGACTTTATTGGGCGTAAATAAAGTAAAGTATATTTTTACTATTATAAATTTAGATGGTAATAATTTTATAGATTAATTAAGAATTTTAGTAGTATAATTTCGGCTTTGATAGTTAAATTTAAAAGGATGATTATGAAAAGAGTTGGCATAATAGGCGGGATGGGCTCTTTAGCAAGTGCAGATTTATACAGTAAAATAGTAAGCCTTACTCCTGCAAAGTGCGATCAAGAGCATATATTATTAAGTATTGATAACAATGCTTTAATACCAGATAGAAGCGAGTATATATTTAGAGGTGATGAAATCAAACCAGATCCACTGCCTTATCTAATAGATAGTGCTAAAAGGCTTGAAAATTCAGGGTGCAAGGCATTTTGTATGGCATGTAATACAGCTCATTTTTTTGCTGATGATCTTAAAAAACACACTTCAATGAAATTTTTACATATGCCAGAAATTACAGTTTCTAGTATATCAAAAATCTATCCAAACGCTAAAGATATAGCAGTAATTGCTACAGTTGGCACTAGAAGAACAGGAATTTATGATAAATTTTTAAATCTAAAAGGGTTTAATAGTGTTGAGTTTAGCCCACAAATTGAGCAAAATATAATGGAGTGTATTTACAAAGGTGTAAAAGCTGGAAAAACAAAAGAGTATGTAGGGCTTTTTAGAGATACTTTAAAGATGATTAAAGCTGATGTTTTTATAGCAGCTTGTACTGAAATTCCTATATTTATACCATATTTAAACAGTGAGTTTAAATTTATAGATGCAACTAGTGAGCTTGCAAAAGCGATAATAAATTTCGCAAAATCATAGTTATTTAAGTAAAATTTAGATTTAAATTTGATTTAATAAATTCAAAAGATCAAAAGAGAGTAAACTCTCTTTTGTAAATTATTTATGTAGTTTAATGTTGAAATTTATTCAACAACAATACTTTTTATCTTATCACCAACTCTTATGTTGTCAAGAACTTTTAAACTATCTTCGTTTATAACTTTTCCAAAAACAGTATGAACGCCGTCAAGATGAGGCTGAGCTGAGTGGCATATAAAAAACTGACTCCCACCAGTGTCCTTTCCGGCGTGTGCCATAGAAAGGCTTCCTCTTTGGTGTTTATGCTTTTGACCTACGCATTCGCACTTTATTCTCCAGCCAGGTCCGCCTGTACCATTTCCTTTTGGACATCCACCTTGGATTACAAAATTTGGTATAACTCTGTGAAAATTTAACCCATTATAAAATCCACTATTTACTAAATAAGCGAAATTTAGCACAGCTTGCGGGGCTTCATCACCATATAGTTCTAGCTCCATTATGCCTTTATCTGTGTCAATAACCGCTTTTGTTGGCAAATCGCCTGTAACTTCATAAGTTTTAATACTTTCCATTTTTTATCCTTTATTTAAATTTAAGCTATATTTGTGTAGATGTTTTGCACATCGTCATCTTCTTCAAGCTTATCTATAAGTTTTTCAACATCTTCAAGTTGTTCATCACTAAATTCAAGCTTATTAGTTGCGATGTATTTTAAGCTTCCACTAACTGCTTCAAGACCTAGCTTTTCAATTCCCTCATTTAGCTCACCAAAACTATCATATTCGCCATAAATAATAAGTGTGTCTTCTTCGTCATCTTCTTGAGCTTCATTTACTTCAGCACCACTCATACCATAATCTATTAATTCAAGTTCAATCTCTTCTAAATCAGCATTTTCAGGCATCTTTACTTCAAAAACAGCTCTGTGTTCAAACATATACGACAAGCTTCCAGTTGGCAAAAATTCACCACCATTTTTACCCAAAATAGATTTTATGTTTGCTACTGTTCTTGTGTTGTTATCAGTTGCACACTCAATTATTAGCATTGTTCCGTGCGGACCTCTACCATCGTAATGGATTGTTTTGATATCAGCAGCGTCTTTGCCACTTGCTCTTTTTATCGCTGCATCGATGTTGTTTTTAGGCATATTTTGCGCTTTTGCTGTTGCGATAGCAAGGCGAAGCTTAGGGTTCATATCTGGATCTGGTCCTCCTTCTTTAGCAGCTACTGTTATAGCTTTACCAAGTTTAGGAAATATCCTACTCATCTTACCCCAACGAGCCTCTTTAGCAGCTCTTCTATACTCAAACGCTCTTCCCAATTTAATATCCTTTTATAAGTTAAAAGCCAAATTATAGCAAAAGATGCTTAAATTTAGTTAGATAATGTTAAAAAGAAATTTAGTCTTTAATCTTATACTTATCAAATTAAAATTTATAAAAGGAAAATACTATGAGAAAATTCAAAGCTTCAAATATTATGTGCCAAAACTGTGCAAACACTGTAAAAAACGCCTTAAAAGATGAATTTGGCGAAGTAGAAGTAGATGTTAAAGATGGAGTTGTTACTCTTAATGTAGATGATAAAAATTTAGATAAATTTTATGAAGAGATGGAAGATTTAGGGTTTAAGGTTACTAGCGAGATCTGAAAATGTCAAAAAGATTAACACTAAATATCGTTGGAATGAGCTGTGTAAACTGCTCAAATGCGATTCAAAGAGCTGTTAAAAAAATAGATGGTGTAGTTGATGCAAATGTAAATTTTAGCTCTGGAGAGGCTATTTTTGATGTTAAAAGTTTAAAACTAGAAGATATAATCAAAACTAAAATAGAAAAGCTTGGTTTTGAAGTTGCTACTGATTATGAAGAGTTAAATCAAAAAAAACTAGCTCATCTTAAAAAGCTAAAATTTAAGCTTATATTAGCAGCTTTTTTAACACTAATCATAATCTATCTTCACATGATAGCAACTCATAGCTACACGAACTCTTTAGCTCAGCTTATTTTAAGCTTCATAGTTGTTTTTTACTGTGGAAGTGATTTTTTCTCTCATGCAATATCAGCCCTTAAAAACAGAAATTTTGATATGAATGTCTTAGTTTCGCTTGGTAGTTTTTCTGCTTTTGCTTTTTCTACTTTTGTTTTTTTATTTCCAAATTTAGTAATAGATAAATTTCACACTCTTTATTTTGAGTCAGCTAGTATGATTATCTCATTTATACTCTTTGGAAGATTTTTAGAAAACAGCTCTAAAGCTAAGGCAAATAGCCATATAAAGGCTTTGCTCGATCTAACTCCTAAAACCGCACTTTTAGTAAAAAGCGATGGAACGACTGAGGAAATTTTAGCAAAAGATCTAAAAATCGGCGATGTTTTTATGGTAAAAAGTGGTATGAATATCCCAAGAGATGGAGTTATACTACACGGTGCAACTGAGATAAACGCAGCTATTTTAACAGGTGAGAGTATGCCTATTTATAAAAAAATAGGCGATATGGTAAATGCAGGATGCTTAAATACAAATGGAGTAATAAATGTTCGCGTTACAACTGAAGTTCATGAAACACTTTTAGCAAGAATAACAAGGCTTTTAAGTCAAACAACAGCTAAAAAAATGCCTATTGCTAGGATGGCTGATAAAGTGGCAAATATATTTGTTCCAGCTGTTATCTTGCTCTCAATCTTAACCTTTTTAGTCTGGTTTTTAAGTGGAAATTCGTATTATGGCATAATGTGTGCTATATCTGTTTTAGTTATTTCATGTCCGTGTGCTTTGGGCTTGGCTGTACCTATAGCTATAGTTTGTGCAGTTTCAAACCTTGCTAAAAATGGAGTTTTAGTTAAAAATCCTGAAGTTTTAGAAATAGCAAAAGATACAAAAACTCTTATTTTTGACAAAACAGGAACTCTGACAACTGGTGAAATTTCAGTAAGTAGTACAAATTTAAGTGATGAAATTTTAACCAAATTAGCTTCAGCTGAGCTTTTAAGTGAGCATTTAATCGCAAAAGCAATAGTAAACTTTGCTAACAAAAAAGGTCTAAAATTTAGTAAATTTGATGGTGAGTTTGAAAGCGTTGTAGGGCGTGGATTAAAGGCTGATAAGTTAATAGTTGGAAATTTAGAATTTTTAAATAAAAATGGTATTTTTGATATAAATGAGAGTGAATTTTCTAAATTTATTGATAAAGGTGATGGCATAATTTTAGTAGCATACGATAAAGAGTACAAAGGATATGTAGCACTTAGCGATACTTTAAGAGATAGCTCAAAAGAGCTTTTAAATACCTTAAAAGACAAAAAAAGCGTAATGATAACAGGTGATAGCAAAAAAACCGCAGATTTTGTTGGTAAAAGTTTAGGTATAGATGAAATTTATTCTAGTGCGCTTCCAGAAGATAAGCTAAATTTGGTTAAAAACTATGAAAATTCTATATTTGTAGGTGATGGTGTAAATGATGCTTTATCTTTAAAAAGTGCAACAATAGGAGCTTCTATGAATAGTGGCTCAGACATTGCAAAAGGAGCTGGCGATATACTTTTAGTAAATAACGATTTAATGGGCGTAGCTAAATTTATTAATACTTCAACTAAGAGTGTAAAGGTTATAAAACAAAACCTTTTTTGGGCATTTTTTTATAACGCTCTTTGTATACCAATAGCTACTGGGGCTTTATATCCGCTGTTTGGAATTTTGCTTGAGCCGCATTTTGCAGCACTTGCTATGAGCTTTAGTTCAGTAACTGTTGTTTTAAATTCTTTAAGGCTTTATAGTTTTAAAAGCTAAATTTATAAAAATATTAGGAGTGATTATTTATATTGCTCCTTCTAAATTTAGTAAAAATTTCTTTACTGAAATTCCACCAAAATATCCACCCAAGCCATTAGTTGCTACAACTCTATGACATGGAACTATGATAGGGATTTTATTTTTAGCGTTTGCATTTCCAACGGCTCGGTAAGCGTTTTTATGTCCTGAAATTTCAGCCACTTCTTTATAGCTTAAAGTTTTGCCATATGGGATTTTAAGTAGAGTTTGATAAATTTCACGCTCAAATTTAGTTCCAGTTAAATTGAGCTTTACACTAAAATTTCTAAGTTTACCTTTAAAATATCTATCAAGCTCATCTAAACAAAGAGTTAAATTCTCATCTTTAGGCTTTAAATTTAAAAATTTATCACTAAAATTTATTGTATAAATTCCACTCTTATCGCCTAAAATCTCTAAATTTCCAAACGGTGCTTTATAGTAAATTTTCTCCAAATTTAGCCTTTTTGGGCAATTATACCTAAATTATTAAGATAATTTGATAGAATAATCAAAAATTATTTAGGAGATATTATGAGTTTTTTACAAAACTATGATAAGCACATAAAAGAGCGAGCTAAGCTTGGCGTTCCACCACTTCCACTTAATAAAGATCAAACAGCTGAAATTTGTAATCTTTTAAAAGCTGGTAATGAAAATCAAAATGAGCTTATAGAGCTACTTGAAAACCGCGTTAGTCCTGGCGTTGATGAAGCTGCTAAGGTTAAGGCTGAGTTTTTAAATGAGATCTTAAATCACTCACTTATCGTTAAAGGTATTAGTAAATCAAAAGCCATATCTATGCTAAAAACGATGCTAGGCGGATATAATGTTATAGTTTTAATCGCCTGTTTATCAAGCAGTGATGAAGAAGTAGCAAAAGAGGCAAGCAAGGCTTTAAAAGAGATAATATTTGTACATGATTACTTTAACGATGTGGCAAATTTAGCCAAAAATGGAAATATTTATGCAAAAAATGTCATAGAAAGTTGGGCGGACGCTCAGTGGTTTTTAAGCCGTCCAAAGCTTAGTGAAAAGATAGAAGCTATAGTTTTTAAAGTTCCAGGTGAAACAAATACTGATGACTTAAGTCCTGCAAGTGAAGCCTTTACTCGTTCAGACATTCCACTTCACGCAAATGCTATGCTTATTAGGCGTCAAGAAGGAAGTATCAAAAAGATAAACGAGCTTAAAAATAGTGGCAAAAAAGTAGCTTATGTAGGCGATGTCGTTGGAACAGGATCAAGTAGAAAAAGCGGCATAAATAGTGTTCAGTGGCATATAGGAGAAGATATCAAAGGTGTGCCAAATAAAAAAACAGGCGGTATAATAATTGCTCAAACAATTGCGCCGATATTTTTTAGCACAGCTGAAGATAGCGGGGCTTTGCCAATTATAGCAAGTGTTGATGAGTTAGAAATGGGCGATGAGATTGAAATTTATCCATATAAAGGTGAGATCGTTAAAAATGGCAAAGTTGTAAGTAAATTTAATCTTATTCCAAATACCATCTACGATGAAGTAAGAGCTGGTGGAAGAATTCCTCTAATCATCGCTAGATCGCTTTGCGTTAAGGCTAGAGAATTTTTAGGACTTGAAAAAGAAGATATCTTTACAAAACCATCTCAGCCAGATACAAAAAATCAAGGCTTTACTTTAGCTCAAAAGATAGTAGGAAAAGCGTGTGGTATGAGTGGAGTAGCACCTGGAATGTATGTTGAGCCTATAACGCTAACTGTTGGCTCACAAGATACAACTGGTCCTATGACAAGAGATGAGATAAAAGAGCTAGCAAGTTTAGGATTTGGAGCAGATTTTGTTCTTCAAAGCTTCTGTCATACAGCAGCTTATCCTAAACCAAGTGATGCCATCACTCATAAGACTTTGCCAAATTTCATCACAAGTCGTGGTGGAGTTTCACTTAAACCAGGAGATGGCGTTATCCACTCGTGGCTAAATAGAATGGTTTTACCTGATACAGTTGGAACGGGTGGGGATTCTCACACTAGATTTCCAATCGGCATAAGCTTTCCAGCAGGAAGTGGCTTAGTGGCTTTTGCAGCTGTAACTGGGGCTATGCCACTAAATATGCCTGAGTCAGTTTTGGTGAGATTTAAAGGTAAGCTTCAAGCTGGCATAACTCTAAGAGATTTGGTAAATGCCATACCTTACTACGCCATAAAGCAAGGGCTTTTAAGCGTTGATAAAAATGGTAAAAAAAATATCTTTGCAGGTAAAATTTTAGAAATAGAAGGCTTAGAAAATCTAAAAGTGGAACAAGCTTTTGAGTTAAGTGATGCTAGTGCTGAGCGTTCAGCTGCTGCTTGCGTGGTGGCTTTGGATAAAGAGCCTGTTATAGAGTATATTAACTCAAATATAGTCTTGATTGATGCTATGATAAAAGCTGGTTATGAGAGCAAAGAGACTTTAAAAAGAAGAAGAGATAAGATGAGCGGGTGGCTTAAAAATCCTACGCTTTTAAAGGCTGATAAAGATGCAAATTATCACACTATCATTGAGATAGATATGAGTGAGATAAAAGAGCCAATAGTTGCTTGTCCAAACGATCCTGATGATGTTGCGACTTTAAGTGAAGTTTTAGCTGATGATAGTAGAGCACAAAAGATTGATGAGGTTTTTGTTGGAAGTTGTATGACAAATATCGGACATTATAGAGCTTTGGGCGAAGTTTTAAAAGGCGAGGGTCAACTGCCTACTAGGCTCTGGGTTGTACCACCTACAAAAATGGACGAAAAACAGCTCAAAGAAGAGGGTTATTACTCGCTATTTGGAGCAGCTGGAGCAAGAACAGAAATTCCAGGATGTAGCCTTTGTATGGGAAATCAAGCAAGGGTAGCTGATGAAGCTGTGGTTTTTTCAACTTCAACTAGAAATTTTGATAATCGTATGGGGCTAGGTGCTAAGGTTTATTTAGGAAGTGCTGAGTTAGCCGCTGTTTGTGCGATGCTAGGGCGTTTACCAAGCGTTGATGAGTATATGAAAATAGTACCAAAAAAACTTGATGGTAAAGAAGCTAGCATTTATAAATATCTAAATTTCAACGAGATTGATTCATTTTCTTTATAAATTTAAGGGGTAAAAGTGCCCCTTAAATTTGCCTTTTAGCTAAATTTCATAAATTTTAGATAAAATATACTCTTTATTTTTGGAGTTAATATGAGATTAGTTTTACTGTTTTTATCACTTTTTACTCTTACTTTTGCTGAAATTTGCGATGAAATTCTTTTAAATCCTACTTCGTTTTTTAGTGATAACTCAAATTTTACCCTCATTAAAAAAGATACAAATTGCATAGAAATGGCTCAAAATTTAGAATCACTTGAAAAATTAACTTACGAAATTAGAGGAAATAATATCGATTGTGATGGAAGCAAGGCTTTGATTTTTCAACAAAAATTTAAATTTGAAATTTTAAAAGCCCTTTTGGCACCTGAAATTTATAAAAAAACCCTTCCAAATGCTAAAATAGCCGATGATATGACAAATAACAATAGAGATTATTTTAAAATTTGGAGCACAAAAAGCTTATATAACCGTCTTAAATTTGATGAGTTTAACTCGTTTTATCAAGTAGCAGTTCCTATGCTTGTTGATTATTATCAAAGAAGTTATGATAAAGCAAGTGCGATTTACTACGCAAACCGCGTGGCAAATGAGTTTTTAAACGCAGCTGTTGGGAGTTTTAAAGAAAAAGAGAGTTTAAGCGAGCTTGAAAATCTTATTTTAAATCCTAAATTTGATAAAAATGAGCTAATATCATATCTTTACACTCATCCACAAAACAATCTCTCAAAAGCCCTAAAAGTTGCTATTTTAGAAAATAGAGATATTGAGTTTTTAGCTGTTTTAATGCAATTTGGAGCAAATTTAAACTCAGGTCATGAAAGTGCTATATTTTACGCTCTTAAAAACCTAGCTACACTTAAATTTTTACTAGAAAATGGTGCAAATGTGAACTATCAAAATAGCTTTGGTAAGACTTCGCTTTTTTATGCGGCTGAATTTATGGATGAAAATTTAGTAAATTTACTGGTGCAAAATGGCGCTAATACAAACGCTCTTATCATATCAAGCTATGAAAAAAGCGCTCTTGACTCAGCTGGAAGCGGATATTTGCCCTTTTCTTTATGCGGATTAAATCACACATCAAAAAGCCTTTTAATGCACGCAGCCAAATACTCAAACCTAGCTATTGTTAAAACTCTTATTAAAAATGGTGCTGTGATTGATTTGGTTGATGATATGGGCTTTAGTGCGATTGATTATGCTAAATTTAATAGCGATAAAAGCGTTTATAGATATTTTAAAAGTTTAGGCTTACAAGAGAGAAATTTAGGGGGAGTTAGTTATGAATAAGGTAGTTTTTATTACAGGTGCCACTTCAGGATTTGGGCTAGAAACAGCTAGAATTTACGCAAAAAATGGCTATAAAGTCATCGCTTTAGGGCGTAGAGCTAGTAGGCTTGAAAAGCTAAAAGATGAGTTTGAAAGTGGCGTTATACATCCTTTAGTTGTAGATGTAAGGGACAAAAATGCAGTTTTTGAAGCAGTTAAAAATTTAGAGTTTAAAAATATAGATATTTTAGTAAATAATGCCGGTCTTGCTTTAGGTCAAGATAGTGTTAAAGATGCAAATTTAGATGATTTTGAAGTAATGATTGATACAAATATCAAAGGCTTTTTGTATGTCACAAAAGCGGTTTTGCCTTTGATGAATCGCGGTGGAACGATATTTAGTATCGGTTCTGTTGCTGGAAACTGGCCTTATGCTGGAAGTAATGTTTATGGCGGTACAAAGGCATTTGTAAAGCAGTTTAGCCTAAATTTAAGAAATGATATAAGAGGAAGTGGTATAAGAGTTACAAATATCGAACCAGGGCTTTGTAAAACTGAGTTTAGTTTGGTTAGATTTGGCGGCGATACCGCAAAAGCTGAAGCTCCTTATGCTGATACTGGTTATGTAAAAGCCCAAGATATCGCTAGGATAATTTATGAAATTTCAAATTTACCAGCAAATGTAAATATAAATAGAGTTGAGGTTATGGCAACTACTCAAAGTTGGGCGGGATTTTTCTTTGAAAAATAGCCATTGTAAACATTTAAAAGAGTGTGCTAGTTGCACTTTTGATACTTCTTATGATGAGCAAATAGGGCTTAAAAAGGATTTTATAGCTTCAAAATTTAGTAAGTTTTATAAGGGTGAGTTTAAGGTTTTTAGATCAAAAACAAAGCACTATAGATGTAGGGCTGAGTTTGGAATTTATCACGAAAATGACAGACTTTCTTATACTATGAATGGCTTAAATACTAAGTATTTAAAGATAGATGAGTGTCCAAAAGTTGATGAAAAAATAGCAAATTTAATGCCAAATTTACTTAAAAATTTAGAAAAAGATGAAAAGCTAAAATTTAAACTCTTTGGAGTTGAGTTTGTAGCTACAAGTAGCGATATTTTAGCTATTTTGCTATATCATAAAGATATAAACTCAATCAAAGATGAGCTATTAAATTTAGCTAAAATTTTAGATATAAATTTAATAGCAAGAAGCAGGGGCAAAAAGCTAGTTTTTGGAAGTGAAATTTTAAATGATACTCTAAATATAAAGGATAAAATTTATCACTATAAATTTGAAAGTGGGGCGTTTTTACAACCAAATAAAGCCATAAATGAAGCAATGATTAGTTTTATATCTGATAATATTAAAGCTCCAAAGGATCTCCTTGAGATGTATTGTGGGCATGGAAATTTTACCATTCCACTTAGCTTTAAATTTAGGCGTGTTTTAGCAAATGAGATAAGCAAAAGCTCAATCAAAAACGCTACTTTAAACTGTGAGTTAAATGGCGTTAGTAATATAAATTTTCTTAGAATGAGTAGCGAAGAACTGATTAGAGCTTTTGGTGGAGAGAGTTTTAGAAGACTATCTGGGGTTAATTTAAATGAGTTTGATTTTAGTCATATTCTAGTTGACCCGCCCCGTGCTGGGCTTGATAAAAGCGTTATAAATTTTATAAAAAATCATGAAAATATAATTTATATTTCGTGTAATCCTTTGACTTTAGAGGAGAATTTAAATGATCTTTGTAAAACTCATGAAGTTATAAATTTTGCTATTTTTGATCAGTTTGTGCATACTAAGCACATTGAGTGTGGTGTGATATTAAGGAGAAAAGATGATATTTGAAAAACAAGAGCATCAAACTAAGTGTATAGAAAATATTATAGAGATTTTAAACGACTTTGATTTTAGCACCCACTCAAATTTAAAAGATTGCTTAAAAGAGTTCTATAGTAAAAACAAAGCCCTAAATTTAGGCATTAGTGGAAATAAAAATCTTGATATTTTGATGGAAACTGGAACTGGAAAAACATTTACTTATATAAATGCTATCTATGAAATTCATAAAATTTATAATCAAAACAAATTTATAATCTTTGTTCCAAGAAAGGCAATTTTAGAAAGTGTAAAGCAGAATTTAAAGCTTACAAAAGATTACTTTTACTCAATTTATAAAACCCACCTTAAAATTTATGAGTATAAAGATGAAAAAAGCATATCAAATATCATAAATCACTACATAAACGATACAAAAGAGTTAAGCGTTTTGCTTCTAACAAGTAGTGCTATAAATAAAAAAGATAACCACTTAAACAGACCAAAGGAGAGTTTATTTTTTAAAGGAAGTGTATTAGATGCTATCTCGAAGATAAAACCAATCTCATTTATAGATGAACCACACCTTTTAAAAGGCGAAAAATTTAAGGAGTATTTTTCAAAGATAGACTCGCTTTATTTGAGATTTGGTGCTACTTTTCCAGATGGCGATGATAAGTTATCAAATTTGATTTTTGCTCTTGATAGCATAAGTGCTTTTAAAAACTACTTAGTAAAGCAAATTTCAGTTCATACTATAATTGATGAGAATTTTAAACCACTTCTAAAAGATCTAAACCAAAAAAGAAAAAGTGCAACTTTTGAGATATTTTTAGACTCAATTCCAAAGCAAGTAGATCTCAAAATTGGCGATGATTTGGGCTTAAAGCTAAATGATGAGAGCCTAAAAGGTGTGGAGATAAATTCTATCAAATCAAACAAACTCTACCTAAGCAGTGGTGAAATTTTAGAAAAATCAAACTCCTACATACTAAGTAAAGAGCAAATTTCAATCCTTTTAGAAAAAGCAATTGATCTTCATTTTGAAAAAGAAGAGAGACTTTTTATGCAAGATATTAAAGCTTTAAGTCTATTTTTTATACCAAATATTAGCAATTTTAGGGGCGAAAAACCATTTATAAAAGATGAATTTACTAAACTTTATAAAGAAAAAAGAAAAGAAGTTTTAAAAAATCCAAATTTAAACCAAGCTTACCGCAAATATTTAGAAAATGACTTTGATAAAAATGGAAATTTACAGGTCTTAAATGGCTATTTTAGTGGCGATAGCAAATCAAGCGGAAATGTAGAAGATAAAGAAGCAAACGATATAAGGCTTATCTTAGAAGAAAAAGAAAAACTTCTTAGTTTTAAAACTCCACTTAGATTTATCTTTAGCGTTTGGGCTTTACAAGAGGGCTGGGATAATCCAAATGTCTTTACTCTAACAAAACTAGCAAGCTCATCATCTGATACATCAAAACGCCAACAAGTTGGTCGTGGTTTAAGACTAGCAGTCAATCAAAGCGGCAAAAGGATCACTCAAAATTTAGCCACACATAACTTTTATGATATAAACGCCCTTGATGTTGTGATAAATTCAGTTGAAGGTAGATTTATAGCTGATTTACAAAACGAAATAGATGAAGCAAGTTTTAGCTTTAATGAAGAAAATCTAAATTTAGATCACTTAACTATGCTAAATAGTAGGCAAAAAATAAAGCTTTTTTCATATTTAGAAGAAGAACTAAATGCGGTTGAATTTGATGAAGCAAATGATAACTATAAAATCATAACTCCAATTTTTGAAATTTGTAAAGATGATGAGTATGTAAAAGATTTACTAAAAGATAGCTTTGATGAGTTTATAAATTTCATAACTCCTAGTCAAAATAGTGCAGCACAAATCATAGATAAAAATAAAAAGTCAGATTTTACTAATATTAAAAAAGATTTAGCTAAAGAGTTTAAAGAGCTTTGGAAAAGCATAAATACTAAAGCTGTGATTAGATATAATGGCATTGACGATGATCTTCTTATAAATGAAGTTGCTACTAAATTTGATGAGCTTAAAATAGAGCCAAAAACAGTAAAAATCACAAAAGAGACCTTTATATCTCAGACAAATAGCATAGAAAAAGAGGAAATTTTAGCACAAAGTTACGAACTAGGCGATTTTTATATTTTAAAAAATTTAATGGATTTTTCTATAAACAACGCATATCCATTTAATTTCATTATGAAAATTTATAACCAAATTTCAAATAAAATAAACTTTAAAAACGACACAAAAACTGCCCTAAAAAGCCTTGATGCTATCATAAAAGATAGCGTTCATAAAGGTATAATTAAAAAAATAAGCTATGATTTTAATCAAACCTGCATCACAACTCAAACACCATTTTCATACCTTTATAACGCCGATGAGAGCCCAAAAGATAGAATTTCAACAAGCAAGTTAGGTAAATTTAAAAGCCCAAATAGACCAAAGGATCACTATTTATATGATAAGGTTATTTATGATAGTGAGATTGAAAAAGATGTTATCGAAAAAGAAGTTGTTAAATTTAATAAAAACTTCATAAAAGTCTTTGCAAAACTACCAAAATTTAGCATTCCAACTCCATATAAAGAGTATGAGCCTGACTTTGCTTATTTGATAGAAAATGATAGTGGCAAAAAGATATTTTTTATCTGTGAAACAAAAGGATATGATTTTTATGATAAGGTCTCAAAAGATGAACGCCAAAAAATAGACTACGCAAAAGTATTTTTCAAAGCCCTTGATAAATATATCAAAACTAAGGGTGTAAACGCTGATATAAGGTTTGAAACTAGGATTAACAAACAAAGCTTAATTGATATTTTAGGAGATTTAAAATGATCACAAAAAACGACGCCTTAAAACTAAATGTTGAAATTTTACAAGATAGCCAAAGTGATAAAGAGAGATTAACAAATTTTCTAAAAGAGAATTTTCCATCTACTTTTAAAGATGGAGAATTTTCAATAAGTGGGGTATTAGCTATTTTAGGACTTGATAAAAGCGTAAGTGGATATGAGCTAAACTGGACTGGTAAAGCCCTGTCTCACGCTCTTTATCAAGTACAATCAAATAAAGATCTAATCTTAGAAAGTGGCAAAACTAATGCACAAAATCAAATCATTATCGGTGATAACTTAGATGCTTTAAAGATTCTTAAAAGTGCTTATGACTCAAAGATAAAAATGATCTACATTGATCCACCTTATAACACTAAAAATGAAAATTTTATCTATCCTGATGATTTTAGAAAAGATTATAAAGATATTTTAAAAGATCTTGATCTAATAGAAGTTGATGATGATGGAAATGAAGTTGAAAGTGAGAGTTTAAATTTCATAAAAAACATACAAGGCTCAAGAAGCCATAGCGGTTGGTTAAGCTTTATCTATCCACGACTTAAACTTGCAAGAGATCTTTTAAGAGATGATGGTGTGATATTTATCTCAATAGATGATAACGAAATGGCAAATTTAAAACTGCTTTGTGATGAAATTTTTGGAGAGGACAATTTTGTAGAAAATTTTATCTGGGTAAAAAACTCCACTAAAAATTTAAGCAAAACTACAAGCACAAATCACGAATATATTTTATGTTATGCAAAAAATATTTCAGAAGTTGAAAGCGTAAGCGAGATGTTTAGGATTAAAAAACCAGGTTTTGATGAAGTAAATACTATCTTAAAAAAAGCCACTGATGAAAAATGGAGTAGAGAAAAAACGCAAAATGAAATTTTGGAATTTTATAAAAATAATAAACATTTAAAAGGAATAAAAGGTTATTCTAATGTTGAATTTAGAGATGGTAAGTTCCGTGTATATACTGCTGATAATCTAGGAGCACCGCTATCAACAGGAAAAGCAGCCACTTATGAAGTTTTGCACCCTGTAACAAAAAAACCTTGCAAAATTCCAAATCGTGGCTGGGTTTGGACAAAAGAAAAAATGTATAAAATGATAGCTGATGATTTAATAGAGTTTTATGATACTCACGAAAGAATTCCAAGGTCTAAACGCTTTTTAGATACAGTTTCAAGCGATGTTGTGAAGTCTTTAATTGTAGATAATACAGACGGCAAAAAGGAGCTAGCTAGAGTTTTTGGCGAGTGTCCTTTTGATAATCCTAAACCAACAACTCTAATAAAATATTTTATAGAAATGTCAACTTCAAATAACGACATTATTTTAGACTTCTTTGCAGGAAGTGGCACGACAGCACATGCTGTAATTGAACAAAACTTAGCTGATAATGGTAACCGTAAATTTATCCTAGTCCAGCTTGATGAAAAAATAGATGAAAAAAAGAGCAAAACCGCTTACGATTTTTGTAAAGATGAGTTAAAAAGTAAAAGCCCTGTAATTAGCGATATCACAATTGAACGAGTTAAAAGGGCGATTAAAAATTTAAAAAGCAGTGCTGAAGTTAGCGTTTTTAAGATGATAGATAAGCCAAATTTAACCTTAGAAAATGGCACAATAGAACTTCATTTATCAAATTTAACCCCTTTTGATATAGCTAGAAATTTACTTTTGATATGTGGCAAAACCCTAGATAAAGAGTTAAAAGAGATTATAAAAGACAGACTTTTTATCTGTGATGAAATTTTAGTAATCGTTAAAAGTGATGAAGCTGTAGTTGAAAAGCTAAAAGAATTTGAAAGTTGTGAAGTTGTTTTAAATGGCTACGCTGATATTAACTTTGATGATTTTGCAAATATCAAAGTTATAGTAGGCGATAGACTAAAAGTTGTTTTTTAAGGAGAAAAGATGACTATAAATGAAATTTTAAAAACTGCAAAAAATATAGCCGTTGTTGGGCTTAGCCCTGATGAGAGTAAGCCAAGCCACTATGTAAGTAAATTTTTACAAGAAAAAGGGTATAAAATTTATCCGATTTATCCTAAATTTGATGAGATTTTAGGCGAAAAAGTTTATAGAGATTTAAGCGAGATTAAAGATAAAATCGACATCGTAGTTATGTTTAGAAAGGGCGAATTTGCTGATGTTTTAATAGATGAAGTTATAGAAAAAGGTATAAAAACTCTGTGGCTTCAGCTAGGTATCACAAACGAAAACGCCAAAGAAAAAGCACTAAAAAACGGCGTAAATTTTATCCAAGATAGATGCATAATGGTGGAGTATAAGAAGGAATTTGGGGCAAAATTTGAGATAGTTCAGTTTAGCGATCCAATTTGTACATGGTGCTGGGGGGCTGAGCCAGTTTTAAGAAAACTAAAAGCTATTTATAAAAACCATCTTAAACTTAGCTTTATAATGGGTGGTCTTGTTAGAGATATAAGAGAGTTTAGCGATCCATTAAACGGCATAGGCGGAGATATTAACAAAACAAATGCTAGTATTTTAGCCCACTGGCAAGAAGCCTCTCGCACTCATAAAATGCCAGTAGCTAAGAGTGGATTTCATCTTTTTAGTGATGAATTTCCTTCAAGCTATCCACAAAATATCGCTTTTAAAACTGCCGAGATTCAAAGCGAAGAGTTAGCAAAAGAGCTTCTTAGGGAGATTAGAATAGCTACAGCTTTAAGGTGTGAAATAACTTCAAAACCTAGCGTTTTAGTTAGCCTTGCTAGTAAAGTTGGGCTTGATGTGGCTAAATTTAGCTCTGATTTAAAAAACGGCGAAGAAGAATTTTATAAAGATTTAGAACTTACTAGAAAATACGGCGTTAGCGGTTTTCCTAGCTTTTTAGTTAGAAATTTACAAAGCGGTGAAGAGGTGCTTTTAAGGGGATATGCAAGATTTAATGACTTTAAAAGCGTCATAGAAAATGTTTTAAATTTAAAACTAGAAATTTATGAGCCTAAAAAAGATGATATTTTAGAATATATCGGCTCAAATGCCGCTAAGATAGAGATAATGGAGATTTTAAACATTAGTGAAAATGAGTGTGATGAGTTAGTTGATACACTTATAAAAAATGGCAAAGTAAAAATAGTTAATGAGCTTATCTATCCGCTAAATAGCCCTAGCTGTAGGGATGGCGAGTGTTTGATATAAATTTAATATAAAGGATAAAAAATGAAAGATTTTAGTCATATAACTAAATTTGAAGAGATTTTGGATGCCCACATCGAGACACTTGAAAAGCTAAATAAAAGCCTTGATGAGATAGAGAATTTAACTTCTAAATATGAGAGTTTGGTTGAGTATTACTACAGCGATCAAAGAGATAGCGACTTAGAAAGCGATAATAAAGGAGAAATTCCAGACTCAGTTAAAAGGGGAGTTTTAAGTGAAGATGATATTTATAATATGATGATTGAGCATCACCAAACTTCAATAAGAATGCTTGAAGTTGCCACTAAAATGCTAAAGGCTTAAAATTTCGGTATAATAAAAACTTTTAATAACAAGGAAAATTATGGTTGATTTAAACAAAATAGTAAGAGCTAAAAGAATGATATCAGGTTTTGTTGAAAAAACCCCTTTTTCATTAGCTAGTAAGCTAAGTGCTCTGTTGGGGGCTGAAGTATATCTAAAGGGTGAAAATTTGCAGCGAACTGGTGCTTACAAGATTCGCGGTGCTTACAATATGATAGCAAATTTAAGCGGTGAGGATAAAGCAAAAGGTGTAATCGCTGCTAGTGCTGGCAATCACGCTCAAGGAGTTGCTATAAGTGCTAGAGAATTTGGCATAAGAGCAGTTATTGTGATGCCTGAAGCTACACCACTTCTTAAGGTTAGTGGGACTAGAGATTTGGGTGCTGAAGTTATACTAAAGGGAGATAATTTTGATGAAGCTTACGCTTATGCAAGAGAATTTGCTGATAAAGAAGGGCTTATTTTTGTTCACCCTTTTGATAATGAATTTGTTCAAGCAGGGCAGGGAACTATAGCGTTAGAGATGTTAGAAGATGTGCCAAATCTTGACTATATGATAGTGCCTGTTGGTGGTGGTGGTTTAGCAAGTGGGGTAGCAAGCTGTGCTAAACAGATAAATCCTGATATTAAAATCATCGCAGTTGGTGCAAAAGGAGCTCCGGCGATGTTTGATAGCTTTAGATCAGGAAAGCCAATAAATTCAAAAAGCGTTAAAACCATAGCTGATGGAATTTCTGTTCGTGATGCAAGTCCTGTAACTCTTAGTCATATCTTAGAAAATGTCGATGAGTTTGTTCAAGTTGATGATGAAGAGATAGCAGAAGCTATACTTTATCTTTTAGAAGCTCAAAAGATAGTTGTCGAAGGAGCTGGAGCTGTTGGTGTGGCAGCACTTTTGCACTCTAAATTTAGTTACAAAAAAGGTACAAAGATCGGTGTTATTTTAAGTGGTGGAAATATAGATGTTCAAATGCTTAATGTCATTATAGAAAAAGGTCTTATAAAAACTTATAGAAAAATGACAATTAGCGTTACTTTGGTTGATAAACCAGGAGCTTTAACAGGTCTTACAAAAGCTCTAAGCAGTGCAAATGCTAATATTGTTAAGATTGATTATGATAGGTTTTCTACTAGTATTGATTATGGTGATGCTGTTATTACTATCACGCTTGAGACAAAAGGAAAAGAGCATCAAAATAGCGTAATACAGGCCTTAAAAGCAAATGGATATGAGTTTAAGCAGATTTTATAAGGGGATGAAATGGAGTTTTTAGTAACTATACTTATTTTAGTTTTAGTTGTTGTTTCGTTTTTGCTTTACAGACAAAATTTAGCCCTAAAAAAGGCTAAAGAAAAACCAAAAATCAACACTAGAACCGAGATAACAAAGTTAAAAAGCATCGGCGAGTTAAGTGTTTTTAAAATTTACTCAAAAGAGATAGTTACTAGAAAGGATAGTCCAATTGAGAGTAAACTTTGGAATACTCTTCTTGGTTGGTCTATGACAAAAAAACAAATCGCTGTTATATTTGAGTTTGAAATCGATTTTATTTATGATTTAAAAAGCAGGGATTTTTCTATAAAAGAGCTAGGGGAAGGAAATTTTAAGATCACTATGCCAGCTTGTAAATATAAATTTTCAATTAGAGATATGAAAATTTATGATGAGAAAAACTCTAAATTTATGCCGTTTTTGTTGCCTGATTCTATAAATGGACTTTTTGGACCTAGCTTTGATGAGAGTGAGAAAAATCAACTAATTGATAGTGCAAAAGATGAGATAAAATCAATGTCTGTTAAAATCATAAATGATATGGGCGATCAAATTCATAAATCAGCTTCTGACACTCTAACAGCTATTGCTAAAAATTTCGGTGCAAATAGCGTAGAATTTGAATTTGTTGATAAAAATATAGAAAAAGTTGATGTTAAAGATAGCAAGGTTTTAGTAGATAAAAGGGTGCTTAACTCAGTAAAAAACTCTTTCTAAATAAAGTGCGTTTGGTGGAGCAGGGATGCGAGTATTTGGGCTTTTTAGGCTAAATTTATCTCCTTTTTTGCACTCTTTTAAAGCATTTGCAACCATTAAACGAACTTGTGAGCGTAAAAAACCATTTGCTTTAAATTTTATAATGGTTAAATTTCTATATCTATACGCAAAAGCTAAATAAATCTCTCTAACGCTACTTTTTGTATCGCTTCCTGTTTTCATAAAATTTTTATAATCATTTATGCCTTTAAATTTACTAAGTGCTAAATTTAGACTTTTTATATCTATCGCATCACAAAAATAGCAGTAATTTGCCAAAAAAGGGCTAAATTTAGAGTGATTTAAGATATATCTATAACTTCTTGCCTTAGCATCAAAACGGGGGTGAAAATTCTCATCTACAACTTCTATATTTTTTATATTTAAAGTTGGACGAGAGTGACGATTTATAAGCTCTTTTAAGCGGTTTAAATTCCAAAAATCTAAGCATTTTGTAACACTTACTTGATTTAGTGCGTGTACTCCTTTATCTGTTCTTGAACTAGTTATAAGCTTATCAAAAAGTCCAGCATGAGACATAGCATTTTTTAGTATATCTTCGGCCGTATTTTGACTGGGTTGAGATTGTGATCCGCTAAGAAGTGAACCATCATATGAGTAGATAAGCTTTATTTTCAACTAATACTTTCTTAAAATTTTGTAGTAGTAAAATATATTTGATATGATAAATGTTGCGCCAAATATCACTGGAATGGCAACAAAAGGCATATTGCCAAGTAGCATAATAGCTGCAAAATAAGCCAAAATCACAGTAAAAATTCCAACATATATAAAACCTTTTTCATAACGATAAGTTACTATTCCAAAAGAGAGTGCAAAAAGAGTTGTGGCAAATGGAAAGAGCGCTACAAGAGTGTATATGCTTAAATTTTGCCTAGCTTTTGAGCTTGTTTTTATCTCACTCCAGTAGTCTAATATAGAATTTACTCCTGAAATTTGTGAACTTTCTTTGCTTTTTATGTCCATTTGGCTAAATTTTGTGATGTGAATTTCATCCTTTAGAGTATATATAAGTCCATCTTTTAGGCTCATGACATAAATTCCACTCTCACTTTTAAACTCGCCTTCTTTGGCAAGTATAACCCTTTCATCTTCTTTTGTTGGATTATATAAAATAAGATTTTTATATAGAGTATTTCCTGAGCTTTTATCATCATCTTCTATATAAATAAGCCACTCATCCATTCTTTGACCAAATTCACTAGCTTGAAGATTTAGCGTTGCTTGTGTTTTTTTATATTCAGTGAAATTATCTCTTAAATTTTCAGCATATGGCATTAAAACAAGTCCAATAAATAGTGAAACTATAGAAAAAACAAAACTAACTGATAGAAAAAAATTACTTATTTTTACTGGTGAGTGACCAAATGTAAATATAACTGTGCTTTCATTATCTTTTGAGAGTCTGAAAAACGATATAGATAAAGAGACGAAAAAAGCTATCGGTCCTGTAAAAATAAGAACCCGTGGAAGCATGAAAAGATATAGTTTTAAAAGCTCTGTGGCATTTATCTCTATATAAGCAGTAATGCGTGAAATTCTTATAAAAAACACAATAGATACTATAAGGAACAAAACACTAAATAGTGACACAAAGCTACTTGTGAAATTTGAAAAAAGGTATCTATTTACTCTGTTCATATTCTATCCGTAAATTTGGTTTAAAATATCTAAAATTTGCATCTCTAAGGAGTAAGTAACAAAAAGCCCAAATGATAAAAACGGAATAAACGGAAGTTCATAATCTTTTTGTGCTGCTATAAAAAACGCAGGAAGTGAGACAATAGCTGCTATAAATATCGCTATAAATGCTAAATTTAGTCCTAAAACTGCCCCCATAGCTGCAAATATAAATATATCAGCTGATCCCATGGCAAAGCGTCTTTTTATAAGGCTAACAATCAAAGCTAAAAGTGTAAAAATTCCTGCTATTATTAAAGCATCAGTTATGCCTTTAAGACTAAAAGAGTATAAAAGAGCTAAGACAACACTGGTATATAAAAGCTCGTCTGGAGCTGCTGTATAGCGAAGGTCGATTATACTCATAGCAAGAAGAATTATAAAAAGCGTTCCTATAATTAAAGCTTTAAAAAGTTCTAAATAGTTAAACGAACCAACTTCTATAAAAAATCCAACAAGCATAAAAAGCCCGCCTAAAAGCTCTATTATTGGGTATTGTATAGAAATTTTACTCTTACAAAAAGCACACTTTCCACCTAAAAAAAGCCACGAAAAAACTGGTATATTGTGATACCATTTTAGTGGCGTAAGGCAGTTTTGGCAGTGAGATGAAGGAAAAGAAATACTTTCAATTTCGCCAACATCAATGCCTTCTTTAGCTTTTTGTTTTTTAATGGCAATAACTGGCATTCTGTAGATTAAAACATTTGAAAAAGAGGCAATACAAAGACCTAAAACAAAGTAAAGAGATGCTAAAAAAATCATCATAATCCACCAAACTTTCTATGAATTTTCTTATAATTTTCTACTATTTTAAAAAGCTCTTTTTGATTAAAATCAGGCCACAAAGTTGGCGTAAAAACTAACTCAGCATATGCTCCTTGCCAAAGCATAAAATTTGATAGTCTTTGTTCGCCACCTGTTCTTATGATAAGATCAACATTGCCCATTTGTGGGGCATCTAAATGTTGTGTGATATTTTCTTCATTTATCTCTAAATTTAATTTTATTAGTTTTTTTACAGCCCTTGCTATCTCATCTTTTGAACCATAGTTTACCGCTAAGGCAAGAGTTAAATTTGAGCCATTTTTTGTGACTTCTTTAAGGTGAGATATCGCTTTTTTTAACTCATCATCAAATACGCTTATATCGCCTTTTGTCTCAAATTTAACGCCGTTTTTTATAAAAAGAGCTTCCTTTTTTTTGATAAAATCTTTTGCAAGGTTTAATAAAAAATCAATCTCTTCTTTTGGTCTAGACCAGTTTTCAGTACTAAAAGCATAAAGAGTTAAATTTTTAATGCCTAAATCTATACAAGTTAGTGCTACTTTATCTATCGTATCAGCACCGTTTTTATGACCAACGCTTCTAGCTAGGCTTTTTAGTTTTGCCCAGCGTCCATTTCCGTCCATTATTATTGCTAAATGATTTAAGTCGTTCATTATATGCTTTTTATAAGGTTTGCTATCTCAAAAGCCACTTTTTCTTTACTGTTTTCAGCAATTTCTACAACTTTTTTATCTGTTATAAAGCTTATCTTTGTTACATCGCTTCCAAATTTAACATTTCCAAGTAAAACATTTAAGCAAACCGCATCTAATTTTTTGATTTTAAGCATATTTTTAGCATTTTCAAGTGCAGTTTTTTCATCAACTTCAAGTTTAAATCCTATCTTTTTTATGCCATCTACATCAACTGAAGTTAAAATGTCGATATTTTTTCTAAAATTTAGAGTTAAAACCCCAGCCGTATCATCTTTAGATAGCTTACCTTTTACTTTATTTGGGATAAAATCACTCACAGCTGCTGCCATAACCAATATGTCGCCTTTGTTAAATTTCTGTGTTCCAAGTGCACTTTGAAGTCCAAAAGAGCTATCAAATTTAACTATTTTATAAGGTGCATCAAATTCTACACTTGTGATAAATACAACATTTGCTCCAAGATAGTAAAATGTATCAGCTAAAGCCTTGCTCATTTTGCCACTTGAGAGATTGCTTATAACTCTTACATCATCTATCTTTTCTGTTGTTGGACCACCTGTTATTACAACAGTTCTGCCAAGGTAGTAGTCATCTTTTAAAAATTCTCTTATAACAGCATATATAATATCATCTACATTTGATAAAGCACCTTTTCCAATCTCTCCACAAACTAGCTCTTTTTTAACTGGTTGTATTATCTTAGCACCATTTTCTTGTAAAAATTCAATAGAGCGTTTAAAGCTAAAGTGGTTTAACATCCTTTCATTTGCTGCTGGTGCTATTAGCAAAGGAACACCGCTTGAAGCAACTAATATATCAAGAAATATAGAATCGCAAATTCCATGAGCTAATTTATTTATGGTATTAACTGTAGCTGGAGCTATTAAAACTAGATCAAATTTAGAGTACTCTATGTGATTTACACCATCACACCAACTATGTGTTTTTGAACAAGCTACTTTGTGTCCGCTGACTGCTTCAAAACTCTCAGGTGTTGCAAATTTCATAGCTCCATCGCTCATCGTTACATATACACTTGCACCTAGTTTTTTAAGTTTTGAGATAATCTCATATGATTTGTAAAAGCTTATACTTCCACAAACCGCTAGTAAAATTTTCTTATTTTTTAACATTTTTATCTCCAAAAAATTTATAGTAAAATCCATCTTTATTTACTTGTGTTGATCGTGATATAACCAAATCACCGCTTTTAGCGTCTTTTGTCACGGTTGAACCAGCTGCTATTATCACATCATCTTCTATTTTTACAGGTGCGACAAGTTGCGTATCGCTTCCAACAAAAACATTTTTTCCTATTATGGTTTTATATTTAGCCTTGCCGTCGTAATTGCAAGTTATCGTTCCACACCCAATATTTGTGCCACTTCCTATCTCACAATCACCCAGATAACTTAAATGCCCAGCTTTTATATCGTCAACTTTAGCTGCTTTTAACTCTACAAAATTTCCTATATGAGAGTTTTTTATCTCGCATTTTGGGCGGATATGAGCAAGTGGACCTATACTAGAAGAGTAAATTTCACTACTTTCTATAACGGTTGAGCTTTTTATTTTGCTATCTTTTATAAAACACTCCCCTATAATGCTTACATTTTCTTCTAGTTCGCACTCTCCTTCAAATTTCGCTCTTGAGTCAATGTAGATAGTGTTTGGTAAACGCATTTTAACGCCTGCTTTCATTAAATTTTTTTTAATCTCATCTTGCATTATGTTTTCTGCTATGCTTAGAGTAAATTTATCATTTATGCCCATGAAATTTTGTTCATCAACTAGCACAGTTGTGCATTTATAGCCTGATGTTTTAGCTAATGAAATTGTATCAGTTAAATAGTACTCATTTTGAGCATTATTGTTTGAAATTTTAGGTAAAATTTGAGCTAATACTTCAGTGTCAAAAGCATAACATCCACTATTTACTACATCAACTTCTTTTTGGCTTTCATTAGCGTCTTTTTCTTCTACTATCTTTAAAATTTCACCATTTTGAGTGATAACTCTACCATATCCGTGTGGATTTTTTGCTTTAAAAACTGCTACGGTCAAGTCTGAGCTACTTTTGGCTAAATTTTTTAACTCCTCGGTTTTTATTAAGGGCATATCGCCACAAAGCACGATAGTTTTATCTTTACTAAATTTCAGACCTTTTAAAGCACCAGCTGTTCCGGGGAAATTTTCTACGTCTTGGCGGTAAATCTTAGTATTAGGAAATTTTGATAAAACAGCCTCTTTAACCTCTTCAAACTGGTAGTTTAAAACCACACTTACATCGCTACTTATATCATAAGCTTTTCTTAAAATATGACATATCATCGGCTCACCACTTATATCAAAAAGCACTTTTGCCTTGTTTGATTTCATTCTAGTGCCAAAACCTGCTGCTAAAATAACTACTGAAACGCTACTCATTTCTAACCTTAAAATTGTAAAAATACAGCATTTTACCAAAAATTAGTTAAAGAAATGGTTATATTGAAGAAAAATATTATATCTTTAAAGGTGTTGGCAAATTTCACATTAAATTTATATTTTTTTAGTATCATTTTCAAACAAAGGATAATTATGAAAAAAACACTATTTATCACTCTACTCTTAGCCTGTATTGGTGGGTTTATATATTTTAAATTTATAAAAAGTAGTGATGAGATAAGATATCTTACCACAACGCCTATAAAAGGTGACTTTGTAAATTCAGTAGTGGCAACTGGAGAAGTAAATGCAATGGACTTAATTGACATCGGTGCTCAAGTTAGTGGGCGTATAGAAAAGCTATATGTTGATATCGGAGATATGGTTAAAAAAGGCGATATGATAGCTCAAATAGAAGATATCAGACAAAGAAATGAAGTCGATAAGAAAATCGCTGAGTATGAGAGTTTATTAGCAGACTTAAACGCTACACAAATTGCTAAAGATATAGCAGTTAGTAAGCTTAAAAGAGAGGAAAAACTCTTTAAAAGAAACGCAACTTCAAAAGAGAGTCTTGAGATGGCTCAAAACGAAGCAGCTCTTAAAATTTCACAAGTTACTCAAATAAATGCAAAAATAAAACAAAATCAAATCGACCTTGATACAGCTATGACAAATTTAAGCTATACAAAAATCACAGCACCAATTGATGGAACGATAGTTTCAACCATAGTTAAAGAGGGTCAAACAGTAAATGCCAACCAGACAACTCCAGTTATCGTTCAAATAGCTGATTTAACAAAATTACAAATCAATCTTGAAGTTGCTGAAGGAGATCTTCCAAAGATAAAAGAAGGTCTTAAAATTCGCTACTCAATACTTGCAAACCCAAATATAAAAAAAGAGTCCATTATTAATAAAATCGATCCAGCAATGACATCTCTTAGTGATGGAACTCTTTCAAGAAGCAGCTCAACAACTTCAAACAAAGCAGTATATTACTACGCAAAATCATATATAGATAATAGTGATAACTTCCTAAAAATAGGCATGACAACACAAAATGAGATCATAATAGATGAAAGTATTGATACGATGTATATACCAAAAAGCGCAGTTTATAAAGAAGATGATAAAGATTTCGTAGATATATTAGTTGGAAATTTAGAGCATGAAAAAAGAGTTAAAAAAGAGGTAAATTTAGGTATAACTGATGGTTTTTATGTAGAGATAAAAAGTGGTCTAAAAAGCGATGATAAAGTTATATTAGGCGATAGCACTGAAGTTGATAAAAGATCATCTATGAAAAGAAGTGGTGGAATGGTACATTGATAGAGTTAAAAGGCATAAATAAAAAATTTACGCTTGGTGAGAATAGCGTTAGAGTCTTAAAAGATATAGATCTTAGTATAAAAAAGGGTGAATTTGTAGCTATCATTGGACAAAGTGGAAGCGGTAAGTCAACTCTTATGAATATTATCGGCTGTCTTGATACGCCAACAAATGGAAAGTATCTAATGAATAATAAAGATATAAGCCATTTTAGTTCTGATGAGTTAGCTTCTCTTAGAAGAGAGAAATTTGGTTTTGTATTTCAAAGATATAACCTAATACCATCTCTTTCAGCCCTTAGCAATGTAGCTTTACCTGCGGTTTATGACGGTATAGATAAAAACAAAAGAGAAAAAAGAGCTTTAAATTTATTAAACTCTTTAGATTTAGGTGATAAAAGCCAAAATATACCAAATAAATTAAGCGGTGGACAGCAGCAAAGAGTAAGCATAGCAAGAGCTTTGATGAATGGTGGTGAGATTATCTTAGCAGATGAGCCAACTGGAGCACTGGATTCTAAAAGCGGGCTTATGGTCATGGATAACCTTACAAATTTACACAAAAAAGGTCACACGATAATACTTGTAACTCATGATTTAAATGTCGCAAACTATGCAAATAGAATAATAGAGATAAAAGATGGACGAATTATAAAAGATGAGAAAAAAGATGATAAAATTTATGAGTTAAAAAGCAGACAAAAGAGTAAAATAAACAAAATTCCAGCCTTTAAAAGCTCACTTACTGAGAGTTTTAAGATGTCAGTTGGAGCGATATTTAGCCATAAACTTCGCTCGCTTTTAACTATGCTTGGCATTATTATTGGCATTAGTTCAGTAATATGCGTCGTAGCTCTTGGAAAGGGTTCTCAAGAGAAAATCTTATCTTCAATTCGCGCTATTGGGACAAATACAATTACTGTTTTTCCTGGTAAAAGTTTTGGTGACAGGCGAGTAAATCAGGTAAAAAGCTTATCGGTTAGTGATTCTGATTTGTTAAATAAACAGCCATATCTTGACTACTCCACACCAAATACATCAAGTACTGGTGTTTTGACTTATAAAAACCAAAGCTTAAATGGAAATTTAAGAGGTGGAGGGCTTCACTATTTAGAAGTTAATGGGCTTGAGTTATCACATGGTAGAGGCTTTAGTAAGGCTGACATAGATGAGTCAAATTCGGTTTTA
Source organism: Campylobacter corcagiensis (assembly GCF_013201645.1). NCBI lineage: Bacteria > Pseudomonadati > Campylobacterota > Epsilonproteobacteria > Campylobacterales > Campylobacteraceae > Campylobacter > Campylobacter corcagiensis. Next base: position 911,095 of record NZ_CP053842.1, on the reverse strand, counting down.
ATAATTGATGAAAATACTAAAAATAGCTTTTTTAAAAATGAAAATCCACTTGATAAGGTGCTATTTTTTGAGCGTCAGCCATTTAAGGTAATAGGCGTTGTAAAAGAAAATGATACTATGTTTGGAAGTAGTGATGTTTTAAGAGCTTATGCACCTTTTTCTACTGTGGTAAATAAAATCACAGGCGATAGAAATGTCCAAAGCATAACTGTTAAAGTAAAAGATAGTGCCAACCCGCAAGTTGCTGAGACAAGACTTACTGATTTGTTAGTTGCAAAGCATGGTAAAAAGGACTTTTATACAAGAAATTCAGATACGATTCGCCAAACTGTTGAGGCTACGACAAATACTATGAGAATTTTAATATCAGGTGTTGCTTTGATATCTCTTATAGTTGGTGGTATTGGAGTTATGAATATTATGCTAGTAAGCGTTACAGAGCGAACTAAAGAGATTGGCATTAGAATGGCAGTTGGTGCAAAACAAAGCGATATTTTGATGCAGTTTTTGATTGAAGCGGTACTTTTGTGTGTTATAGGTGGAGTTATTGGGCTTGGATTAGCGTATGCAATTGGTTTTTTATTTAATAACTTAAATATTGACTTTTATATGAAATTTAGCCTTACGCCAGCTTTAGTAGCGTTAATAACATCTAGTTTTATAGGGGTAGTTTTTGGTTATTTGCCAGCAAGAAATGCAAGCAAACTAAACCCCATTGATGCACTTTCGCAGGAGTAAAGATGAGAAATTTTATAAATTTAGTTTTTTTAGTGTTTATTTTAGTAGGCTGTGCTGGAAAAACAGCAGTAGATAACTATAAAGTACAGGAATTTATAGATGAAAATGAGAGTTTTACTATAAATGAAAAATGGTATTTAGGGTATGACCAAAAGCCTTTAAATTTACTTATTGATAGAGCTTTAGTGGCAAATAAAGAGCTTGAAATAGCAGCACTTAACTCACTTCAAGCTTTAGCTAGAGTAGGGCTTATAAAAGCTGATTTGCTGCCAACTTTTATGGCTTCGTGGGGAGTAGAAAGTGGGCGTGATATTAGCGTTTCACAGGAGTGGAAAGATAGTTTTAGCTCAAATTTAAGCATTAGTTATGAACTAGATCTGTATGGTAAAATCAAAGACAGCGTAAGTAGTAGCCAGTGGAGTGCAAAAGCTAGCATTTATGATTTAAAAGCAGCTAAGTTAAATGTTATAAATTTAGTTGTTGATAGCTATTTTAGGGAGCTTTATTTAAGAGATACTTTGATGCTTTTAGATGAAAATTTAAAAAACTATAAAAGCCTTAAAAATATCGTAAATTTAAAGGTAAATTTAGGAAAATCAATGCCGATGGAGGCTTTAGAAGTAGAAAAAAGCATACTAAATTTACAAAATCAAATTCTAAATTTTAAAAAAGATAGAGTTGCAAATTTAGAAATTTTAAGAAATTTACTTTATTTAAAGCCAGATGAGACTATAAATTTAGATGGCAAGGCTTTGCTTGATATCAAATTTATGGGTGTTGATATGAGCGTGCCTGTTTATGCACTTAGTAATCGCCCAGATATTAGATCTTTTATCTCGCAGATAAATTCTAGCTTTTATGATTATAAAGTAAGGCAAAAAAGCTTTTATCCAACCATTTCTCTTGGTGGTTCGCTTTCGTCTTCAAGTAGTGATTTTAGCGGAAGCGGTGAGCTTGATTTTTTAAGTGGAAGTATAAGGATAAATTTACCATTTTTAGACTATAACCGACTAAAAGCAAACCTTAAAATAAGCGAGCTTGAATTTGAAAAAAGAGTAGCAACTTATAAAAACGCACTATATAAAGCACTAAATGAGGTAAGTAGATTTTATAGTGATTATACAAATTCACTTTTACGCCTTGAAAATAGCTCTAAAATAAGCTCAAACGCTGCGAAATTATCTAGTCTTTATTACACAAGATATACTCTTGGAAAGGCCGAGCTTAAGGATTATTTGGAGGCTAAAAATGCTGAAATTTCAGCCAAAACTAGCTTAATAAATGAAAAATACAAAGCCTTACAATCTGAAATTTCAGTATATAAGGCAATGGCTGGAAAATTTGAAAGCAAGTATTAAAACATAAAAATTTACATAGTTATTCCCATGTGAATAAGGCGTGAATAACTTGTGAAATTTATGTGAATATCTTTTAAAATTTGCTTATAAAAGATATGAAATTTAGCTAAATTTAAAAGCTAAATTTCTCTTTTTAAATAAAATTCACGCCTAAATTCATCAAATTTGCTATTTAATATAGCCTCTCTTATCTCTTTCATTAAATTTAGATAATAATGCAAATTATGTAAAGATGCAAGACGGTAAAAAGTTAGCTCTTTTGCTCTAAATAGATGACTTAAATACCCCTTTGAGTAGCGTTTACAAGTATAACAATCACACGCTTTATCAATTGGTTCATCATCATGAATAAACTCAGCTCTTTTTATATTAAATTTACCAAAAGTTGTAAAAAGTGTGCCATTTCTTGCATTTCTTGTAGGCATCACGCAGTCAAACATATCAACACCACGATATACATTTTCTACCAAATCTTCAGGTGTGCCAACTCCCATGAGATATCTTGGGCGATTTTTATCTATAAAGGGCATAACATTTTCAACAGTTTCATACATCTCTTCATTACTCTCGCCAACACTTAAACCACCTATAGCAAGACCATCAAATTCCATCTCACATAGACTTTGTGCACAAATTTTACGCATATCAAAGTCAGTTCCACCCTGGATTATTCCAAAAAGATTTTGATTTATTCCAGTGCCTTCATTTTGTTTAAATTTATGATACTCTAAAGCTTCTTTTGCCCATTTTATCGTTCTTTTTATGCTCTCATCTACTCTTTTTTTAGTCGCTGGCAAAGCTACTAAATCATCTAAAATCATCATTATATCGCTACCTAGTTTGTGCTGGGTATCAATAACGCTTTTTGGCGTAAAATAGTGTTTACTACCATCAATGTGTGACCTAAATTTAATTCCATACTCATCTGGTTTTGAGATATCACTTAAGCTAAAAGCTTGAAAACCGCCACTATCAGTTAAAAAGCTATTTGGAAATTTTGTAAAGCCATGTAATCCACCAAACTTTTTAACCACATCCGCACCTGGACGAAGATACATATGGTATGTGTTTGCTAGAATTATTTTAGCTTCTAAAATTTCACTCATATCAACAGCATCAAGCCCCTTTACAGCCCCAACAGTTCCAACTGGCATAAAAACTGGAGTTTGTATGACCGAGTGGGCTGTTTGAATAGTACAAGCCCTAGCATTACCGTCTATTTTATCTATTTTAAATTTCATTTTGCTATAATATCCTTTTTAAAATTTGGAGTTAATTTATGAAAAACATAATGATTATTTGCGATGGTATTTTAGCTAAAAATTTCTTAGAAAAGATTGTAACGCTTAAAAACCTACGCCATAATTATACAATTATTTATAACAGTGACGAAACTATTAGCGAAAATATCGTAGGCGATAATCTTACATTAGAAAAATTTGATGCCACAAGCCTACCTAGGCTAAAAGTTGCACTTAGTAAAAAATTTGATACTTTTATGATCATTCAAGATAACAAATTTAACACTATAAATATATATAAGAATTTAAGAGAAATTTTACCAGATGTTGAAATTTATCTACTTGATGCTTGGGATGATTTTAGTGATAGATTAGACGATAAACACCTAAAAAGCGTGGATTTATTGGATATTATAACCTCTAGGCTTGTTGGGTATTTGCCAGATCATCCTATTTTAGCTGATGATATTGGGCTTGGAAGTGGGGAGATAATGGAAGCAAAGGTTCCAGTAGGAAGCTCTTTTGCCTATAAAAGAGTTGGAATGTTTACAAATCAAAAGTATAAAATTCCTATGATTTATCGTCATAATGAAGCAATTGTTACAAAATACAACACGATGATTTTTCCAAATGATACTATTTTGATGGTTGGCGAACCATCTGTTTTAAAAGACGTATACACGACTATAAAGACCGCTCGTGGGCAGTTTCCATCGCCTTTTGGGATAAATTTTTATCTTATTATTGATATGGCAAGAACTGAGAAAAATGAAATCTTAAAGATGATAAAAAGTGCTAAATTTCTAAATGAAACTCTTACAAATCATAAGCTTTTTATCCGCATTATTAACCCAACTACGCTTGATAGTGTAAAGGAGTTAACAAGTGATTGTGATGGTTTGAGTTGTGAGATAATGGTTGAGTATAAAGAGCAAGTTTCTATAATGGATAAGGATGTAAAACACCATAAAATCGGTATGATTATATCAAATAATGAATTTTTTGAACGCTATAAAAAAAGAGTTTTTAATCTTAAAGTTCCTATCCTTACCCTTGGCGATAAAGATGTAAGCAATCTTAAAAAAGGCGTTGTTATAGTAAATAATAAAAGCTCTACAACTGGGGCTAGTGTTGTTTTTGATCTTTGTGGTCAGCTTGGTCTTGATATTAGTCTTTACTACTACGACCAGATTGAAAAAGATGAGGTTATTGGTTATTATAAAGACCTTTCAGAGCTTTTTAAAAAAGAGCTTTTTATAACAAATAACTCTGAGATAAATCCGCTTAATACTCTTTATGAAGAGAGCGATTTTTTACAGTTTGTGCCTTTTAATGAGAGCGTTTTAAAAAGAAATTTACTCTCAAATTTGTCAAAAGATATTGATGAGCTATATTTTAAGCTTAAGAGTAATTATCAGCTTTTTATACCTGATTTCAGTGAAATTTAAGAAGTTTGGATAAAATCTAGGAAATTTAAAAGGTTTAAAATGACAGTAGATATTAACTTAGATAAAAACAGCTATAAAATTTATATAAATGAACTTGAAAATTTAGAGTTTGATGGTTCTGTTGGAGTTGTAACAAACCAAACTGTTGGGGCTTTATGGTTAGCTGATCTGCTTGGAAGGATAAAAGCTAAAAGCGTTACACTTATAGCAATTCCAGATGGTGAAGCTTATAAAAATTTAGACACTCTAAATTTGATTCTTGAACAGCTTTTTAACGCTAAACTTGATAGAAAAAGCACTTTAATAGCTCTTGGTGGTGGAGTAGTAAGTGATATTACGGGCTTTGCTGCAAGCATTTATCAAAGAGGGATAGATTTTATAAATATACCAACTACGCTTTTATCTATGGTTGATGCAAGTGTGGGTGGAAAAACTGGTATAAATAATAAATTTGGTAAAAATTTAATTGGGAGTTTTTATCAACCAAAGGCTGTTTACTGTCATACAAAATACCTAAAAACACTTCCAAATCGTGAATTTAGTGCAGGTGTTGCAGAAGCTATTAAAATGGCTGTAATGTTTGATGGTAAGTTTTTTGAATTTTTTAAAAAAAGCGATCTTAAAGCTAAAGATGATGTGATTTATCTAATAGAAAAATGTGTAAAAATAAAAGCTGATATTGTTAATCAAGATGAAAAAGAAAGTGGCATAAGGGCGGTTTTAAACTACGGACACACATTTGCTCATGTAATAGAAAATCAAACAAACTACTCTAAATTTTTGCACGGCGAAGCTGTGGCAATTGGTATAAATATGGCAAATAATTTAGCACAAAAACTAGGGCTTTTAAGCAAAGATGAGAGTAAGCAAGTGCGTGAAGTTTTGGAAAAATTTAGCCTTCCAGTAAGCTATAAAATAAAAGATACTAAAAATTTTTATGAACATTTTAAGCTTGATAAAAAGTCACTAAACTCTAAGATAAAATTCATACTGCCAAATGGAATTGGAAATTTTAAGATTAAAGATGATGTAAAAGAAGAGCTAGTAATCCAAACCTTAAAAGAGTTTATATGATAAGAATTTTTCTAAGCTTATTTTTAATAGCTCAAATTTTAGTAGCAAAACCAGCAGATATTAATGCCTCTGAAGCTAACAAAACAGAGTCAAATAAGACCAAATCAAGTATAATTGAAGCTAATAAAACAGATGATCAAAATCTTACTTCTATAGCGGTTGAAGATTTAAAAAAGCAGATCTTAGCAATTGATTCTTCCATTAAAGATAATGTCTGGTATCTTCAGTATAAAAACTATCAAACTTATCAAGAGCTTATAAAAAACAAAATTTCACTAGAAAAAGAGTTAAAAAGAGTTAAAAAAGCTGATGAAAAAGAGAGTATAAATTCTGAATTAAGGGTTGTAAATGAGCAAATTTCACTACTTGGAGAGTATGAAAATAGTCCATTTACATCTATGCTTGATGCAGATGAATTAACATCATATGAAAAGATTAAAAGCCCTTTAGGGATACTGTATGCACTATCTTATATAAAACAGATAATGTTTGAAAGAGATGAGTATAGAGTAAATCTGGCCTCTTTAGGCACTCTTATAGATAGACTTAGTGAGAAGAAAAATCTTTTAAGATCAATACTAAATTATATTCCAAATGATCAAAATATATCTAAGGATATTGAGTTAATTCAAGTTGGATTAAACGAACTTCGTGCTGCCAAAGCAACTGGAGATAGTACTTATCAAGTTTACTCTACAAAGATAGAAGATAGAATAGCAACAGTTAGAAGCGATATCAAAGTCCAAACAAAAAGAGCTATAAATGTAGGTATAGTGATAGGGTTTATCATTATTATATCAATTTTGATGAAATTTATTGCTAAAAAATCCATTAAGGATAATGAACGTTTTTATATGACAAACAAGGTCATAAATTTTATAAATTTCTTTATAATTATCTTTATTTTACTCTTTGCTTTTATTGATAATGTTTCATATTTTGTTACATTTTTAGGATTTGCTTCTGCTGGTTTGGCAATTGCTATGAAAGATATGTTTATGAGCATGCTTGGCTGGTTTGTTATTATGATTGGTGGAACATTTAGAGTTGGAGATAGAATTAAGGTTAGAAAGATTAATGGTGAGACATATGTAGGAGATATCATTGATATATCGGTTCTTAGAATGACTATATATGAAGATGTTACGATGATAACTACCAAAGAACACCGCCGTGCTGGTAGGATTATTTTCGTTCCAAATAACTATATATTTACAGAACTTATCTCAAACTATACTCATAGTGGGATGAAAACAGTATGGGATGGTATTGATATCTTACTTACATTTGATAGTAACTACCAAAAAGCAACTTATATTGTTAAAAACATCGCTCGTCAATACTCAAAAGGATATACAGATATAGCAAAAAAACAGATGAATAAACTAAGGAGTCAGTATAGTATAAAAAGCCCAAGTGTTGAGCCTAGAATTTTTCACTTTTTTGATGCTTATGGCATAAAAATAAGCGTTTGGTATATGACTAACTCATATGCAACTTTAGCTTTAAGAAGTACTATATCTGGAGAAATTTTAGAAGCTTTTAGAAAAGAAAATGACATTAAAATAGCCTATCCAAGCCAGACTTTATATTTAAAAGAAAAAGATGATTTAGCAAGGCATGTTTTACAAACTCAAAAACATGAAACAAATAACGAAGCAAAGGAAGAGTTAGCTTGAAAGTATACTTTAAGACATTTGGCTGTAGGACAAATATCTACGATAGTGAAATTATGAAAAATTCTATAAATTTTGATGAAATTTGTAATGATGAGAGTTTGGCTGATACTATAGTTGTAAATTCTTGCACAGTTACAAATGGCGCAGATAGCGATGTAAGAACCTATATAAGCCGTATGAAAAGAGCTGGAAAAAGAGTTCTTTTAACAGGGTGTGGAGCTGTTTTTAAAGGCAAAGAGCTTTTAGATGATGGCAAGGTTGATGGCGTTTTTGGTATGAGTAGAAAGCTTGAAATTTCAGATTTTTTAAAAAATAGTACTAAATTTTATGAATTTGGAGATAGCTCTACAACTGAAAAAGGAAGTGTAACAAATTTCTCTAATCACTCAAAAGCTTTTCTTAAAATTCAAGAGGGTTGTAACTTTAAATGTAGCTACTGTATAATTCCTCATGTAAGGGGTATTGCAAGAAGTGAAAGTGAAGAAAAACTTCTTAACGAAGCAAAAAATTTAGTAGAAAATGGCTTTTGTGAAATAGTTTTAACAGGCACAAATATCGGAAGTTATGGAAGTGATAGTGGCACAAATTTAGGTGAACTTCTTAAAAAACTTAGTCTTATAAAAGGCATTAAAAGAATAAGACTTGGAAGTTTAGAGCCATCTCAGATAGATGATAGTTTTAGAGAAATTTTAAAAGAGAGTTGGCTAGAAAGGCATCTTCATATCGCACTTCAACACACAAGTCAAAAGATGCTAAGCTTAATGAGGCGAAGAAATACAGCGATTAAAGATATAGAGCTATTTTGTGAACTTAGCGATATGGGATTTGCTTTAGGAACGGATTTTATAGTAGGGCATCCAGGAGAGAGTGATGAAATTTGGAGTGAAGCTTTGAGTAACTTTAAAAAATTTCCACTAACTCATATCCATGCTTTTATCTACTCAAAAAGAGATGGTACAAGAAGTGCTGAACTACTTAAAGAATTTGGAGAAATTAATGGTAAAATTTCTAAACAAAGACTTAAAGAGATTCAAAATATAGTAAATTTAAACAATTTAGAATTTAGAAAAAAGCTGTATAATGAGCCACTAAATGTTCTGTTTGAGCAAAAAAACGGCGAGTTTTGGAGTGGATTTGATCAGTTTTATAACAGAGTTTATCTAAAAAGCGATCAAGACTTAAGAAATAAATTTATAGAGGTTAGAGATTATGAGATCAAAGATAGCGGAAATTTTGCAAAAGCTTAAACCAAACAAGCTAAATATAATACTTATATTTTTATTTATACTTATATTTTTACTTAGTTTTGTCTATTTTAGAAATCCATCTATTTATATCTCAAAAGCCGAATATGACTCACTTATTGACAACAAAGCCATAACAAAAGCAACTCTTGATGATGGCAAAATTTATCTTAAGTATAATGGCAAAGATTACATTGTTTTAGAAGATGCGGTTGATTTAAAAGAGCTTTTTGGCGTGACCAAGATAGAAAAAGCTAATGAATCATCTTTTTGGGTTGATTTTATAATTCTTGCCATTATGGTTTTTCTACTAATTTTTGCTATTGATAAAATTCTTAAAAATGCTCCAGCAAGAAAGATTATAGTAGAACAAAAAGGTTTAGCAAATAGCACAAACTCATCAAATTTTAGTTTTACTCCATCAATTTCAAATATTAAATTTAGCGATGTAGCAGGGATTGATGAAGTTAAAAGCGAACTTGTAGAGATAGTTGATTTTCTTAAAAACCCTATAAAATATCGAAATTTTGGCATCAAACTTCCAAAAGGAGTTATTATGGCTGGACCTCCTGGAGTTGGTAAAACACTTATAGCAAAAGCCGTAGCTGGCGAGTCAGGCGTGCCATTTTACTATGAAAGTGGAGCAAATTTTAGCCAGATGTATGTTGGTTTGGGAGCTAAAAGAGTTCGTGAGCTTTTTGCAAATGCTAAAGCAAATGCTCCAAGTATAATCTTTATAGATGAGATTGATGCTATTGGCAAAAGTAGGGGTGAGGGGCGAAATGATGAGCGTGAAGTAACTCTTAATCAGCTTCTAACTGAAATGGATGGATTTGAGGAAAATAGTGGTGTTATAGTTATCGCTGCTACAAATAAAATAGACATGATAGATGATGCTTTGCTTCGTCCTGGAAGGTTTGATAGAAGAATTTTTATCTCACTTCCAAATTTTAAAGATAGAATTGAAATTTTAAAACTTCACCTAAAAGGAAAAGCAAACTCAGCTGATATAACAAAATTATCAAGAATGAGTGTTGGTTTTAGTGGTGCTGGACTTGCTACATTTGTAAATGAAGCTATGATAAATGCTATAAGAAGGGGTAGTGAGATTTTAGAGCTTAGTGATTTTGAAAGTGTTAAAAATAAAGTTTTAATAGGCAAAAAAAAGGATCTTGTCTTAAGTGAAAAAGAAAAAGAGATCCAAGCTCTTTATCAAGGAGCTAAGGCTTTAAGTGCATACTGGTATAGTGTAAATTTCTCTAAAATAAATCTTTTAGAAGATGATTTTTTAAAAGACGATAGTGAGATTGAGTCAAAAACAACACTTGAGAATAAACTAAAAGTCTATCTAAGCGGTATGGCTGCACTTAAGATTTATAAAGAAGATAGCTTTAGTAACTCAAAACACGATGTCAAAAAGGCACTAAATTTGGCAAATATTATGATATTTGATTATGCTATGGGTGATGAAATTATGCCAAGCCAGCAAGTGGTAGAGAGTTTGCTTAAGAAAAACTTTGATGAAGTTAGTGAATTTTTATCAAGTATGGGCTCTAGTTTGGTTAGTGTATCAAAATATCTTTTTGCTTTTGAGACTGTTACTGCAGATAAGATTAAAGAGATATTATCAAAAGAGTATGATGGAGAAGAAAATGCAAAAAATTAAAATAGGTATCATTACGCTAAGTGATAGAGCAAGTAGTGGAGAGTATGAAGACAGATCAGGCGTTGCTATAAAAGAACTTCTTGAAAAGTGGTTATTAAACGATGTGGAGTATTTTTATAAGGTAATTCCTGATGATTATGATATGGTTAAATCAAGCCTTATAGAATTCTCTGATGAAAAAAAGTGTGATATGATCATCACAACTGGTGGAACAGGACCTGCAAAAAGAGATATAACTCCAGAGGCTACAGAAGCTGTATGTGATAAGATTCTACCTGGGTTTGGCGAACTTATGAGACTAGAAAGTCTTAAGTATGTTCCAACAGCTATCTTATCTCGCCAAATAGCTGGAACTAGAAAAAGTAGTTTTATTATAAATTTGCCAGGTCAACCAAAAGCGATTAGAGAGTGTTTAGAGCCTGTTTTTCCTGCTATTCCTTACTGTATAGACCTAATAGAAGGTTCAAGAATAGAAACTGATGAAAAGGTTATGAAGGTTTTTCGCCCAAAAGGAAAATAGTAAATTTAAATTTTGATAAAGCTAAATTTACTTAATTTTTTAATGGTTAGGTTTTATTTAAAGAACTTAACTGCTATTTTAATAGCAAGTTTAGTTATCGTCAAAATAAAGATCGAATTTATAAAATAAATTTTTCTTAAGATTGACATAGATAGTTAAATTTATTGGCTTTGAAAACTTTGTAACATATATCCTTTTGCATATATGCTTTTTATGTCAAGACTGAATTTTCTTTTTAAATTTCCGACTAAATTTTGCACAACGATGCGTGAGTTTGGCACACTTTCATAAACTGAGCTTTCTATCATTTCAAAAGTTACTAGACTATCTAAATTTGCACAAAGTAAAAGCATAAGTTTATGCATCATTGGAGTTAGAAAAATCTCTTTGCCATTTTCATAAATTTTCTCTTTTTCTAAATTTATGCTTATTTTATCATTTAAATTTATTAAATTTTCACTTTTTTTATCTTTGTTTTTTAGCATCAAAGTTAAATTATCCAAAATCGCACTAAATTTAATCGGCTTAAATAAAACTGCTGATTTTCCACCTCTAAATTTATCTAAAAAATCAACATAAATTTGCCTTTTTGAAGCTAGGAAAATAAATTGCTGATTTGGATGGATATATAAAATAGCTGAAAGATCTATTTTTTCATCATCGTCTAAATCAAGCACAACAGCGTCAATTGCAACATTTGAGTTAAGATAAGCAGAGATAAAATCATCACTATTTTGAATGTATAAATTTTTAAAATTACTACTTGAGTGTTTTGCTTTTGAGATTAGTTTTTTTTCATTTGTAACAAGCATTAAATTTAAATTTCTAAATCTGTTCAAAATACTTTCCTTAAAAATTAATTTTTAGCCATTTTACTACAATTAAGCTAATTAAAAGCTAAAAAGTGATTTTAAAATGATGAAAATGGTTATAATTTTTCACTTAAATTTTATAAGGAGAGAAAATGCAAATTGATGAAAAAAGACGAGATTTCATTAAAAAAGCTGGGGTTACTAGTGCTGTGCTATCAGCTGTGCCACAGCTATTAGCAAAAGAAAATCAAACTAAAAAAATAGCAAGTGCTTCAAATGTCGGTGCATTTTATGCAGATGTTGATGAGAGTGGAAAGATAGTAAAAATCACCCCACAAGCTTCTGATAAAGACCCAAAAATACCTTGGAGTGAGGCTTGGATAGATAGAGTTTATAGCGATACAAGGATAAAATATCCATGTGTTAGAAAAAGCTATCTTGAAGCAAAAGGTGTAAAATCAAACTCAAAGCCAGAACTTCGCGGAAAAGAGGAATTTGTAAGAGTTAGCTGGGATGATGCTTTAAAGCTAGTTTTAGATAAACTTCAAAGTGTAAAACCTGATGAAATTTATAACGCAAGTTATGGTGGTTGGGGACATCCAGGACTACTTCACAACTGTGCAGCAACAACTGGTAGATTTTTTAATACCGTAATTGGCGGTGCAGTTACAATGGATGGCGAACACAGTAACGGTGCAGCTGGTAAGGTAAATACAACAATAGTTGGGGATTTAGAAGTTTATTCACTTCAAACCGCACACGAAGTTATCTTAGAAAATACTCAAGTTTATGTTATGTGGGGTGCTGATATTTTAAAGTGTAATTAAATCGATTTTAAAGTTCCAAATCGTGGAAATAATCCTTACTATGAAAAATATGCAAAATCAAATATTAAATTTATTACAATTGACCCACAATACACCCCTATTGCAAAAAAACTTAACGCAGATTGGATAAAAATTCGCCCAAATACTGATGTGGCTTTAATGCTATCAATGATGCACTATCTTTATAAAACAGAACAATACGATAAAGAATTTATTGAAAAATACACTTATGGATTTGATAAGTTTTTGCCATATCTGCTTGGTAAAACAGAAGATAAAGTAGAAAAAACCCCTGCTTGGGCTAGTAAAATAACTGGAATTGAAGAAAGTGTTATAAAATCACTTGCTGATACTTTTGTAAAAAATAGAACATTTCTAGCAGGAAACTGGGCGATGCAAAGAGCACAACATGGCGAACAAGCTGATTGGACTCTTATGGTTTTGGCTGCGTTTATCGGACAAATCGGACTTGCTGGCGGTGGATTTGGCTTTTCTATGCACTATTGTGGTGGCGGTCAAGCATCAAGCGGAGTTATGCTTCCAGCAGGTCTTGCACAGGGAAAAAACAAAGTAAGGGCTAAAATTCCAGCCTCAAGAGTAAGTGATGCGATTTTAAATCCTGGAAAAACTATCAAATTTAAAGGCGAAAAAATAACCTATCCAAATATTAAAATTTTCTATAATGTTGGGTGTAATACTTTAGGTCACCAACCAGACTCAAATAGCTTAATAAAAGCTTTAAGAACTCTTGATACGGTTATAGTTCATGAGCCTTGGTGGACACCAACTGCAAAAATGGCAGATATCGTCTTACCAGCGACTACAACGCTTGAAAGAGATGATATAAGCTATGGTGGAAGCTATTCTCAAGATTATGTTTATGCTATGAAAAAAGTCATCGAGCCATTAAATGAAGCAAGAAACGACTACGATATTTTTGAAGAGATGGCAAAAATGGTCGGAGAAAGAGAGTGGCGTAAATTTACAGGCGGTGGAAAATCAAAAGAAGTTAGAATAAAAGAATTTTATGAAAGAAGTGATTGTCCAAATTATGTTGAGTTTGATGAGTTTTGGAAAGAGGGATTTGTGCATTTTACGCCAGATGAAAGTGCGTATAAATTTGTCCGCCATAGTGATTTTAGAGATGATCCTGTAAATAATAGACTAAGAACTGAAACAGGAAAACTTCAAATTTATTCAGAAAAATTTGCAAGTTATAATTTAGATGATTTTAAAGGTCATCCTATCTGGAAAGAGCCAAACGAGTGGCTAGGAAATAAAGAAATGACGGCTAAATTTCCATTTCACATCGTAAGCCCACACCCAACTTATAGAATTCACTCTCAGCTTGATAACTGCTTTGTTAGAAAACTTTATAAGGTTGGAAATAGAGAACCAGTTTTGATAAATAAAGATGATGCTTTAAAACTTGGCATAAAAGATGGCGATACGGTTGAAATTTTTAACGATAGAGGTGCTGTTTTAGCAGGTGCGGTTGTAAGTGATGATATAATGAGTGGAGTTTTATCACTGCAAGAGGGCGTTTGGTATGACCCAGAAGATAAAAGCGAAAAAAGATGTAACGCTGGTCATGTAAATGTCCTAACTCCAAACTTTTCAACCTCATCTATGGCTCAAGCAACTTCGGTAAATACTTGCCTTGTAAATATTAAAAAAGTAGATGTTAAGCCATATAGTGGCATAAAAACACCAAGTATAAAGGAAGCATAATGAAAAAAGTTCTGTTTTTAGCATTAATTTTAGGAAATTTTGCATTTGCAAAAGATATGTGGATTTATAATATCAAAACAAATTTATTAGACCCAGATACAAAAGCAGTTGTTGGAGAAATTTATGAAGGAACACCTGTAAATTTAATAAAAAAAGATGATGAGTTTTCTTTGATTGAGATAAAAGGTGAAGCCTCAGCAATGGATGATAAAGTTTTAGTTTATAAAAACGATGCAACAACTGGAATGCCACTAGTTAGCTTTTTAACGCTAAATGATAAAAAGGCAAAAAGCGGTGATAAATTTTTGGTAAAAAGTTCTGATTTAACCGATAAAGAGTATCCATCTTGGGAGGAAATTGAACTGGTTTATTATGATACTTGTACAAGTTGCCACGCAGGGCATCATCCAGCTGAGCATTTGATGAATGAGTGGGATGCTTATTTATCAGCTATGCAGTATTTTGCAAAGATAAATGACGAAGAAAAAGCTAGAATTTTAAGATTTTTAGAAGCGCATGCAAAAGATGGCTTTGCAAAAGAGGAAGAGTAATTTTATTTTAAGTTTTAAAATGAAGTTTTAATGAGCTATTCTGTTATAATTTCAGAAATTTTAGAAAAATGCAAAAAGTTCATAACCACAAAGCCCTAAGAGTAAAAACTTAGGGCTTTTTTAAATTTATACACTTATATCTAGTTTTAACATTTAGAAATTTTAAGCTTTTGATAGTTTAATACCAAAATTATATTAAGATTAAATTTATTTGATATTATTAGAGATGCTCTTATAATCTATGAATTAAGTAGATTTTTAGAGTTATATAAATAGTTTTCAAATGGTATAAATTTTAAATTTAATAAGATTTATATTGGGTTTTATAAAATCATTAAGAATAATGAACTTAAATTTTGTTAAATTTTATATGGTTGTATATTTTTATAAGATTATACTAAATTTGATTAGTTGGGAAAAGCTCCCAACTAAATTCGCACGAATTTTACATTAAAATCGGTGCTAGAATAAAGCCAAAGCCTACTGAGAAAGCTATAGCTAAAACTCCTGGCAAGAAAAATGCGTGGTTAAATACATATTTTCCAATTCTTGTTGTTCCTGTATCGTCCATTTGAACTGCACCAAGAAGTGTAGGGTAGGTTGGTAGAACAAATAGTGCAGAAACAGCTGCAAATGATGCAACTAAGATATAAGCATCGCCGTTATTTGTAGCAGTTAATCCAAGGGCTGCTATAACAGTAGGAACCAAAGCTTTTGCAGTTGCTGCTTGTGAGTAAAGAAGCATACTTGCAAAAAATAACGCTACTGATAATAATACAGGATACTGACTTACTAAATCACCAGCTAAGCCTTTGATCTCTTCTGTGTGGTTTGATACAAAAGTATCTCCAAGCCACGCAACACCTAAAACGCAGATACAAGCAGTCATACCGCTTCTAAATGTGCTTTGAAGTGGAACTTTATCAACATCAATCTTACAAATCATAACAATTAACGCACCAATTGTAAGCATAATACTCATAATCGCACCATCTCTAGGAAGTTTGACATTTTCGATTAGTTTAAATTGAGGGCTAATTGCTGAAGCATATAAAACAACTAAGATAATTCCAACTAAAAAGATAATAACAGAAGTTTTTGCACCTGCTGGAAGCTCTTTATAAGTTCCTTCTTTTTGTGGAGCTGCAACTAAACCTTTTGAAAGTCTATCTAAATAAACTGGGTCTTTATCTAAATCTTGCTTCCAAAGTAAGTTCATAATCAAAGCTGTTACCATACAACCTGCAAATGTTGTTGGAATCCAAATAGCTAGAAGTATCGGATAAGAAATTCCAAGCCCACCAAGTGCCATATCACCAGCCATAAAAATAACTGCAGCTGATACTGGACTTGCTGTAATTGCTATTTGTGAAGCTACAACTGCAATTGATAGCGGAACGGAAGGCTTAATGTTTTGACCTTTTGCAACTTCTGCGATAACTGGTATCATAGAAAATGCAGTATGACCTGTTCCAGCAAATATTGTTAAAAAGTAAGTTACAGCTGGAGCTAGGAAATTTATATGTTTTGGGTTTTTCCTAAGTATTTTTTCAGCTAATTGAACTAAATAATCAAGCCCTCCAGCAACTTGCATCGCCCCAATGGCTGAAATAACAGAAGCGATGATTAAAATAACATCCCATGGAAT
This sequence comes from Campylobacter corcagiensis, assembly GCF_013201645.1. NCBI lineage: Bacteria > Pseudomonadati > Campylobacterota > Epsilonproteobacteria > Campylobacterales > Campylobacteraceae > Campylobacter > Campylobacter corcagiensis. The sequence continues at coordinate 894,558 of NZ_CP053842.1, read as the reverse complement.
GCTTCCCATTTTTAAGCCAAGTCCGATGGTTAAAACTATAACGCCAAGTCCACCAGCATAACCAATGCCGATACCACCTAGCTTAACACCTAGAAATATCGCTCCTAATAGAACAATAATTTGTAAAATAATTGAAACGTCCATAAAAAATCCTTTTAAATTTAAGGCACAAGGAAAAATCCTTGTGCTATTTTTACTATTTACCAGTATGATCCATATGAGGGTTTAACATGCTTTTTGGATCTAGAAGTTTATCAACTTCTTCTTTTGTTAAAAGACCTCTTTGGATCGCAATATCACCTACTGATTTGCCAGTTTCAAGTGCTTCTTTTGCAATTGATGCTGAGTTTTCATAGCCAATTACTGGGTTAAAGGCAGTTACTATACCAACTGAATTAAGAACTAAATTTAAGCAGTTTTCAGGTTTTGGTTTTAGTTCTTTTATAGCTTTGTTTGCTAGGGTAATATATGCATTTTCTAAAACTACAAGTGAGTTAAATAGTGCATATGCGATTCCTGGTTCAAACGCATTTAGTTCAAACTCTCCTCTTTCTGAACAAAGCATGATTGTTACATCATTTCCCATAACTTCATAGCAAGCCTCACCAACAACTTCAGCTATAACTGGATTTACTTTTCCTGGCATGATTGAACTACCTGGTTGCATTTTTGGAAGTTCGATTTCAGCTAAACCGCATCTTGGACCTGAGTTCATTAATCTCAAGTCATTTGCTATTTTTGAAAGTCTTACAGCAGCTGTTTTTAAACTAGCACTAACTTGAACAAAATCAGCTGTATCTTGAGTAGCAGCTATGAAATTTTCAGCTGGTTTAAACTCATTTCCTGTAATTTGGCTAAGATGTTTATGAACTGCTTTTTTATAATCTGGATGGCAGTTGATACCTGTTCCGATAGCTGTTGCACCCATGTTTAAATAGCTCATTAAATCTTTTGCTTTTTTAATGTTTTCAATATCAGCTTTTACATAGCTTGCAAAAGCGTTAAAGGTATTTCCAAGTGTGGTAGGAACGGCATCTTCAAGTTCTGTTCTTCCCATTTTTATCATATCTTTGAAGTCAGTGCCTTTTTTCTCAAGTTCGCTTACTAAAAGTTCCATAGCTTTTAATAGATCATCTAGTTTTGCATAAGTTGCAACTTTGATAGAACTTGGATAAGTATCGTTTGTGCTTTGACCTAAATTTGTGTGATCATTTGCGTGGAGATATTTATACTCGCCTTTTTTATGACCTAAAATTTCTAACGCAACATTTGTGATAACTTCGTTTGCGTTCATATTTGTTGATGTTCCAGCACCACCTTGAATCATATCTACAACAAATTGATCTAAATACTCACCAGCGATAATTTTATCAGCTGCTTTTGCTATCGCATCAGCTCTTTCAGGGCATAAAACTCCAACTTCTTTATTTGCTAAGGCTGCTGCTTTTTTGATTTGAGCAAAAGCTTTTACAAAGAATGGATAGTCTTTGATCTGTCTTCCAGTCATTTTAAAGTTTTCAACCGCTCTAAAAGTTTGGACACCATAATAGACATCGTCGCTAATTTCTAACTCACCGATAAAATCGTGTTCTTTTCTTGTTGCCATCTTTTCTCCTTTATTTAAAGATTTGTGTAATTATATCACAATAAGTTTTAAAGAAATCTAAAATTCATAAATTAAAATATAATTATTATATATTTTTTAACTATAAAAAATAAAATTTTATTTAAAATATATTTGTATAATAAAAATATATATTTTTAAAAGAAGGAGTAGTAATGAAAAAAGTTGTTTTTGGTTTGGTTTTTGGCTCATCTCTTTTATTTGGTGATATTATAAATATAGATGTCACGCCTGAAATCATAGAAGATGAAAATTTACAAATTCTAGATGTTAGAACTCCAAGTGAATTTTTAGAAGGACATATTGAAAAAGCAATTTGGATTCCTATTAAAAATGATGATGAAACTTCGCTAAATTACGCTTTTGTGAAACAAGTACTAAGTTCAAAGCTAGATCCTAAAAAACCTATTGGGGTTATTTGTAAAGCTGGTAGTAGAAGCGGTGTAGCTGCTAAGATGTTGGATGGAAGAGGCTTTGAGAAGATTATTAATTTACAAGGTGGAATGAAAGCTTTAAAAGAGAAATATAACTATGAAAAAATAGAAAAAAGCGAAGTTGTAGATACAGAAGAGTTAATAGAAAAATATGGATATAAGAAAAAATAATCAATGAAAAGGTTATTGATTTGATCTAATTTTGCTAATCTTGCATCTGCTGAGATTTGGGATATTGTAGTTGCACTTGAGATTTTAAAAGGCGAAGCTAGTAAGCAAAGAATATAATTATGAATTTATAAAAGAGTAGTTTTTAGCTACTCTTTTTAAGGCTAAATCGCTTTTTCTATAAATTTAGTTAGTAAATTCGCAAATTCATCTGAATTTTCTAAATTAATTCCTTCTTGAATTTTTGCAATCCCTAAAAGAACTTTTGAGACATCATTTAGCATTATTTGATTATCTTTTAGTTTTTTAATGATTTCGTGATTTGGATTTATCTCTAAAATCGGCAAAATTTTTGGTAAGTTTTCTTGTCCCATTTGCTTTAAAATTTGCTGTGTTGCAAAGTCTGGGTCGTTTTCATCATAGACTAAGCAAGACGCTGATTTATCAAGCCTTGAAGTAACACGGACATCTTTTACTTCATCGTTTAAGGCTTGTTTTATCTTTGAAGTTAGTTCTTTAAAATCATCTTGATTTAACTCCTCTTCAAATTTAGCACTTGAAACTGGCTTTATAGGGGTTTTATCATACTCAAAAACCATCGGCATAACAATAGCATCTATCTCATCATCACAAAGCAAAACTTCAATTTCTTTTTTGTTAAAACTCTCTAAAAGAGGCGAATTTTTAAGCATTTGAGAGTTTTTACCAGTTATATAAAAGATCTCTTTTTGGTCATCTTTCATAGCCTCTTTATACTCTTTTAGGCTAATAAGACCATCTCTTTTGCTTGATTTAAAAAGTACTAAATTTAAAATCTCATCTTTATAAGGTGTAAATCCATAAAGCCCTTCTTTTAAAACTCTGCCAAAAAGATTATAAAATTTTAGATATTTTTCTCTATCGCTATCCATCATTTTTTTAAGTTCGCTAAGTATTTTTTTAACACTTGCATCTTTTACAGTCGCCATTACTCTATTTTCTTGTAAAATTTCACGGCTTATATTAAGTGGCAGATCTTCAACATCTATAATTCCTCTAATAAATCTTAGATAAACAGGAAGTAGCTCTTTTTCATCATCAGTTATAAAAACTCTTTTTACATAGAGCTTAACCCCGCTTTGATAATCAACCCTATATAGATCAAACGGCTCTACACTTGGTATATAAAAAAGCGTAGTGTACTCTAAGGTTCCTTCTGCTTTTGTATGAATATAGTGTAGTGGATCTGCACTGTCGTGGCTGATTTGTTTATAAAATTCATTATAATCACTTGGTTTTAGTGAGCTTTTTGGCATTCGCCATAATGCACTTGCTCTATTTATTTGAGTATTTTTGATTTCGCTTTTACTCGGCTCTATCTCTTTGCTTTCATCATCAGTTTTAGCTGGGATAAATTCCTCTTTATCCATAAAAATTGGATAAGCGATATGGTTTGAGTATTTTTTAATGATATTTTCAATCCTATACTCGTTTAAAAACTCATCATCTTTCATATGAAGTGTGATTTGCGTTCCGTGAGTATCTTTTTTAGCTGGTTTAATGCTAAAATCTTTTGCATCACTTATCCATAAGTTTGCTTCTTCATTTAATGCTTTTTTACTTAAAACTTCTATTTTATCAGCCACCATAAAGGCTGAGTAAAAACCAACTCCAAACTGACCTATTAAATTTGAGTCTTTTTTAGCATCTCCACTTAAGTTTGCTAAAAAGCCTTTTGTTCCGCTTCTTGCTATTGTTCCAAGCGAGCTTATAAGTTCATCTTTATCCATTCCAATTCCAGTATCGCTAATAGTTAATGTTTTTGCATCTTTATCTATTTTGATATCTATCTTTGGAGTGTAGTTTAAGCTTTTATAATTATCATCAGTTAGTGTTAAGTAGTTGAGTTTATCAAGCGCATCGCTTGCGTTAGATATTAACTCTCTTAGGAAAATTTCCTTGTTTGAATAGAGTGAGTGGATCATTAAATTTAATAAATCACTTACCTCTGTTTGAAATTCATGTTTTTCTGTCATTTTGTTTCCTTTTCTAAAATTTTTAGCAGATTATACCATAAGTTGCTAATAATTTAGTAAAGTTTATAGAGTTTATATCAACTTTATAGCATAAATTCTCTCATCATACAGATACCAGCTATATCAAGGTTGCTAAATTTATCTAGATTTTTAGAATTTATGCCACCTATTGCATAAACATCTAAATCGGTTTGTTTTGTTAAATTTATTAAGCTATCCATGCCAACTCCTGGTTTTTTAGGATGAGAGTCCGTTTTAAAAATATTTCCATAAATAACCGCTGTTGCGCCGTTTTCTTTAGCAAATTTAAGCTCATCTATAGAGTGAACACTAACTAATATCTGGCTAAAATTTTTCAAAATTTGTTTATCTAAATTTTTAAAATTTAAAAAGCTAAAGTGAATACTCTTAAGAGAGTTTTGAATAGCAAAATTTGTAAAATTATGAGTTATAAAATTTACCCCTTTTAATTTACATATTTCTATTATCCTAGTTCCAAATTTATTGTAATACTCTAAATTCTCTCTTAAAATCACGCTATTAAAGCCAGTTTTTGTTTTTAAAATTTGAGTTAAATTTTGACTAGAAAGTTGGCTATTTGTTACAAAAACTATATTCATGATAAAAATTCATAGTCCTTAAAAACTGGCTGAAGACCTAGTTTAAGTACGTCATCATAGACCTCTTTAACACTCCTACTATCTGAAATTTCAAACTGCTCACTTCCTTTGTCATGGTTTGTTTCATCGTGAGTGCCGATGCCAACGCTAACTCCTGCTGAAATTTTATTTGCAGCGATTTGTATGGCTGCGTTTCTAAATTTAGCACTCTCTCTTGTTGAAATAGTTATAGAAGCAAATGGCAAAAAGATTCTGTATGCACAAATTATCTGAAGTAGGCGTCTTTCATCTACGCTATTTGGATTTATTTTTGAATTTGTTAAAGTAGGGCGAAGACGAGGAACCGAGATAGAAATTTGAGCGTGTGGATATTTTTTCTGGATTAAACTTGCATGAAGAGCAGTTGAAAAAGCATCTTTTTTATAATCATCAAGACCCAAAAGTGCACCAAAGCCAACTCCTTTCATTCCAGCTAACAAAGCTCTTTCTTGAGAGTTAAAGCGGTAAGGAAATACTCTTTTATTGCCAGAAATATGGACTTTTTGATATTTTTTAATGCTATATGTTTCGTTAAAGATAGTGACAAAATCCACGCCATTTTCGTGTAAAAGCTTATAATCTTTAGTATCCATAGGATAGACTTCAGCTCCGATGGTTGAGAAGTATTTTTTAGCTAATTTAGCGGCATTTGCGATATAAGACGGCGTTGAGTAAGTTTGACTCTCGCCAGTTAGTAGTAAAATTTCATTAAGTCCTGTTTTTTTGATAGCGATTAACTCTTTTTCTATAGAAGTGCTGTTTAGATGAACTCTTTTTATTTTATTACTGCACCCAAAACCACAATATACGCAGGCATTATCGCAGTAGTTTGAGATATAAAGTGGAGTAAAAAAGTTAATAGAATTTCCAAAATTTGCCCTTGTAAGCTCTCGTGCTTTTCTTGCTATATCTTCTAAAACAACTAAAGCATTATCACAAAGTAAAATTTTAAGATCAATTAACGAAATTCTATCTTTACTAAGTGTTGCTTTAATATCTGAAATTTCAAAATTTTCACATTTATAATCATCTCTAGCTTTTAAGACTTCATCCATTATGTTGCTATCTATACGCTCCATTTGCGGAAGGAATTCCATACAATCACTTCTCATATCTTAGTCCAAAAATCCAGTTAGTGGTGAGCTTGCATCAGCTTGTTTTATAATCCTACCTAAACCAGCAAGATATGCCTCTCTTCCAGCTTCTACTGCCAGTTTAAATGCCTTTGCCATTTGGTTTATGTTACTTGCGGTTGCTATTGCTGTATTTACCATAACAGCATCTGCACCCATTTGCATAACTTCACATGCTTGTGCAGGGTTACCAATACCTGCATCAACTATGATTGGAACTTCTATTTCATCTATCAATATCTGAATAAATTCTTTAGTTAAAAGTCCGCGATTTGAACCAATCGGTGAAGCTAGTGGCATAACAGCAGCCGCTCCAGCATTTGCTAAATCTCTTGCAACATTTAAATCCGGATACATATAAGCAAGCGGATAAAAACCCAAATTTGCAAGTTTTTCAGTAGCTTTTATAGTTTCGTAATTGTCTGGAAGCAAGTATTTAGTGTCTCTTATAACTTCAATTTTTATAAAATTTCCACAACCTATCTCTTTAGAAAGCTTTGCTATCCTAACTGCTTCATCAGCATTTATCGCACCGCTTGTATTTGGAAGTATGGTGATATTTTCTGGGATAAAATCTAGTATATTTTCAGCTCCGCCTAAATTTGCACGTCTTAAAGCAAGAGTTATAATCTCAGCTCCTGCGTTATGTATAGCACTTTTTATTAGCTCAAGGCTAAATTTACCACTACCTAATATAAATCTCGATTGAAATTCTTTGTTTCCTAGCTTTAACATTTTTAACCTTTAAATCTTAAATTTAGTACCTTTTATATTATCACAACTACTATTTACTTAGTAAAATTTCTAATGCTACACTTGCACAAAGTGCTGCACAAGCACTAACTTTTGGTGCCATAAGACCTGAAATCTCTAAATTTTCATCTTTTAAATCTCCACAAACAAAAAGTCTATTTCCAAATTTTCTAATTTTAAAATTTTCATCTATTATATTTCCGCTCATTCCAGAAGTTGATATTACAAATTTATCACTAAAATTTGATAAAATTTCATCAACAAGCATTGACTTGCTCTTTTCATCATCAAAAGCTTCACAAATCAAATCATAGTCTTTAAAAATTTCTAAGATATTATCTTTTGTGATTTTTATAATTTCAGTTGTGACACTTATGTATGGATTTACTTTTAGAAGGTGGCTTTTTATTGCATCAACTTTATATTTTCCAACATCATCTATGAAATAGTGCTGCCTATTAAGATTAGAAATTTCAACTCTGTCATAGTCTATGATATGTAAATTAGTAATGCCAGCTCTTGCAAGATAGATGGCTAAATTTGAGCCTATACCACCAGCCCCAGCTATTGCAATTTTTAAACTGTTTAGATTTTTTCTTAGTTTTTTTGAATTTCTTTTTTTAAATTTTTGTAAAAAGTCATCTTTATCCAATCACCCACCCCTTACAAAAGTAACAATCTCCAATATGTCGCCACTTTTTAAAATGGTAGTATCGTATCTGTCTTTTGGCACTATCTCTTTGTTTAACTCAACTGCAATGTGAGAGATGTTATAGTTTTTAGCCTTTAAAAATTCACTTAAGCTTTTTCCTATAAATTCATTCTCACATTTTGCGTTTATTTTTAGCATAAATTACTCTATTTTTATATCTTTTTCCTCAACCCAGCCAATTTTTCCATTATCAAAAAACACCTTATAATACCCACCTTCCTTGTCAAAAATTTCAACTTTTTCATCTTTTTGTGTTACATAAAAAATAGTTGAACGCTCTATAGGAAGGATTTTTACCTTCGTTTTATCAGCTACGATGCCGATAAAATGCGGGTCTTGACTGTAGATATTAAATGCTATTAAAAAACAAGCAAAAATTAATGGGGTTGAGTTTTTGCTAGCTACATACATAAATAATAAAATAAGTACACCTATGTAAATAGCTGCTTTTTTGTATGCTGAAAATGGATCATTTTGCGGATTTAGCCCAACTTGAGTACTTAAATCATCAAATTCAAGCCTTACTCCAAGGGCGTAGTTTTCAAACTGTTTATTTACTGCATTAAAGTAACTAAAGTTAAATTCAGTTTTATTGTTATCAAAGACAACAAAGTAAAATCCAGTTTGACTTCTATAATTTCCCCTTGAAGGGTTAAAACCTTGTCTAGTAATGGATGGATCATTTATCCACATTGAGTTAAGGTTGGCATTTTTAGCTGTTATTTCAATAGTCATGATGTTGGAACTATCATCAAATTTAGATGTTTTGTAGTTTTTAACTAAAAGCTCATCAGCCACTATATGAGCGTAGTTTGGACGCTCTTCAACATTAGTAATTTTAGGAAGTTTTGGCTTTATGCTTGCTTTTTGAAAAAATTCACCATTTCTATTTGCTATAACATTTATTTTATTTATAGAAGCATCTGTTGCGTTTGCTTCAAACCAAAGCGTTGTTCTATAAACACCGTTGATATCTTTTACCCAATTAATATTATTTTGATTTAGCCAATTTAGCGACTCTGTGGAGTCAATAGTTAGGTTAAGATCAAGATTAATGTTTTGCTGAATATTTGCAGCAAAATTCATACTAAATACTTGATTTTGATAAATTTGTTTAGGAACATTGCTTGTTGACAAAAGAAGTTCTGTAACTCTAACCTCTTGATAAACAGCGAAGTCTTGAGCATTTTCTTCATATATGACTTCTTCATTTGTAGGTGCTATAAACATGAGATCATCAAGAGTAAGTTCGTCTTTTTCAAGGATTTTTTTCTCAGCTGCGTAAGGTCCTTGCTCGTGAATTTCTTCTTGAGATTTAGGTTTTATGCTTTTTAAAAACTCAAGATCTACATCCTCAGCTATTAATGAACTAGCAAGAAAAAGCAGGGCTGTTATAAATATTCTCAAAGAAATCCTTTTAGCATTTTAATCCCACAAACACTGCCATTTAGTTCATCACAAGCTCTTTCAGGATGAGGCATAAGCCCAAAAATCTTTTTGTTTTCATCGCAAATTCCAGCTATGCCATCAACTGAACCGTTTGGATTTAAGATTTCTCCGTTTTCATCACAGTATTTAAGTAAAATTTGCTCTTTATCTTGCATTTTAAACAAGCTATAATTATCAATGTGATAGTTTCCTTCACCATGGGCTATTGGAACTTTTAAAATTTCACCAACTTCACAATTGCTAAGAAATTTATTTGAATTTGATATAACTTTTAAACAGTGAAATTTAGCTATAAAATTCAAGCTTAAGTTTTTATTCATAGCACCAGGCAGTAACCCAAGTTCTAAAAGCATCTGAAAACCATTACAAATTCCTAAGATATAGCCACCTTTTTTAGCGTGAGCTTTAACAGCTTCCATAATAGGGCTAAATTTAGCAATAGCTGCTGTTCTAAGATAATCTCCATGGCTAAATCCACCAGGAAGCACAACTAAATCAGCATCAATACTACTCTCTTTGTGCCATAAAATTTCACTATCACACCCAAGCTTATCAAACGCCCATTTTGTATCAATCTCTGAATTTGTGCCTGGAAAATTTATAATAGCTACTTTCATAAAACTATCTCATACTCTTCTATTACTGTGTTTGCAAGGAGTTCTTCGCACATTTTAGTAACTTCTTTTTTAGCTTCATCTTTACAATCAATGTCAAGATTAAACACGATTTGCTTACCGATACGAACATCATTTACGCTAATAAACCCAAGTGAGTGGAGTGCATTTTCTGTTGCTTTACCAGCAGGGTCAAGGACACCTGCTTTTAGTTTTACATTTACTATAACTTTCAAAATCTCTCCTAGCTTAAAATTCTTTTTAAAACTTCTTCATAAGCGACTTTTACACCACCAAGTCCTTGTCTGAATCTATCTTTATCAAGTTTTTCGTTAGTTTCCATATCCCAAAATCTGCAACTATCAGGGCTTATCTCATCAGCTAGAAGTATATTTCCATCTTTATCTTTACCAAATTCAATCTTGAAATCAACTAACTTTAATCCTTTTTTAGCAAAGAAATCTTTTAAAATTTCATTAATTTTACGAATTTCAGCCTTTAAATAGTCAAGCTCACTTTGATCTTTTACTGCTTTAAGTATCAATGCGTGCTCATCGTTTAATATGGGATCACCTAAATCATCATCTTTATAACAAAACTCAACTAAAGTAAATGGAAGCACCGTACCATCTTTTATGCCAAGGCGTTTTGTAAGGCTGCCAGTTGCGATATTTCTTGCGATAACTTCAAGTGGAATAATATCTACTTTTTTAACAAGCTGATGATTGTCATCAATCATCTCAACAAGAGCAGTCTTAATGTAATTTTTCTCTAGTAAGTGAAATATCTCTGTACTAATTTTGTTATTTAAAGCACCTTTTCCAACTTCCTCTGACTTTTTTTCGCCATTAAAAGCAGTTAAAGAGTCTTTAAACTCAACTATTAAATAATCCTCACACTCTTTTGTGCTCCACATCTTTTTAGCTTTACCTTCGTAAATCATTTCGTTTTTTGTCATTTTTTACCCTTTGTAAGATTTAGTACTTTTAGCGTATCAACAGCTGTTTTAAGCTGAATATCTTTGTATAGATCAGTTTTTGTGATCAACTCTTTTTTCGTGCCATTATTATCACTATTTTGTACTGTTTTGTTATTGTCACCGATCTTTTCTAGCTCACTTTCTAAGTGCAGTTTAAGATCTGACTCTTTTATATTAAATGTACTTTCATCATTTGGAACATTTCCTGGAAATACTATGATATCAGGCTCTACGCCAGTATTTTGTATAGTTCTGCCACTTGGTAAGTAATACCTCGCTATTGTCATTTTTATAGCTTCTTTTTCAGATAGTGGAAGTATAACTTGAACGCTACCTTTTCCAAAGGTATTTTCTCCAACAACTACAGCTCTTTTTAGATCTTGTAAAGCCCCACTTACGATCTCGCTTGCACTTGCACTTCCGCCATTTACTAAAACTACAAGTGGTAAGTCGGTTATCTTACTATTTTTTTGGGCTTTGTACTCTATATTTTCTTTTTCATCGCGCCCTTTTTGAGATACGATAACGCCACTTTCTACAAAAATATTTGTTAAACCGATAGCTTGATCTAAAAGTCCACCAGGATTGTTTCTAAGATCTAGGATTATACCCTTTTTGTCTTTATATTTTGTGATAAATTTAGCGGTTTCTTTCGTAACTTTTTGGTCAAAATTTGTAACTCTTAAGTAAAGCACATCTTCATCTTCTATCTCTTTAGCATAAACAGACTCAACTTTTATAATATCTCTTATGATATTTACATCAAATGGCTTTGGCTCACCTTTTCTGTAAATTGTGATAGTTATAGGTGTTTTTGGTTTTCCACGCATTTTGCTAACTGCTTCTTCAAGGGTTATGCCTAAAGTTGCGTTACCATCGATTCTTAAAATAACATCGTTTGATTTAATTCCAGCTTTATCAGCAGGAGTTCCCTCAATGGGTGCTACAACAGTTAAAGCTCCATCTTTCATGCCAACAGTTATGCCAAGTCCGCCAAATTCGCCTTCTGTTTGGACCTTCGTATCTTTAAATGCCTTCTCATCAAGATAAGCAGAGTGAGCATCAAGGTTTGTCATAAGTCCTGCTATTGCTTTGTTTATTATTTCTGAAAAAGTAAGATCATCAGCATAGTTGCTCTCTACAGTTGCTATAACTCTTGTAAATTTTGCAAGGCTTTCTAATTTTGTCTCTTCTGTGTCTGGTTTTTTAATATCTTTTTTTACTTCATTTGCACTTAAGCTTGCTACCATCAATAAGGAAATCAAGCAAGAGCTAAATTTTATAAATACTCTATTTTTTATCAAATATTGTCTCCGTTATTAAGTTGAGCAGGTATTTTATCACATTTATCTGAATTTTGGGCTTAATAATGCGAAATTTATAGTAATTTATACTCTTTTAAGTTTATCCTGTTTTATAAAATTTTCATCAAATTTTTAAGCTAAAATTTATTTTATTTCTTAAAGTTAAAAATATTTTATTATAAAACTTGACATTAACACACTAAAGTTATATAATACAACCATTATAAAATTAAAAGGAAAAAAGATGAGTAGTAATGTATTTGAAATTTTAACAGATCAGCTTAGAGGAGTGCTTGAAAGTTCGCTATCTTTGGCACTTCACTCTAAAAATAGTGAAGTTATGCCACTTCATATGCTTTGGGCTTTAAGCACTGATAGTGGCTCTTTGCTAAATCAAATTTTAAATAAATTTAGCATTTCAAAAGAGGCCTTAAATTTAGAGATAAAATCAAAAATCTCAAATTTACCAACATCTTCAAATGTAAGTAAAGATAATCTTAAAATAAGTAGAGATTTATTAAACTCATTTGAAAACGCAAAAGGGCTCATGACAAAGCTTGGAGATAGTTTTATAGCCATTGATACCTGGCTTTTAGCAAATTTAAATACTCAGTCGATAAATGAAATTTTAAGCAAATTTATAGATTTAAACGAGTTTAAAAAAGAGCTTGAGCTTTTAAGAAGTGGCAGGAAAATTGATTCAAAAACTGCTGATGAGACGATGGATAGCTTAGCAAAATTTGGAATTGACTTAACTGATAAAGCAAGAGAAGGAAAGCTTGATCCAGTCATCGGACGAGATGAAGAGCTTCAAAGAGTTATGCAAATTTTAATACGAAAAACAAAAAATAATCCTATCTTACTAGGCGAACCAGGTGTTGGAAAAACAGCGATTGTAGAAAGCTTAGCACAAAAAATAGTAAAAAACGATGTTCCAACAAGCCTTGCAAATAAAAAATTAATCGCCCTTGACATGAGTGCATTAATCGCAGGAGCAAAGTATAGAGGCGAGTTTGAAGATAGATTAAAAGCTGTGATTGATGAAGTAATAAAGGCTAAAAATGTGATTTTATTTATCGATGAAATTCACACAATCGTTGGAGCTGGAGCAAGTGAGGGCTCAATGGACGCGGCAAACATCCTAAAGCCAGCACTTGCAAGAGGTGAGCTTCATATGATAGGAGCAACTACTTTAAAAGAGTATAGAAAATACTTTGAAAAAGATGCAGCCTTACAAAGGCGTTTTCAGCCTGTAAATGTGGGCGAACCAAGTGTAAATGAAGCGATTCAAATTTTAAGAGGAATTAAAGAAAAGCTTGAAGTTCATCACAATGTTAGCATAACTGATAGTGCTTTGGTTTCGGCTGCAAAGCTAAGTGATAGGTATATTTCAGGCAGGTTTTTACCTGATAAGGCGATTGATTTGATCGATGAAGCAGCGGCTGAGCTTAAAATGCAAATAGAAAGCGAGCCTTTTGAGTTAGCAAAGATAAAAAGAGAGATTATCACTTTGCAAGTTGAAAAAGAGGCCTTAAAAATGGAAGATAAAGAAAAAAATCAAACCAGACTTAATGAGATAGAAAAAGAACTTGCAAATTTAAACGAAAATAAAAACGCCTTAAATTCGCAGTTTGAAAACGAAAAAAAGGTATTTAGTTCTATTAGCGAGGCTAAAAAAAGCGTTGATAGTTTAAAAAATGAAGCCGAACTTGCTAGGAGAAATGGCGATCTAAATAAGGCCGCTGAGATAGAATATGGCAAAATTCCTAATAAACAAAACGAAATTAAATCGCTTGAAGAAAAGTGGAATAAAATGCAAGAAAATGGAACGCTTTTAAAAAATGAAGTTGATGAAAATTTAGTAGCTGGAATTTTAAGCAAATGGACAGGTATAAGTGTTACAAAAATGCTAACAAGCGAAAAAGAAAAATACCTCCACATTGAAGAGCATTTAAAACAAAGCGTTGTAGGGCAAGACGCAGCACTTCACGCACTTGCAAGGGCTATTAAGCGAAATAAAGCAGGGCTTTCAAGTGCGAATCGCCCGATAGGTAGCTTTTTATTCTTAGGTCCAACTGGAGTTGGAAAAACAGAGAGTGCTAAAGCTTTGGCTAAGTTTTTATTTGATGATGAAAAGGCGATGATTAGGTTTGATATGAGTGAGTATATGGAGCGTCACAGCGTTTCAAGGCTGCTTGGAGCACCTCCTGGATATGTTGGATATGACGAGGGTGGGCAGTTAAGCGAAGCAGTTAGAAGAAAGCCTTACTCAGTGCTACTTTTTGATGAGATAGAAAAGGCTCATAAAGATGTTTTTAATATCTTACTTGGAATACTTGATGATGGTAGGGCAACTGATAATAAGGGCGTTGTGGTTGATTTTAAAAATACAATTATTATTTTAACTTCAAATATCGCATCAAGTGAGATTATGCAGTTTGGCTCAGATAAAGATAAGCGTGATGCCTTAGTTAAAACGGCTTTAAAAGGGTATTTTAAGCCTGAGTTTTTAAACAGGCTTGATGATATCATCGTCTTTAATCCTTTAAAAGAGGAAAATTTAGTAAAAATAGTTGATATTATGTTTGAAGCTTTAAACAAAAAACTGCTAGATAGAGAGATTAAGGCAAATTTAAGCGATAACGCTAAAAAGTTAATCGCAAGTGTTGGATATGACCCTGAGTTTGGTGCAAGACCGCTAAGACGGGCGATGTATGAGTTAGTAGAGGATGAAATAGCTGAGATGATACTAAAAGATGAGATAAAAAGTGGCGATGAAATTTATATAGATGCTGATGATGAGAAGATAAAAATTTTAGTGCGTGAATAAGCACATAATTAAAATTAGTGGGGCAGTTTGCCCCTTACTTGACTATAGAGATTATCTATCTTTTGTAAAATTTAGATAAAATTCTTCCTTTACCAAATCCACCTGATTTTTCAGCTAGACCATTTTCTATTATATACTCATCTTTAAATTCCACAGTTTTATCCGTATTTACAAAAAACTCAAATTTATAAGAACGAGAGCTTATAGGTTCAATTGTTTGGTTTAGATCTCTCCCAAACATTTTAACTGGTTCTATAAATTTTGGCATATTGTAGTTTTCAGGAGAAAATTCTTTATCCATCTCTTTTTTGAGATTATTGATAGATTTTATCATACGCTCTTCTTTATTTGTATTTTTGCCTAATTTATATTTATATTGAATCTTAGTAGATAGCCCATCATTATCACAAAATTTTTTATCTTTACAAAACTCATCATAAAGCTCCCAAACATCATCTTCCGTGGTGCCTGTATCTTTTGGCCAATTACCCCAAGTAACAGCCCAATCAAGTTCTCTTTGTCTATCAGCCTTAAAACTATTTAGTGCTTTTTGTTCCGCTTCCTTGTATCGTTTTTCAAACTCATCTTTTGCTTTATCAAACTCAGCTTTATATTCATCTTTTTCTTTTTGTAGCTTAGCAATTTCTGTTTCATATTCAGCTTTTAAAATTTCAGGTTTTACCACGCAAGTTGCACTTACTATTTTTTGAGCTTCGTTACTTTCATCTTTCCATTTAACGCTTTGGCACTCATCAAATGTCCCTATAGCTGTCCCAATGGTCATAGTTTTTATATTAGGAAAGGTATAGTTTTTAACTATATCAATATTATTTTCTCCACAACCGACCAAAATAAAGCTAAGAGTTAGAACCCCCCCCCATTTTCTTTTCATAGTAATCCTTTATTATATAGATAGGCTATGATTATAACAAAAAGATAATAAAATCAATATAAATTCTGCATATTCTCCATAAATCAACTACAAATTATATAGTTTTAGGGCAAATTTTAAGAAATAAATCTTACTTTTGTATTTTTTAATTCACTATCTTTAATAAATTTCTTTATATTCTAAATTTTAAACTATTTAAAAACTAACTATTAAATTTAGATTCAAGCTCAGAATTTAATTTAAACCACAACAAGTGTAATTTATATACTAACTACAACGAATAATGAATGATTTAAACCCTAAATACATTTAATAAAACTTATATAAACTAGCTTTTTATTTTATTTATGATATAATAGTCTTATTTTATTTTTTAATCACATTTTTAAAAGGGAAATTATGATTTTTACTCCAAGAGAGCATGAAAAACTGCTTATTAGCTACGCTGCATCTGTGGCTAGAAAACGAAAGGAAAAAGGGCTAAAACTAAACTATCCAGAAGCTATGGCGATACTAAGTGACTTTATACTTGAAGGCGCAAGAGAGGGAAAAAGTGTCGTTGAGCTAATGCAAAGTGGTAGAGAGGTTTTAAAAAGTGAGGATTTGATGGAGGGCGTGGCTTTGATGATAGATGAAGTTCAAGTTGAAGCTACTTTTAAAGACGGCACAAAGCTTGTCACACTTCATAAACCAATTATTTAAAAAGGAAAATGTTTTGAAAATAGGAGAATACATTTTTGCAAACGGCGATATAGTTTGTAATGAAGGAAAAACGGCTATAAATTTAGTTGTAAAAAACAGAGGCGACAGAGCGATCCAAGTTGGGTCTCATTTTCATTTTTATGAAGTAAATGAGTTTTTAGAGTTTAATAGAGAAAAAGCTTATGGCAAAAGGCTTGATATCGCCTCTGGAACGGCTGTTAGGTTTGAACCAGGCGTTGAAAAAGAGATTAGTTTAATTGACATCGGCGGAAAAAGAGAAGTTTATGGTTTAAATAATTTAGTCGATGGTTTTTTAGATAAGAAGTGAGGAAAAAATGAGTTTTAAAATTTCAAGGAAAAATTACGCTTCGATGTTTGGCATCACAACAGGCGATAGCGTTCGTCTAGCTGATACAGAACTTTTTGCAAGAGTTGAGAAAAGCTTAATTCCATACGGTGAAGAGGCAAAATTTGGCGGTGGAAAGACATTAAGAGATGGAATGGGACAAAATGCGATACTTTTAAGAGGTGAGCCAAAAGTGGTGGATTTAATCATCACAAACGCTTTAATTATTGATTATACCGGCATTTATAAAGCAGACATCGGCATAAAAGATGGAAAGATTGCTTATATTGGAAATGGCGGAAATGATAGCACGATGGACGGAGTTGATTTTATCGTTGGAGTTAGCACAGAAGTTATTAGTGCTGAGGGACTTATCGTAACAGCTGGTGGGATAGATACTCATATACATTTTATAAACCCAGATCAAGTAAAAGAGGCTTTGTGTAATGGCGTAACGACTCTCTTTGGTGGTGGAACAGGACCAGCTGATGGCAGCAAAGCCACAACCGTAACTCCAGGAGCTTTTAATATAGAAAGAATGCTTCAAGGAGTTGATGATTTGCCGATAAATATCGGACTTTATGGCAAAGGAAGTGGGGCAAATTTAGGCGTAAATGAAGCGCAAATTTTAGCTGGTGCAGCTGGACTAAAAGTCCATGAAGACTGGGGTGCTACAAAATCAGCTATAAATTTCTCACTTGAGGCTTCGCAAAAATTTGATATAAGCGTTGGACTTCACACTGATACTTTAAATGAGTTTGGATTTGTGGAAGATACTATTAAAGCAATTAATGGACGAACGATTCACACTTTTCACACAGAAGGTGCTGGTGGCGGACACGCCCCTGATATCATAAAACTAGCTGGACTTAAAAACATACTTCCAGCAAGTACAAACCCAACGATGCCATTTACTAATAATACAATTGAAGAACACCTTGATATGCTTATGGTTTGTCATCACTTAGATAAAAATGTCCCTGAAGATGTTGCTTTTGCTGATAGTAGGATTAGAGCTGAGACAATTGGTGCAGAAGATGTGCTTCACGATATGGGCGTAATGGCGATAATGAGTAGTGATTCTCAAGCTATGGGTAGGATTGGCGAGATGGTTTTAAGAACTTGGCAATGTGCTCATAAGATGAAAATTCAAAGGGGAAGTTTAGAGGGCGATAGCGAGTTTTGTGATAACGAAAGGATAAAAAGATATATCGCAAAATACACCATAAATCCAGCAATCGCAGCAGGAATTAGCTCATATGTTGGAAGTGTGGAAGTTGGTAAATTTGCTGATTTAGTTTTATGGGATCCAAAGTTTTTTGGTATAAAACCAAAGATGGTTTTAAAAGGTGGAATGATAGCTCTATCACAAATGGGCGATAGCAACGCAAGTATCCCAACGCCTCAGCCAAATGAGTTTAGACTTATGTTTGGGGCAATGGGCGAAGCGGTGCATAAGACTTGTTTTAGTTTTGTTAGCAAAAGTGCGTATGAGCTTGATATCGGCAAAAAATATGGGCTAAAAAAGATAATTTTACCTGTAAGTAACTGCAACAATGTCTTAAAAACGGATTTAAAATTAAACAATTTAACGCCTGAAATTTCAGTCGATCCACAAACTTATAAAGTTTATGTAAATGGCGAGTTTGTTTATACAGAGCCGTTTGAAAGTCTTCCGATGACGCAGAGATATTTTATGTTTTAAGGGCTAAATTTGATAGTAAATAAAATTTTAGGAAATTTAAAAGATTTTGATTTGAGCGGAAAATCAGGCGATAATTTGGGCGGAAATTTGAGTGGAAAAAAGATTGATTTTGCTCAAATTTCAAATGATGATAGGCTTAAAAAAGTTTTAAGAGTTAAAAGTAATAGCGGCACCGAGCTTGGAATAAGCGTGGAAAATGAGCTTAAAAATGGCGATATTTTAGCTATTTTTGATGATAGTGTTATTATTGTAGAAATTTTACCAACTGATGTGCTTGAAATTTACCCTGCAAATTTAAAGGAAATGGGCTTTTTAGCGCACAATATCGGAAATCGCCACACACCTGCTATTTTTGAAGAAAATTTGATAATAATTGAGCCAGATAGCGTGATAGAGGAGTTTTTAACTTCACAAAAAGCTAAATTTATAAAAACAAAAAGAGTTTTAAAAACTGCGTTAAAGCACGCAGAACATAGCCATTAAGAGCGAAATTTAGGGGAAATTCGGTGCAAAAAGAACTTTTAATCTCTCAAATTTTTGATAACGCTTTTCCAAATGGAGCATATTCGCACAGCTTTGGTTTTGAGAGTTTTTTACGGCTAAATTTAATAAATGATGAAAAAAGTTTTTTAAAATGGCTTGAAATTTATATGAAAAAAAGCTTTTTATATAACGATGCTTTGGGCTTTTTATTAGCGTATGATGGCTTTGATATTACAAATTTAGATGAGATTTTATTTGCAAGTTCGCAAAGTTTGGAGATGCGAAATGCAAATAAATTTATGGCTCAAAACTCGCTTAAAACTTTGGAAATTTTTAGCTCAAATTCGCTTTTAAAATACGCAAATTTGATTAAATCTAAAAAATGTCACGGACATAATGCCTTAGTTTTTGGGCTGTTTTGTAAAGAATTTGATCTTAGTAAAAGCGTTTTAAAAAACTACACTTTCTCAAACATTAAAAATTTAGCCGCAAATGCCACAAGATCTATTCCTTTGGGGCAAATCGCCACTCAAAAAATATTAAAAAATAGCTACGATTTAGTTGATGAAATTTACGAAAATGCCTTAAATTTAAGCAGTTTTAAAAGTGAATTTTTAGGTTGTGGATTTTGCGGCTTAGAAGTTGGAAATTTAATGCACGAAAGCCTAAATTTCCGTCTTTTTATGTCATAAAGAAATTTAAAGGAAAAATTATGAAAAAACCTGTAATTATAGGCGTCGGCGGTCCTGTTGGAGCTGGAAAAACCTTGCTTGTTGAAAGACTTAGCCGAGTTTTGAGTAAAACTTACGAAATTGGCGTCATAACAAACGACATTTACACAAAAGAAGACGCTAAGTTTTTGGCAAAAAATAGCGTTTTAGACGAAAGCAGAATCATCGGCGTTGAAACTGGCGGCTGCCCTCACACCGCAATTAGAGAAGATGCGTCGATGAATTATTCAGCAATTGATGAGCTAAATCAAAGATTTCCAAATTTAGACCTTATTTTTTTAGAAAGTGGCGGGGATAATTTGGCTGCGACTTTTAGTCCTGATTTAGTAAATTTTAGCATTTATATCATCGATGTCGCGCAAGGTGAGAAAATCCCACGAAAAGCAGGCGCTGGTATGATAAAATCAGATCTTTTTATCATAAATAAAACTGATCTTGCGCCCTTTGTTGGAGCAAATTTAGCTGTGATGAAAAGTGATACTGAAAATTTTCGCACAAATAAGCCATTTTTCTTTACAAATTTAAAAAAAGATGAAGGCGTAAATGAGGCTGTAAAGTGGATAAAAAAAGAGTGTTTGTTTGAAGATTTAAGATGAATAAACTAAGCTTAACTTTTGCCAAAAAAGGTGAGATTACTTACTTAAAAGAGTATAAAAACAAAGGTTGCTTAAAAGCTAGTAGGGTTTTAAATGATGAGTTTATCTACTTAGTAACCTTAGGTGGTGGGCTAATAAGTGGTGAAAAATATAAGCAAAATATCACTCTTTTAGATGGTGCAAAAATAGCCATAAAACCACAATCAAATCAAAAAGTCTATAAAACTCAAGACGGTAAATTTGCCATTTTTAACTCTAAAATTAATCTAGGAAAAAACTCATTTTTAGACTATGAAAATTTAAGTTTGATAGCTTATGAAGATGCTAAATTTAGGCAAATTTCAGATTTTTACTTAGAAAAAAACTCAAAGCTTATCTACATTGATGGCGTAAGTAGTGGATATAGCAGTGATGATAAGCTTTTTAGTTTTAGCGAACTTTTTTTGGTAAATAACTTTTACGCTGATGAAAAGCTTATTTTTAGCGATAAGACTTTTTTGGGTGATGAGATAAAAAGTTTTGGGATTTTTAAAGAGTTTAAATTTAGCTTTTTTATGTTTTGCTATGGTTTTAAAACGCCAAAATTTGATGATGTTATAAGTGATGATTTAGTTATTAGCAGTGCAAAATTGGGTGATGAAATTTTGATATGTAGAGTTTTATCAAATAGCGAATTTAAGGCTATTAAAGAACTTCATAAGTTAAAAGAAAGTTTAAATAATTACCAAAACTCGTTATAATTTGTTTAAAATTTTAAGGAAATTAAATGAGTGAAACACTACAAAGAGATGAACTTCATAGAAAAATTTGGAAAGTTGCTGATGATGTGCGTGGGGCTGTTGATGGCTGGGACTTTAAACAATACATTTTAGGAATTTTATTTTATAGATTTATTTGTGAAAATTTAAGAGATTATTTTAATGAGAACGAACGAATTGCAGGGGATTTGGAGTTTGATTATGCAAAAATTTCAGACGAAGATGCCTTACAAGACTTCAAGCCTGGCACGGTAAAAGAAAAAGGCTTTTTTATCCTACCAAGTGAGCTTTTTGAAAATGTCGTAAAAAACGCTAAAAAAAATGAAAATTTAAACACAAATTTAGCAAATATCTTTAAAAATATCGAAAAAAGTGCCATAGGTTTTGACTCGGAAGATGACATAAAAGGGCTTTTTGATGATATCGATACTACAAATAATCGCCTCGGCTCAACCGTAAAAGAAAAAAATGAAAGATTAGTTAAAATTTTACAAGGCATAAGTGAGATAAATTTTGGCAAATTTGAAGATAATAAAATAGACGCTTTTGGCGATGCGTATGAGTTTTTGATCTCAAATTACGCAAGTAATGCAGGTAAATCAGGCGGCGAGTTTTTCACCCCACAAAGCGTTTCAAAGCTGTTAGCAAAAATCGTAACGCACAAAAAAGAAAGCATTAATAAAGTCTATGATCCAGCGTGTGGGAGTGGGTCGTTACTTTTACAAATTATAAAACAATTTGATAAAAACAAAATCGAAGATGGATTTTTTGGGCAAGAGATAAATATCACGATTTATAATATGGCTAGAATGAATATGTTTTTACACAACATTAACTATAATAAATTTAACATTAAAAGAGGCGACACGCTTTTAAATCCTTTGCATAATAACGACAAGCCATTTGATGCGATCGTTTCAAATCCGCCGTATGGCATAAAATGGATCGGTGATAATGACCCAACCTTAATAAACGACGAACGCTACGCACCAGCTGGGCGTTTAGCACCTAAAAATTACGCAGATTTTGCCTTTATTATGCACTCTTTAAGCTATCTCTCGTCCAAAGGAAGAGCCGCCATTGTCTGTTTTCCAGGGATTTTTTATAGAAAAGGTGCTGAAAAAACGATCCGCGAATATTTGGTGGATAACAACTTCATAGATGCCATTATACAGCTTCCATCAAATTTATTTTTTGGCACAAGCATCGCAACTTGCATCTTAGTAATGGCAAAAAATAAAATAGATAATAAAATTTTATTTATAGATGCCTCAAATGAGTTTAAAAAAGAGACAAATAACAACATTTTAAGCGATGAAAATATAGAAAAAATTTTAGATGAGTTTGATAAAAGAAGTGATAAAGAGTATTTTTCAAGATATGTTAGTTTTGATGAGATAAAAGAAAATGAGTATAATCTCTCTGTTTCAAGCTATGTTGAAAAAGAGGATTTAAGAGAAAAAATAGATATAAAAAAGCTAAATTTAGAAATCAGCGAAGTTGTAAAAAACATCTCAAATTTACGAAGCCAAATAGATGAAATCGTAAAAGAGATAGAAATTTTATGAATGAAGTTAAAAATTTATTTATATAATACAAGGGAAATTTTATGCCAACATTATTAAAAACAGATGGTTTTAAATTTTTCTTTTACTCAAACGAACATGAGCCAAAACATATCCATATTTTAAAAGGCGATGAGTTTGCAAAGATAAATTTAGAAAATTTAGAAGTTGTTTTTAGTAGTTTAAAAGGAAATGACCTTAAATTTGCACTAAAAATTTTACAAAAGAAAAAAGATGATTTTATAAGGATTTGGGATGAGTATTTTAAGGGCTAAAGATGTTAAATTTGATGAGTTTTATCTAAATGTTGAGTTAGATGATGGCAGAATTATCTCAACTCCACTTAGTTGGTATAAGGAGTTTTTAAATGCTACGATAAAGCAGATGAAAGATTGGCATTTTATCTGTGATAAAACAGGTATAGAGTGGGAAAGCTTGGATTTACAATTAAGCGTTGAGGGTATGATTTTTTACAACACCTCAAATAAAACAGCATAAATTTAAAAAGAATTATGATGAATAAAATAGATGAAATTTTACAAAATGTAGAAGTTGAGTGGAGAAAGTTGGGGGAAGTTTGCGAGATAAAGCGTGGAAAAGGTTTAAGAAAATCAGATAAAAAAGATAGTGGTGTGCCAGCTATTTTATATGGAGAACTATATACGGTGTATGGTGATTATATAAATTCAATAGAAACATATGTAGATGCCAAAAAAGTTAAATCATCTGTAAAAATAATAAAAAATAATATCTTATTACCAATATCTAGCACAACAAAAGAAGCAAAAATAGGAAAAGCTTCTGTGTTTAAAATGGACTCCGCATTGCTTGGCGGAGATGCAGTATCTTTGATTTTAAACGATGATATATCGCCTGATTATCTAATGTATTATTTAAATAGTAATAGTTTTGAAAATAAAAAAATGCAGTGTGTTTATGGAACTACTATTATGCATTTAAATATGGGAGATTTATTGAAAATAAAAATCCCAATTCCACCATTAGAAATTCAAGAAAAAATTGCCAAAACCCTTGACAAATTTACAAATTATGCTACCGAATTACAGACCGAATTACAGACCGAATTACAGCTCCGCACTAAGCAGTATGAATTTTACAGAGATTTATTACTAAGTAAAGAGTTTTTAGAAAAAATGTGTTATAAATTTAGCCAAGAAGCTGCGGGGGGGGGGCGACTACAAACAAAAATGCTAGGTGAAATTTGTGAAAGATATAAAGGTATTAAAATTACAGCTGGACAAATGGAAAAACTACATAATGAAAATTCAGAAGTTATGGTTTTTGCAGGTGGAAATACAATGGCAAGATTAAGCACGGCAGAAGTTGGCTTAGAAAATATAATAGATAAACCAAGTGTTATTGTGAAATCGCGTGGAAATATTGATTTTGAATTTTATAGTGGTAAATTTACTCATAAAAATGAAATGTGGTCTTATGGCTCAAAAAATGATAATATTCTCAATATTAAATTTTTGTATTACTATCTTAAAAACAATATTGATTATTTTAAAAACAAAGCTATTACCGGCAAACTACCACAAATATCAATTGAAACAACGCAAAATTTCAAAATCCTACTACCACCTCTAAAAATCCAAGAAAAAATAGTTAAAATTTTAGATAAATTTAGCCAAATTTCATCAAATTTAGAAAAAGGCTTACCAAAAGAGATAAATTTAAGGCAAAAACAATATGAATATTATAGAAATTTACTTTTAAATTTTAAAAAGGATTAAAAATGCAAGAAACAAAGCCCATAATAGAATCAGATAATTTCATCGTCCTTGCAAACTACGAAAAACTTCCTAAAAATTCAACTTCTTATCAAAGCGAAAAAGATTTAGAAAATGAATTTATAAAAGATTTGGAAACTCAAGGCTATGAAAGGGTTAGTTTTTTAAACTTAGATGAGATGAAAGCAAATTTAAAAACTCAAATCGAGCGATTAAACGGAGTTAAATTCTCACAAAGTGAGTGGGAGAGATTTTTATATGAGTATTTAGATAAGCAAAATGATACTTTTATCGATGCCACAAGAAAAATCCAAATAGATCATCAACACAGCTTTAAATTTGATAACGAAAAGCTAGAAAATATAAAAATAATCGATAAAAAAGAGATTCATAAAAATTATTTGCAAGTTGTAAATCAAATCTCACAAACTGGAACGCACCAAAATCGCTACGATGTAAGTATTTTAGTAAATGGACTTCCACTTGTGCATATCGAGCTTAAAAAACGAGGCGTTAGCTTAAATGAAGCGTTTAATCAAATCCACAGATACACAAAAGAAAGCTTTAATTCTCAAAACTCACTCTATAAATACGCTCAAATTTTTGTCATTTCAAATGGGACTTTTACTAGATATTTCGCAAATACAGCTGCAAGAAATAAAAATAATTATGAATTTACTTGCGAGTGGGCGGATGCGAAAAATAGGGCGATTAGCGATTTAAAAGACTTCACAGCGACATTTTTTCAAAAGAAAGTCTTACTTGAAATTCTCACAAAATACTGCGTTTTTAACTCATCAAATGAGCTTTTAATAATGCGACCTTATCAAATCGCAGCAAGTGAGAGAATTTTAAGAAAAATAGAAATTGGCTATAAAAATAAAAAATTTGGCAGCGTTGAAGCAGGTGGTTTTGTGTGGCACACAACTGGAAGTGGAAAAACGCTAACTTCTTTTAAAACTTCAAATCTCGCTACAAAGCTTGATTTTATCGATAAAGTTTTATTTGTGGTTGATAGGAAAGATTTAGACTATCAAACAAAAAAAGAATATGAAAGTTTTCAAAAAAATAGCATAAATGGAAGTGTAAATACAAAAGAGCTTAAAAAAAATCTTGAAAAAAGCGATGATAAAATCGTCGTAACCACGATACAAAAACTAAATGAGTTTATAAAACAAAATAAAAATCACGAAATTTACGATAAACACTGCGTTTTGATCTTTGATGAGTGCCATAGATCGCAATTTGGCGAAGCACAAAAAAACATAACAAAGCATTTTAAAAAATATTATCAATTTGGCTTTACAGGAACGCCGATTTTCGTAGATAACGCCCTTGGGACGCAAACTACAGCTGGGGTTTTTGGAACGCAGCTTCATAGTTATGTTATAACTGATGCGATTAGAGATGAAAAAGTGCTTAAATTTAAGGTGGATTATATAAATTTATCGCCTAAATTTAAAGATATTGAAAAAGAGCAAAATTTAGATGAACTTAAAAAATATGAAAACAAGCTTTTACTTCACCCAGAGAGGATTAGCGAAGTAGTAAGTCATATTTTAAAAGTTTATGATACAAAAACTCATAGAAATGAAATTTATAACATCAAAGATAAGCGTTTAAAGGGCTTTAATGCGATGTTTGCAGTCCAAAGCGTAGAAGCTGCAAAAATTTACTATACTGAACTTAAAAAGCAAATTGATGAGTTAAAAGATGATAAAAAGCTAAAAATCGCTACTATTTTTAGTTTTTCGCAAAATGAAACACAAAGTGCAAAAGGTGAGATTTTAGATGAGAAATTTGACCTAAATTTAATGGACTTATCATCAAAAGAGTTTTTAGACGAAGTTATAAAAGAGTATAACGCTGAGTTTAGGACAAATTTTAGCACCGATTCAAAAGGCTTTGAGGGGTATTATGAAAATTTATCAAAAAGGGTTAAAGATAAAGAGATTGATCTTTTAATAGTTGTTGGTATGTTTTTAACTGGCTTTGACGCTCCAACTTTAAACACGCTTTTTGTGGATAAAAACTTACGCTATCACGGACTTTTACAAGCATTTTCTAGGACAAATCGCATTTTAAACAGCGTCAAAACTTTTGGAAATATAGTTTGTTTTAGAGATTTAGAAGAGGCGACAAAAGAATCGATTAGAGTTTTTGGCGATGAAAATAGCTTAAATGTGATTTTAGAAAAAAGCTATGAAGAGTATATAAATGGATACGCTGATGATGGGGTTGAGTTTAAAGGATTTAAGGCTTTATGTGATGAGATGCTGACTAAATTTCCTGATCCTACAAATATCATTTTTGATAGTGATAAAAAGGAATTTGCACAGCTTTTTGGTGAGATTTTAAAAACAGAAAATATCTTAAAAAATTACGATGAGTTTAGCACTTTTGAAAGTCCCATAGATGAGCGTTTTATGCAGGATTTAAAAAGTGCATATATCGAGATAAAAGATGAAGTTTATAAAAATAAAAACTCTGATTTAGTTTTAGAAAATACAAAAGAAAAGGTTGATTTTAGCGATGTTACTTTTGAGATAGAACTTTTAAAAACTGATGAGATAAATTTGGATTATATTTTAGCTTTGATTTTAGAAAAAACACAGCAAAACGAAGATCCAAATATCATCAAATCAGACATTAAAAGAATGATTAGATCAAGCCTTGATGTAAGAGCAAAAGAGAGCTTAATAATGGAGTTTTTAGAAAAACAAGACATTAAAAAACTAAAAGAAAAAAGTGAAATTTTAGAAAGCTTTTATACATTTGCAAAAGGTAAAAAAGATAAAGAGATTAAAAATTTAATAGAAAATGAGAACTTACAAAACAATATAAGCAGTCCAAAAAAACTCATCGAAAGTGCGATAAAAAAAGGTTTTGTTGATGAAAATGGAACATGGATAGATGAGATAATGCCAGTTGTTTCAAGGCGTGGGGGAGAAAGGCAAAAGAAAAAACTAGGAATTTTAGAAAAAATTAAAAAAATAGTTGAAATTTTTGTGGGGATTTAGCGTGGAAGTTATAAACGAACTTGAAAATAGCCGAAAAAAGTTATTAGGTAGGCTTTTTATTTCAGTAAAATAGTTAGAAATTTAATGAAATAGGCATTATTTTTGGTTTTAAAAAGCATAAAGCAAATTTATGCTTTATGCTATAAGGTTTATTTTATAACGCCACATACCATTCTAGCACCGCCACCACCAAGTGCTTTTGGGTTATCGCTGTGGTTATCACCGCCAACATGAACCATTATGGAATGACCTTTTAGCTCATCAATATTTTTAATTTTTGGAGCAAGTACTGGGTAGTTTGCAACTCCGTTTTTATCAACATAAAGTGCTGGTAAGTCGCCTTTGTGACCCTCATCATCCCATGCAAATGAGTGTTTTTTGGTATCAGCTGGATCCCAGTGTCCGCCTGCTTTCATAGCAAGACCTTTTTCAGTCGCACCGCAATCAGGATTTACATGCACGTGAAATCCATGCATCCCGCCTTCGCCTAAACCACTCATATTTGGAAATAAAGCAACACCGTAGTTTGTATTTATAGCAACAACTTCACCAACTTTTTTATCACCATTTTCATCAAGTAGATTCATCTCTACAACAACATGTTCAACACTTTTTGGATCAAACTCATTTATCATATTTGCATCCGCATCATGTCCAGCTGCAAAAAGTATAGTTGAAGCTGCTAAGCTTGCTAAAAGAATTTTTTTCATTTTATCCCCTTTTTTAAAAATTTAACTAAATGCTATCATTTTACAATTAACAAATAATCTAAGTTTATAAATAAAAAGTTTTTATAGCTATTTTTTTAAGTGTAACTAGCTTTAATTTACACCCCATTTTTCTTTAAAAAATCAACTGCAAATTTCACCGTCTTATGGCAAATTTTCATAAATAAATCCTGTTTTTGTATCTGTTTTAGCTCATCATCTTTACTTAGATCAAAACCCAAAATTTCCTTACATTCTAAGCTTTTAAACTCTTTTAAAAACTCACGATCAAATTCGTTTTTTAGCTCGGGTCTGTTTTTTAGTCCAAGAACCATATAAGCCCCAGTTACTGCTCCACAAATCTTTCCAGCACACATTCCTCCAGCAAAACAGCTACTTAGTTCTTTACTCATCTTTTTTGAAATGATATCGCTACAACACTCATCTAAGACTATTTGGGTGCAGTTTTTGCCACTTTTAAAATCAGATTTTGCTTTTATATCTGTCATATCAAGCCTTACTCCAAAGCCCCGCCACAGCTTGATCCAGCTCCAGCTGTACAGGCTAAACAGTGTGGTTTTATGATGATTTTGCCATCAAAATCAGTAAAATTTTCTAAATTTTCACTAAGCTCAAGTCCTAGCATTTGGTTAAAATCACAATTGTAAAGTTTGCCATCAAAACCTACTGAAATTTGATTTTTACACATTAAATTTGGAATGGTTGTTTGGTTAAAATTACTCTTTAAAAGCTCCATATACTCACTAAGCTTATCATCTCTTAAAAGCTCTTTTTTAAATCTACCTATTGGCATATTTGTTATGGTAAAAAGCTCGCTAAATTCTATATCAAAATTCTCTTTTAGCATCTTTTTATAGTCATTTTCAAGCTCTTTTTGATCTCCTGGCAAGAACGCTCCATTTGGATTATAAACAAGATTTAACTCCAAATCCTTACCATATCCAAGACTATTTAGTTTTTTAAGAGCTTTTATAGAGCCTTCAAAAACGCCATCTCCACGCTGTTTATCAACATTTTCTACTGTATAGCATGGAAGGCTTGCTACAAGAGTGGTGCCATTTTTAGCAAAATACTCAGCCAAATCATTAAAACCATCTTCATTTAAAATCACTAAATTTGTGCGAACTATGATCTTTTTTGCCACATTTTTTAAGCTTTCGATAATAAATCTAAAATTTTCATTCATCTCAGGTGCTCCACCTGTTAAATCAAGCGTATGAAAACCATTTTCCTTAAAAACTTTAACTAAAATTTCAGCAACACTTCTGCTCATATTATCCTTGCCACGAGGGCTTGCATTTACATGGCAGTGGCGACAGGCAAGGTTACAAAGGTTACCTAAATTTACCTGCATAGTTGTGATTTTATCTGCCTTTAAATCGCTATTTAAAAACTCATCTGCTGTCATCTTTTTCTCCTATAAAATTTAAATTTCATAACATTTTTAGCATAATTTGTATCAGGACTTTCACAAATTCCTAAAAACTCACTTGTTAAATGTCTTACATTTTTTATACCATTTTTAGCGAAATTTCCTGCACAAGTAGCACAATACGTATAGACATTTTGCCCACCTTTTTGCCTAACCATCTCTATGCCATTTTCGTAAATTTCAGGTTCTTGAGATTTTGCAAGCCCACCCATACCGCAACAATTAACACCCCTAAAGCTATTTTTAAAATTTATATATTTTTTAAACTCGCTAAAAATTTCACGGCGAAATTTATCAGGACAAGGAAAGAAAAGGTTCATCTGCTCTTCTATATCGTCCATAAGCCCAAGTTCATTTAGTTTCTCATACACACTTGAAATTTGGATATTTTCAAATTTATAGTGATCTTTAAAAAAATAGTAGCAGTTTGGACAAGCAGTAATGATGCGTTTTACACCTTTTTTATTAAACAGATCCAAAAGATGATTTTTAGTTTTTAAAAATTCCAAATTTGCTTCAAAAAGAGGTTTTCCACAACAATCAATACTAAAATCAACGCCATTTTTAGCAAAAAGATCTATTAAAATTTTGGTAGTTTTTGGAAAATATCCTGGAAAATTACAGCCAAAAAACATAAGCTCACAGCTAGGATTTTTAGAGTTGTTTGAGTAGATATATGGGGATTTAAAAGGACTTTG
The DNA here is from genome assembly GCF_013201645.1 of Campylobacter corcagiensis. Classification (NCBI taxonomy): domain Bacteria; kingdom Pseudomonadati; phylum Campylobacterota; class Epsilonproteobacteria; order Campylobacterales; family Campylobacteraceae; genus Campylobacter; species Campylobacter corcagiensis. The sequence continues at coordinate 864,474 of NZ_CP053842.1, read as the reverse complement.
TTTACTAAAATTTAAATAGCTAAATTTCTTTGGATTTTTAGCTCTTAGATTAAGCGAAATTTTAACTCCATCTATATCAGCAGGGCAAACCTGAGTGCAAACATCACATAAAAAGCAGTGATATGCTAAGTCTGGGCGATTTGCAAAATCAACTAAATCAAGATTGTATTTTTTTAAAAAATCGCACTTTTTTGTGCAAACGCCACACTTTATGCATTGATCTAAATTATTAGGATTTTGCATAATAAAACCTTAAAATTTTATCTTCACTCACTCCAAAGCGGTAAAGTAGCCTTGAAATGGGCATTTTAATCATCATTTTTAAAGTACCATACTTTAAAAACCGCCTTGAACTTGTCGTGATATACTCATTACAAAGGTTAAATTTTAAGCCATTTTTTTTAGCATTTAAGCTAAACTCATAATCTTCCATAATCTTAATGTCTTTAAATCCACCAAGTTTAAAAAATAGCTCTTTGCTTAAAAACATACCTTGATCGCCAAACGCAATACCTCCAAATTTAACGCGCAAATTTGAAAAAAATGCACAAACTTTAAGTAGAAATTTATCGCTATCAAATTTAAGTCTAAAAGCACCAAGACTATTTTTAGTTAAAAAATTCTCTATTTCTAAAATGGCATTTTTACTAAATTTTGAATCAGCGTGTAAAAACCATAAATTCTCGAATTTAGCTCTTTTTGCACCAAAATTTAGCTGTTTAGCCCTACCTTTTTCATAAGATAAATGCGTAAAATTTTGTGTATTATAATGCGTATTATCACCACTTACAAAGATAACTTCAAATTTGCCATTAAGAGCGTTTAAATTTGCTAAAAGTGGCTCTAAATTACCTTCGTTATAAAGTGGAATGATGATACTAACTGCCATTAAAGCTCCAAAAAGTAGCGTTTAAGTTTTTCTATAAATTCATCGCTTAAGTACTCTTTTATTTTTTTATAAGCTGGGCTTTTTATACCTGAAATTTTACTTTGATAGTAAGCAAAAGCACACCATGAAAAGCCTCTAAAACAGGTGGCTTTAAGATATCTTTTAAGTAGTTTTTCATCAAAACTTTTGAGTTTTGAGTACTCATTTAAAAACTCATAAATTTGAGCTTTTGTTAGAGTATTTTCGCTCTTAAAAAGGGTGGTAGTTGGAACTAAAAAGTGTGCTAAATCTTGCTCATTATCGCCTATTAATGGCTTTTCCCAGTCTATGATAAAAGAATTTTTACTAATAATAAAATTTGAGCTATTAAGTTCGGTGTTGATTACGCTTTTAGTTGAAATTTCACTATCTAGATTTTCACTTAAATGCTCTTTAAAAAATTCAAGCATTTCTAAAACTTTACTGCTTTTAAATTTAGAGCTTTCATAAAATTTTGAAAATTTTAAGCACTCTTCATACATCTGTAAAAATGGCTTTTTAGTAATCATTAGTGGGGCATTTTTAGTATCAAATGAGTGAAGCTTTGACAAAATCCTAGCAGCTATTAAAAGATCTTTTTTATAATCAAGCGCTCTACCTTCTAAAAATTCCATAGTAAAGCCACCATATGGTAAAAAAACGCTTTTATTAAATAGCTTAAATACCTTTGGTGTGATATTGAGTGGCTCAAGAAATTTTAGTGCTTCAAATTCATATTTTGATGGCTCATCTACACTAATTTGTGAGCCTTTTTTCATGCGTAAAATCTCTGTTTTACCCTTATTTTTAAATTTAAAATTTAGATTATACTCACCCATTGCTAGAAATTCACATTTAGAATTTGTAATAAAATTTGCAATGTCTTTTGGTGTATCAATGTCTAAAATCTCATCCACAAAACCAACACTTTTATCTTTAATAGTTTTTAAACTATCATCTAAAACATTTTCTGTGCTAAATTTTTCTAACTCAAAAACCTTAGAGCAGGGGGCTTTAAGCCCGATTAGTGAGTATCCACCATCACTACTTGAAGAAAAAACTACATCTTTAAAATCTAAAATTTCAAACGCATTATTTAAAATTTCAGGTTTTAAATCAGCTAAATCAGAGCCTATTAAAAGCACTTTTTTATAACCTTTTTTAAAAATTTCATCAAAAGCACTGCTCATTTTTTGACCTATATTCTCGCCATTTTGAGCATGAACTTCAAAGCCTTCAAATTCCCACTTGCCATCTAAAAATATAAAGGTTTTAGCTTGCAAATTCTTTAAAATTTCTAAATTTTTCTTGATTAAAAAAAGTTGTAAATTTGCTGCATAATTAGGAGCTAAAAACTCATGTAGTCTAGTTTTACAAAAGCCCGCTACTGGAGCTTTTGTAAAGAAAATAATGGCATTTGTCATTTAACTAAGTTATAGTTGTATTGTTTTACGCCATCAGCGTTATAGACACTTTTAAAGCCATTATCTTCAAGGATTTTAGCTGCTTGTCCGCTTTGATTTCCGCTGTTGCAGTAAAAAACGATCTTTTTATCCTTGTATGGTTTAAGAACATCAACGCTATTTTTAATATCAGCTAGCGGAATGTGCTTTGCACCATCAATATGTCCAGCATCAAATTGATCTTTAACCCTAACATCGATAATTACAGCATCTGGGTCTTTCATCGCAGCAACAACCTCATCGCCCTTTAAATAACCAGAACTCATCGTAGTAGTATCAACCCCACCACCACAAGCAACAAAAACTGTAGCAACAACTGCTAAAAGAAAGATTTTGATTTTTTTCATAGAAAATCCTAAATTTAAAACTAAGGTAGCCTACCTTCTAAAAATTATAATTATATCTAATTATTTATAAATTTATCCTTTTAATATCCTATCTCTATATGACTTGCTAGCAGGAGAGTTTATGTCCCAAATTTCATCAAACCAATTTATAAATTTAGCATTATCATAATTTACTAAATGAGCTTCAAGGAAGGTATTTTTTATCTTTTTACTAAAAATAGCTTTACTTTTTGGTTTAATTCCAGCCCTTAAAATCACGCCATTTGTACCAACGGTAGAAAGTCCAGCTGCTCCGTTATTTAAAACTACTTTATCATTTAAATCAGCAAAAACCTTAGTACAAGTGTGAGTTGAAAATATAGCATCAAAGCTGTTTTTAGCTAACCAGTTGTAAATTTCACTTTGGCGAGATTTTTTAGCTAAATTTTTGGCTGATAAACCCCAGCCAGATAGAGTTTTTTCATCACCATGAGTTATGGCTAAGTTTAAATTTCCAACTTTTAAGCTAAAAGTTGTGGGGCGATTTATCAAATTTGGTGGCAAAATTTCACTAACTTCACTCTTTAAGATTTGGTGAATTTGATTTGCCCAAATTTTTGTATCATCACTAGCAAACTCAGGATAGTTACAGCCACAACTTATGCTATTTTCATTACAAAGTTCAAGTTCTACATTGCCATTAAGTAAAATTTGATTTTGTAAATTTCTCTCATTTTTACTAAACCAGAATTTATCAGCATCAAACCAGTGATAATCACCGTTAAAAACGCACTTTGCATCGCCAATAAAATTTAAAATTTCAAAAAGTGCATATGGATTTCCATATAGCCCACCTGCACAGTAAATTTCATCAAAACTAGCTTTAGGTGGGCTAAATTTCAAAGTAGAACAAGCTATCAAAAAGAGCCTTTTTTACAAAAATTATCGCTTATTTTTGGACCTACTAAAAATAAAATAGTACATAAAACTAAACCATAAAAATTTACACCAAGCAAGGTAGCGTATTTGCCACTTCCTATCTCCATCCACGATGGAGTTATCTTTAAAGTCTCTAAAAATCCAAAAAATATCCCAATCCAAAATGATAAGTGAAACGATAAAGCATTTGGTCTTACTACGCCATGAAGCAAGAAAATCGGTGCTAATCCCATAACCATCGTTCCGCTAATTGTAGTTGCTTTTAAGATATCTGTGCCATAAATCATCGGCAAATTTCCAATTAGCGCAAAAATTATCATAGAAGCAATTCCGATATTTACGCTTTTTGAAATGAGTTTTTTATCAATTACTAAAGCTAAATCATACCCAATAAGCTTTGAAAGACTAGCAAATGTTGAATCAAGCGTTGATCCAGCCGCACTCATCATAACTATACTCATCAAAAACATAGCTCCAACGCCCATTGTTTTAGCTAGTGTCGCAGGAATATTTCCATCATTTACCATTCCAATAAGCTGTGCATGAATACCGATAAAGCTAAAAAGAAGTATGGTTATAAAACCTAAAAGCCCAGAGATTATAAAGGCTTTTAGCATAACTTTTTCTTTACATATAAAGCCTCTATCAGTTAAAACTGGATCGTGAAATGGATAGCTTAAAATTTGAAGGCAAGTTACTAAAAGCAGGTCAACTCCAGTGCTTAACTTCCAACTACCACTGCTTGTAAACTCGCTAATATCATGTTGTGGTAGTATAAAAAACAGCACCCAAACAAGACCCATAACAAAAACTCCTGTTTGAACTAGATCTGTAACTATACTTCCACGAAGCCCACCTTTTAGCGAATAGATAAGAGTAGCAAGTGTAAAAAGCAAGGCTGCGGCAATAAAAGAGTTGCTTCCACTTGCACCATAATATCCACCAACAACTGAAGTATTGCTCCAAACTTCGTTAAACAAACGGATCAAAATAGCAACACTAAAAGCAAAAGTCGCAAGTCTTCCGTAGTTTGAGTTGAGAAATTCTATAAGTCCAGTTGCACCGTATTTAACTCTAAGTCTATAAATAGCAAATCCAGCCACAGGAATACAAAGCCAATAAGTTGCATAAGCAAGACCACCTACGATACCAAACTCAGCTCCTAAATTCGCAGCATTTGTAACTGATTTTGCAAATATCCAGCTTATAAATATACTAACTATTAAAAGAGTAGGACTTACTGGATTTCCTTTCTCATCTGTGCCTTTAAAAAAACTCTCAATAGTTCTAGTTTTTGGTGACATAATATACATTATCACACTATAAACAACTAAAAATCCCCAAAATAAAATTCCAACTAAAAAGCTATTTCCTTCCATAATATCTCCAAATAGTCAAATTTATAGCAATAGTTGCAGTAGCAATTGCTAAATAAAATATCTCAAAACTAAAACCAAAATCTACTATCTCTTTTATGTCAAAATATATTGTATGAAATCTATCAAATATAGCACATACTATAACAAATAAAATTTCTAAAATATACAAAATAGATGGATAAATTTTAATAATAAAAACTCCAGCTAAAACCCAAATAAAAATGCTAAAAAACAAAATTTGCCATATATGAACTCTCATCTCAAACCACACACTAAGTGAACCAACAGCGTCTAATATCAGCCCAAAAATAGATCCACAAAGTGCGTAGAAAATTGCCTTGATAATTAAATTCATATCACGCTAAATTTAATAGCAACCCCACCACTTGATAAAAGCTCTGGATTTCCTCTAAATTCTACCTCTTTTCTCTTTTCAACAGCTTCGTAAGTATAGGTATGATTTGATATAATTCCTACAGGGCAACTATCAAGACAAGCAATACAGCCTGTTTGAAGCTGTGATGATGCTTTTTGGTTTCCGCCAAATCTCATATCAATCGGCTTAGAGTTGCTATCAATGATAACTTCGTTAATATCATACCATCTATTAGCACCTTCCCATTTTACTTCTACTTTTATCTTATCGCCTTCAACATTAGTCTTTGAAGCGGTTGGTTTAAACATGTTATTTCCAGCTTTTGCCCCTAAATCAATTAAAGCTTTATAAAAATCAAGCTGATTTGCATATCCATAAAAAATAGCTTTATTTCCAAATTTACCCTCATCAAATACCACAGCATGGCGAGTTGATTGACCTAAATATTTTTCATTTACACTTCCAAACACAGTTACACTTCTCTCATCTGAATTTACAAGTAGTGGATTATCCAAACTAACGCCTTCAATATTTACATTAGATAGATCGCTCCTTGGATTAGAACAACCCACAATAAACAAAGCAGCAAATATTAATAGTAATTTTTTCAAATTTTATCCTTTATATAGTTTTTTTGTATCCATTTTGTAGCGATTATGGATAGTAAGATAGCAAATACTGCTATTAAAACCGAGATTATTAAGCCATTTTTATCACCTGAGTTAACACCGATATTTACAAAAATCGGCGTCCATGGAATAAAGCCTAAAAATGAGCTTAATATATAGCTTTTAAAATTTATTCTGCATACAATAGGTGCATAATTTAGAGCATTATATGGCACTATAGGCAGGAAACGAAGTACACAAAAAGCGATAAATAGCTTTCTATCATCAAATTTATTTAAGTCTGTTATAAATTTTGGAAATTTAACATCTTTACCTAATAAATTTGAAAGATAATACATTAAAGCACAATTTATCATAGCTCCAACCATAGTGTAAATACTTCCCCAAAAAAGCCCAAAAAATACTCCACTAATAATTGCTAAAATAGATACAGGAAAGAAAAAAATTGGCAAAATTGCAAAGCTCAAAATAAAAGTTAAATTTGCAAAAATGCCTGATTTTTCAACAAAATCTCTTAAATTCTCAGAATCTACATTTAGTAAAACAATAGCACCGATGGTTAAAATAGCACTAGTTAGAGCTATTTTTGCTATATTTTTTATCATAGATGCTTTTTGCTATATAGATTATGATTGATATAGCAAATAGACACATTAGCGAGATAAATATTAACTTAGCCCCGCCGCTAAAATTTCCACCAAAGTAGCTATATACAAGCGTAGCAGGAAGTTGTCCTATACCAGTTGCTACAAAAAAGCTAATAAATCTCATATTTGTAAGCCCTGCAAGATAACTAATAAAATCAAAGCTTATAAATGGAAGTAAACGACAAACTAAGATAGTATGTTTTCCATATCTTTCAAAATACTGATCGCCTGAGTCAAGCATAGATGGACTTACAAATTTCTCAACCGCATCCCTTCCTAAGAGTCTAGCGATATAAAAGCAAAGTGTTGCTCCTACCATGGATGATATCCAAGATAGTGCTGCTCCACCTATCCAGCCAAAAATAGCTGCATTTGATAAAGTTATAAGAAACTGTGGTATTGGAGCAAGAACTGCTGCTAAAACCATAAGAGCAAAACTTACAACTGCTGTTAGTTTGCCATAGCTTCTTAGATATTCAATGACATTATCAATAGTATCAGGACCAAAAGTGGTTAAAACTTTTAGACTTTGATTTACCCAGCTATTTACACTAGGAACAAAAAGATATACCAAAAAACATAGAATAATTACCCCAAGAGTAATCAGTGCTTTTTTCATAAAAATCCTTAAAATGTTAATGAGATAGACTATCTCCTAAAATAAATCAAATTATACTTAAAAATATATAAATTTAACTTGAAAAATAAAATATAAATTTTCAACATAAGATTAAATTAATTCTTAATATATTATAAAATAAGATAAAATATTACTCAAAAAATTTATGCAAATTTAAGAATCTTTTACTTAAATTTAAGATATAATCTCATAAATCTGCTAATTTAGCAAAGTAATTAAAAGGAGTTGTAATGGTTAAATTAAAAGAAAAAATCATTGCAAGACTAGATAGTTTAGAAAAACTACCTAGCTTAAAAAATGGTTCTATAAAAGACGCTCTTATAGAAAAGGGTTTTACAAGAAGAGATTTTATGAAATGGGCTGGAGCTATGACAGCTGCTATAGGGTTGCCAAGTGTGTTTGCACCAAGCGTGGCAAGAGCAGCTGAACTAGCTGATAGACTTCCTGTTATATGGCTACATATGGCAGAATGTACAGGATGTAGTGAGAGTTTACTAAGAGTAGATACTCCTTCTATTGATAGTTTGATATTTGACTATATAAGTTTAGAGTATCATGAAACAATTATGTCAGCAAGTGGTTGGCAAGCTGAAGAAAACCTTGAAAATGCTATTGAGAAGTATAAAGGTCAGTATATCTTAATGGTAGAAGGTGGAATTCCTGCTGGATCGAGTGAGTTTTATCTAACTGTAGGACCACACGGCACAACAGGGGCAGAACATTGTAGAATTGCTTCACAAAATGCTGCTGCTATTTTTGCCATAGGAACCTGTTCTAGTTTTGGTGGTGTTCAAGCAGCATATCCAAACCCAACCAACTCTCAACCTCTTAGTAAGATAACTAGCAAGCCTGTTATAAATGTTCCAGGCTGTCCGCCAAGTGAGAGAAATATCATAGGAAATGTTCTTCACTATATTTTATTTGGTACACTTCCTGCTCTTGATAACTACAATAGACCAAAATGGGCATATGGACTAAGAATTCACGATCTTTGCGAAAGAAGAGGTCGCTTTGATGCGGGTGAGTTCGTAGAGAGTTTTGGTGATGAAGGTGCAAAAGATGGTTATTGTCTATATAAGGTAGGCTGTAAAGGTCCATATACATTTAATAACTGCTCAAAAGAGAGATTTAACCAGCACACTAGTTGGCCAGTTCAAGCAGGTCATGGCTGTATAGGATGTAGCGAACCTGATTTTTGGGATACAATGGGTCCACTTCAAGAGCCACTTACAAATAGACTTTATAAAAGCGTTTTTGGTGGTTTAGGAGCAGATGCAACTGCTGATAGAATAAGTATAGGTGTTTTAGCTATCGCAGGTGTTGCTATCGCAGCTCACGCAGCAATCGGTGCTGCAAAAAAATAAGGAGATAATATATGTCACAAAGAATAGTAGTAGATCCTATCACTAGAATAGAGGGTCACTTAAGAGTAGAGGTTATTATTGATGATAATGGCATTGTAACTGATGCTTATACAGGCTCAACTTTATGGAGAGGTTTAGAAACCATTGCAAAAGGACGAGATCCAAGAGATGTTCCACTTCTAATGCAAAGAATTTGTGGTGTTTGTACTTTTTCACACTACAAAGCTGGAACAATTGCAGTTGAAAATGCTCTTGGTATAACCCCACCACTTAATGCTACACTTACAAGAACCCTTATGAGTTGTGCTCTGTTTATGCATGACCACCCAGTTCACTTTTATCAACTCCACGCACTTGATTTTGTAGATATTGTAAGCGCATTAAGTGCAGATCCATTTAAGGCTCAAGATGAAGCATTTAAATATACAGATTTTCCTTATGCTTGTGGTGCAGACCATCTAAAAGGCGTTCAAGCTAAAGTAAAAGCTTTTGTAGACAAAGGAAATCTTGGACCATTTGCTAATGCATATTATGGTCACTCAACATATCACTTCACACCTGAACAAAATCTGATTGCTCTTAGTCACTATCTTGAGTGCTTGAGAATTCAAAGAGTAGCAGCTCAGATGATGGCTGTCTTTGGTGCTAAACAACCTCACCCACAAAGCCTTTGTGTTGGTGGAGTAACATGTGTAATGGATATCTTAAACCCAGTAAGACTCGGTGAGTACATGACTAAATTCCAAGAAGTTGCTGACTTTATAAACCGAGCATACTATGCTGATCTTGTTATGGCTGGAAAGGCTTACGCAAACGAACCTAGCGTATTAAATGATGTAGGGGTTGCAAATTTATGGACTCATCAAGAATTTCAAGTTAGTAAAAATGAGTTTTTATTTGAAAGTGGTATTATAATGAATGGAGATCTAAGCAAAGTCTTAGATTTAGATGAGAGTAAGCTTACAGAAGAGGCAACTCATGCTTGGTATAAAAATGATAAAGCACTTCATCCATACGATGGTGAACAAGAGCCAAATTATACTGGTTTTAAAGATGAGAAAACCATAAATGCGCAAGGCGAAATGGTTGATACAAAAGTTTTTGATACAAAAGGTAAATATAGCTGGATAAAAGCTCCAAGGTATGATGGTAAGCCACTTCAAGTTGGACCTTTGGCAAATATCGTAGTAAATTATGCAAAAGGTAATAAATATGTAGTTCCAGTTGTAGATAAATTCTTAGCTGACACTGGTCTTCCATTAAGTGCGGTTCTAAGTACACTTGGTAGAACAGCTTGTCGTATGATAGAGGCAAAAGTTATAGCTGATAATGGTCTAATGGCACTTAACAGCCTAGCAGAAAATATAAAAAGCGGAGATACAACTACAGCTGCTAAGTATAAAATAGACAAAAATAAAGAGTATAAAGGCAGATACATAGGGCATGTTCCAAGAGGAGCTTTAAGTCACTGGACAAGAATAAAAAATGGTGTAGTAGAAAATTGGCAAGCGGTTGTTCCAAGCACATTAAACGCAAGTCCAAAAGATAAAGATGGTATAATGGGAAGCTATGAAGCGTGTCTTATCGGCTTAAAAGTAGCTGATCCAACTAGACCACTTGAGATAATTAGAAAAATACACTCATATGATCCTTGTATTGCTTGTGCAGTTCATGTTATGGATACAAAGGGCAACAAACTCGGTAACTATAAGGTAAGCATTTAAGGAGGCGAATATGAAAAGAGTAGCTGAATATGAATTTAGTATAGGATATAGAGCATCGCATTGGATACGCTTTTTTGCGATATTTATCCTAATAATTAGTGGACTTTATCTTGCTTATGTATTTCAAGCACCAGTAGTTAGTGATGAGCCGGTGCTTTTTTTACATGCTAAGTGGAGATTTGTCCATATTGTAGCTGGTTTTGTAATGATAGCAGCTATTATTTTTAAAACTTATCTTTTCTTTTTTGACCCACTAAGCAAAAAGGAACTTGTAAGTATAAAAGATGCACTAAATCCTAAAATTTGGATAGCTCAGATAAAATACTATCTATTTCTAGGCGAACATCCACACATGAAAGGGGTTTATAATCCACTTCAGTTTGCGTCATATTTGATGTTTTATATTGTGGCGTTTTTTATCATTCTAACAGGGCTTATTTTATATGTTCATGTCTACCATGAAGGACTTGGTGGACTTTTATATCCTATATGTAGACCTTTTGAAGTACTTATGGGGGGTCTTGCAAATGTTAGAGTGATTCATCATATCTGTATGGATATTATTATAATATTTGTAGTAGCTCATGTGTATATGGCGGTATTTAACGCAGTAAAAGGTAAAAATGGCGGAATGGATGCTGTAATAAGTGGTTACAAATTCCCAGAAGAGCATTAATGAAAGTCCTAATTTTAGGTATTGGAAATGTGTTATTTGGCGATGAAGGAGTTGGCGTTCACTTCGCCAACTACCTTAAGCTTAACTACAAATTTTACTCTAAAGAGCATGAGCTAGAATTTGTTGATGGTGGAACTCTTGCTATGGCTCTAACGCCTATAATATCAAGCTTTGATAAGGTTTTAATGATTGATTGTATAGATGCTGATGATGCTAATGTGGGCGATGTTTATTACTTTAACTATCTTGATATGCCAAACCGCATTAAATGGAGTGGGTCTGCTCATGAAGTTGAAATGCTTCAAACTCTAAATTCGATGGAGTTTTTAGGAGATCTACCAGATACTCAAATTTTAGGCATTGTACCAAAAAGAATAGAGCCTATGACATTTAAGCAGAGTTTAGAAATTTTAAATGCAGTGCCAAAGTTAGAAATTACCGCTCTTAAATTTTTAGAAAATTTAGGTTTTAGCTATGAAAAAGTAGGAAATATTACCCTTCAAGATATAGCATTTAAACACGAAAAAGGAGAGCTATGATTTTAGCTTATAAATTTGAGTATACTCACAAAATTCCTTATTTAGCATATTTTCTAGATTATTATGCTAAAAAATCAAACCTTAAATACACAATTACTTTTAAAAACAGTGAAATTATTTTATATGTTGATGCTAGTGAAGATGAGCTTTTAAAATTTAGCGATGAGAGTATGAATTTAATACCAAATTCTATATTTTTATCAAAAAGTAGCGTTGAAGTAACAGATCAAATGCCTAGCTTTGATGTTAAAATTCCTGATACTAAATTTAGCTCTATTACACCATTTATGATTAAAAATTCTAAGTCAAATGAGTACGGTATCTTTAGTGAAGTTTCTGTTTTTAAAGATAGTAAATTTACACTAGTAAATGAGGAAAATTTTAGTGAAATTTTAGAGTTTTGTAAGCTAAATTTAACTCACAATCAACCTTTAAAATTTAAAGATAAAAATGGCGAGTTTATTATGGAAAATGGACTAAATTTTAGCTCAAATTTTATAATGCCAACAAGCTTTTTAAATATAAATAAAGCATTTGTAGCTGATGAAAAAACTCTCATTTGCTTAGCTAGTTTTGAAAAGCCAATTATTACTCTTAAACTAAATTCCATTTTTAGAGATAATCACAAAAATGCTCCAATGTTTTTTGATGTAAAAGGTGCAAGTGACTTTTTTATTTTTAGCCTACTAAACGCTCTAAATAAAGATGAAATTTTCTTTATAAGTGTTAAAACAGAGCATAAAGGCTTTAAAATTTTAGTTCAAGATGATGAAATTTTAGTTATAAATGGTGGAAATTTTAGTTTTGAAAATAAAAGCTGCGATGTAGAAATAAGTGATAATGTTTATTATAAAGGAGCTAAAAGTTTAGTTAAATTTAGTGAAATTTTAAGCTTTGATGAGTTAGAAAATATGATAAAAGCTGATGATACAGGGCTTAGGCTTTTTAATAATTTTAGTAAAAATTTCAGATTTCCAAGTGGTAGCATTAAAGACTCTACAGATTTTTTATTACTTTTAGATATGGCAAGTTTAGTACTTTTTGGCAAGAATAGAGACTATCTTTTTGAAATGGCAAGCGACTTTTTAGGGCAAAAAGGACCGAGGATTGATTGCTTTATAAATGAGCTAAAATTTGACACGGTTAAATTTATAAGAAGTGGCATGAGTTTTAAACTAGCAGGTGTAGATGATAGATTATTAAGCTATGGATATATTGAGAGTTTGATGCACTTTTTTGATGATTTTATAGGTGATATCAAAGACGAACTGGACATCAAAAGCGTTCTTTTAAAGGGTGAAATTTTTACTCAAAAAGCTGGAGCAAAGTGTGCTAAAAAAATACTTTCTAAATCGTTAGATGTTAGGTATAAAAGCCCATTAAATGATGATTAGCATTTTTGGAGCGGTTCAAGGAGTAGGATTTCGTCCATTTATCTATAAACTAGCAACAGATTTAGGGATAAAAGGCGAAGTTTATAACGATAGCCAGGGCGTTAAAATCATACTAAACAAAGACGAGAATGCTCAAAATTTAATAGATGAAATTTATAAAAACCTACCAAAACTAGCCCCTCTTGCAAGAATTGATAAAATTTTAGTTTTTGAAACTAACTCTAAAATTTATAGTCGTTTTAGCATTACAGAGTCTAAAAATACATCTAAATTTAGCCCAATTTTGCCTGATTATGCGATATGCGATGAGTGCAAAAGCGAATTTTATGATAAAAACTCAAGATTTTATCACTATGCTTTTATAAACTGCACAAATTGCGGTCCTAGACTTTCAGTGATAAAAAACCTGCCTTATGATAGAAAAAACACTTCAATGGCTAAATTTAAAATGTGTAAAGAGTGTGAAAATGAGTATGAAAACCCGCTAAATCGCCGTTTTCACGCTGAACCAACATCGTGTAATAAATGCGGCGTGACGCTTTATCTAAAGAATTTAGATAAGGAAATTTTAAATATAAATGAAGACGCTATTAAAAGTGCCACAAATCTTTTAAATGATGGTAAAATTCTAGCCATAAAAGGGCTTGGAGGATTTCACCTTATGTGTGATGCTCTAAACCCTGAGGCTATAAAAAATTTAAGAATTCGTAAAAACCGCCCTACAAAGCCATTTGCCGTTATGGTTAAAGATATCAAAATGGCTAAAGATTATGCTGAAATTTCATCAGATGAACAAAATCTAATGAGTAGTAAAATTTCTCCAATTGTCCTACTTAAAAGCAAAGGCAAAATGCCACAAAGTATTGCTTTTAATACAGATAAAATTGGTCTTTTTATCGCTCCAACAGGGCTTCATCTTTTACTGTTTGAGTATTTTCAAAACCCAATCATTGCAACGAGTGCAAATTTAGGTGGCGAAACGATCATTTACGATGAAGATACTTTACTTAAAAAACTTAGTGGCGTGATTGATTTTTACATTGATAATAATCGTGATATTATTACACCAAGTGATGATTCAGTGGCTTTTGTGGCTGATAAAAAAGCTCATTTTCTAAGGACGAGTAGGGGGATAAATCCTAAGATATTTTTAAGCAAATATAAAATAAAAGGCTCATTTTTAGCACTCGGAGCTGAGATGAAAAATCAATTTGCCATCTATAAAGATGGTCTTATCATCATCTCTCCTTATATAGGAGATCTTAAAAATCGAGCAAATTTTGATAGATTTTTGGAAATTTTAGATATTTTTACAAAAGGCTATGATATCAAATTTGATAAAATCATTGCTGATTTACACCCAAATTTTATCCATACAAACTACTTTAAAAAGCAAGGATTTAAAGTAGAAAAAGTCCAGCACCACTACGCTCATCTAATCTCAAATTTATTTGAAAACAGCCTTCCACAAAAAAACTATATAGGATTTTCATTTGATGGAACAGGATACGCTAAAGACGCTAAAATTTGGGGTGGGGAGGTGCTAAATTTCAATTATCATGGTTTTAAGAGAATTTATCATTTTGATGAGTTTTTGCTACTTGGTGGTGAAGCTAGTATAAAGGATATTTCAAGGCTTAAATACGCTATTTTTAAAAAATATAACATTTCACAACAAAGTAATAAAATTCTTGATTTAATCTATGAAAAAGAGATAAATTCTTTAAAAACAAGTTCACTTGGGCGAATATTTGATGCTTTTGCTGCTGTGGTTTTTAACCTTAGTAAAGTAAGTTATGATGGAGAAGCTGGAATGCTAGTTGAAAAATTCTATGATAAAAATATAAATGATGCTTATGAATTTAATATAGAAAATGGTGTTATAATCTATAAAGATGCTTTTTTAGGTGCTTTAAAAGATGATAAAAAAACATCTTGTTCTAAATTTATAAATGGCTTAGCAAATTTAATAGTTAAAATAACAAAAGATGCAAATTTAGAACCTGTTTTAAGTGGTGGGGTCTTTCAAAATCAAACTTTAGTTGAAATTCTAAGTCAAAAATTTAAAAAAAATGGTATCATATATCATTTTAACCACGAAATTCCTACAAACGATAGTGGGGTGGCGATAGGTCAGCTTATTTGGTATTTAAAAAATGGAGCTAAAAATGGATGAAATAGTAAGATGTAGTATAACTTTGCCTGAAAATTTGCTAAAAGCAGTAGATGAAAGGGTGGCTCAAACTTCAACTAGGAGCGAATTTATAAGAGATCTTATAAAAGAACGCCTTGTAAATGAAGCTTGGAATAATAAAAATAGCGTTTTAATGGGAGTTTTAACCATTATTTATGATCATCATCAAAGTGATTTAGTCTTTAAAAAGATGAACCTTGAACACGATGCAGATATTGATATATTTTGTACCACACATGTCCATATAGATCATCACAACTGCCTTGAAGTTCTTGTTATTAAAGGAGATGGTGATAAAATAGAGCATTTTTGTAATCAAATTTCAGGTTTAAAAGGCGTAAATTTTGCCTCATTAACAAAAACAGCAGTAATTTAAAATTAACAATAAAAATTAAAGGAGAAAATTATGTGTAAAGATTGCGGTTGTGAAACTCATGAAAGTAGCAGCGAAAATAGCAAAACAGTAGAAGTTGTTTCAAAAATACTATCTAAAAACGACAAAGAAGCAGACCATAACAGAGCCCACCTTGATGAAAAAGGGATATTTTGTATAAATTTGATGAGCAGTCCAGGTGCTGGTAAAACCACGCTTTTAGAAAATACCATTAAAAAAAGTGATTTTAAAATCGGCGTTGTTGAGGGGGATTTAGAAACCAACCGCGACGCTGATAGGATTATAAAAGCAGGGGCTTATGCGTATCAGATCACAACAGGGCAGGGGTGTCATTTAGATGCGATTATGGTGCATAAAGGACTTCATCATCTCCCACTTGAAAAGCTAAATTTAGTCTTTGTTGAAAATGTTGGAAATTTAGTATGCCCGGCTAGTTATGATGTTGGATCACATATAAATGTTGTGCTTTTAAGCACGCCTGAGGGAAGCGATAAAGTAGAAAAATATCCTGTGATGTTTAGGGCGGCTGATTTAGTGATAATCACAAAATCAAGCGTTAAAAAGCACTTTAATTTTGATACAAATGAAGTTATAGATGCCGTTAGAAAACTTAATCCAAAAGCCGATATTATCGAGCTTGACAGCGTAACAGGCGAGGGCTTTGATAAGTGGCTAGGTTACTTGAAATTTAAAATGGAGCTTAGATAATGTGCCTTAGCATACCTTCAAAAGTTGTTGAAATTGATGAGAAT
The DNA here is from genome assembly GCF_013201645.1 of Campylobacter corcagiensis. Taxonomy (NCBI): domain Bacteria; kingdom Pseudomonadati; phylum Campylobacterota; class Epsilonproteobacteria; order Campylobacterales; family Campylobacteraceae; genus Campylobacter; species Campylobacter corcagiensis. Next base: position 848,131 of record NZ_CP053842.1, on the reverse strand, counting down.
AATTTTGCCACCGTTGAAACCTTAGGCGTTAAAAGGGGCGTTAGTTTGGATTTGATAGGTGAGCCTGTTAAAGTTGGCGAGTATGTTTTAATCCACGTTGGCTTTGCAATGGAAAAAATCGACACAAAAGCAGCCCTTGAAAGCTTAGAGTTTTATAAAAAAATAGCAAAAGAGATGAATGACGGAACGATTAGCCAAGATGAGGGCGATATGGGATTATCTAAGATGAATTCCAACGAAAAAGGCTAAAATTTAATGGATTTAATAAACGATTTTAGAGATAAAACTCATATTTTAAATTTATCAAAGTTGATTAAAAAAGCCTCAAACAAGCCACTTAATATAATGGAAATTTGTGGCGGACATACGCATTCGATTATGAAATTTGGAATTGATAAATTAGTTGGAGAAAATATTAAATTTATCCACGGACCAGGATGTCCAGTTTGCGTGATGCCAAGGCATAATATCGATGAAGCTATAAAGCTATCCTCGATGCCAAATACCATTTTTACAACTCTAGCTGATATGTTAAGAGTTCCAGGAAGCTTTTCAACACTTCAAAAACAAAGAGCAAAAGGGTGCGATATAAGAGCTCTTTACTCTCCACTTGATGCAATAAATATCGCACTTGAAAATCCTAAAAAAAATGTGATATTTTTTGCCATAGGTTTTGAAACAACAACGCCAATGAGTGCGGTTGTGGTGGAAAAAGCTCTAAATTTAAACCTTAAAAATCTTTTTTTTCATATAAATCATGTAACCGTTCCAGCCCCTGTTATGGCACTTTTAGATGATGAAAATGTAAAAATAGATGCATTTTTAGGGCCAAGTCATGTTAGCGTGATAATTGGTTCAAAACCATATGAAAAAATAGCTAAAACTTATAAAAAACCAATCGCCATAAGTGGTTTTGAACCCCTTGATATGATGGATTCCATCCTAAATTTAGTAAATCAGTTTAACGAAAACAAATTTGAAGTTTATAACGAGTATGATAGAGTTGTTAAACCAAATGGAAATGAAAAGGCTCTAAATTTAATTAAAAAATATTTTAAAGAGGTTGATTTTTCATGGCGTGGGCTAGGGCTTATACCAAAAAGTGGGCTTGATTTAAAGGGCGAGTTTGACGCTATAAATGCAAGAAAAGTATTTGATTGTAGCGTGGAAAGCAAACCTGAAAACAAAGCCTGTATTTGTGGGGAAATTTTAAAAGGGCGTAAAAATCCGCCTGATTGCAAGGTCTTTGGCAAGGTTTGTAACCCACAAAATCCACTAGGGTCATGCATGGTTTCAAGCGAGGGGGCTTGTGCGGCGTATTATAAATATAAAAGGGGAAGTTAGTTTGGAAAAAATTCTTTTAAGTCATGGTGGTGGTGGCGAAGAGATGAATGCTTTGATAAATGATATCATTTTTAAAGCTTTTGATAATGAAATTTTAAAAAGCGCAAATGACGCTGCACTTTTAAGGCTAAATTCCACAAATTTAGCCTTTACAACTGATAGTTTTGTGGTAACTCCGCTATTTTTTAGCGGTGGAGATATCGGTAAAATAGCAATTTGTGGAACGGTAAATGATCTTTTGATGGTTGGTGCAAAACCGCTTTATTTAAGTTGTAGTTTTATCATAGAAGAGGGTTTTAGTATTGATGAGTTTAAGCAAATTTTAAACTCTATGAGTAAAACTGCAAAAAAAGCAGGAGTTTTTATAGTTTGTGGCGATACAAAGGTCGTTCCAAAAGGCAAATGTGATAAAATTTTTATAAATACAAGCGGAGTTGGAGAGGTCATAAAAGAGATAAATACCATAAATTTAGGCTCACAACAAAAAGCTAAAATTTTAGTAAGTGGCGATATCGCAAGGCATGGAAGCGTGATAATGCAAGCAAGAGACGAACTTGGCTTTGAAAGTGAGTTAGAAAGTGATTGTAAGCCACTAAATGAAGTGGTTTTAGAAATTCTAAAAACCATTACACCACTAGCGATGAGAGATGCTACAAGAGGCGGTCTTAGTGCTGTTTTAAACGAGTGGGCTAAGTTTTGTAAAGTTAGCATAAAAGTTAAAGAGGCTCGTATTAAAATAAGCGATGAAGTTATGGGAATTTGTGAAATTTTAGGCTTTGAGCCCTGTGATTTGGCAAATGAGGGGACTTTTGTTTTAGCTGTGGAAGAAAAAGATGCTTTAAAAGCACTTGAAATTTTACAAAAATTTGATAAAAATGCAAATATTATAGGCGAAACTTTTAAAGATGATAAAAATAGGGTGATTTTAGAGACGATTTATGGTGTTGAGAGATTTTTAGAGCCACCAAAAGGCGAACTGCTTCCAAGAATTTGTTAAAAGGAAATTTATGCACGAACTTTCAATAGTAATTGACCTAGTTGCACTTTGTGAGGAAAATTTAAGAAAAAACAATAAATCAAAAATAGAAGAAGTCCATCTAAAAATAGGGCGTTTAAGCGGTGTTGAACCACACCTTTTAAAAAGTGCTTACGATGTTTATAAAAAAGAAACCGTCTGTGAAAATGCAAAGCTTATCATAAATTTACAAGATATCGTTGTGAAGTGTAACTCCTGCGAAAAAGAAAGTATTCTTAAAAAAAATGAGTTTTTATGCCCAAAATGTGGCTCAAACGACCTTGAGGTATTAGACGGAGAGGATATGTATTTGATGAGCTTAACAATGAGCTAATCAAACTTTAAATCGTTATTTTTAAAATTTTATAAATTTATTATTTTCAGCAAAAGCAAAGAAGGGTAAATACTCCAACCAACCAACTATCTATTTTTACATTTTTACAAAAAACATTAATATCTAAATTTTAACATTATTTTAAATCTACATTTAAAAATCAATATAATTTTACATAGTTTTTGAAAATTTAATTTTACATAAATTTATCTGTAAAAATTAATGGATAAAATCATAATTTACAAAAAGTAAAGCTCTTCAAATAACTATATATCGTGATTTAATACTAAATTTTAATAGCACTAAAAGTGCTTTAAATAAAAGTTTGAAAATTATAGTTTTCAATACAAAATATAAATAAAAGTCTGTATTTAACATTTTATCAAAGTTTTATACCTATAATGTTACACATAATTTTTATGTTTTATTTGCGTATACAAAATTATTTAAAATTTAAAAATAACTTTAGTCTCATAGAAATTTTGAACTTTTATGTAGTATTAAAAAATAGCCTTAAAGAAGTTTTTAATTTTGTAGATTTATTAAATAAGGAGATTTAGAAAAAGAATTTTATGTTTAGCTTTGTATCTATGTAATCAAATCGCAAATGTTTTGACCTATTGTTGTTTATTTTTCAATTAATAAATAAAAAGATGATCAAAATAAATATTTACTTTGTTTTGTAACTACTTTTCTATTAATAAACTATTTTAATCCAGACCCAACTAAAATAGACGCCCTACTTTTTTAAGGCGTCATAATTTTTTTATAACCAAATTTTTCTTATCTCTTTTACCTTTATCCACGCTATTATGTATACTATATACATTGCGATAGTTACTCCAAGTATTGCTAAATTTATAATAAGTGTAAATCCTAAAATTATGTTTATTAAATTTGGTGAGATAAGGATTATCCATTCTGGATGGCTTGTAATGATAAAAATCAGTGAAATAGTTATATTGCTTATAATATAAAGTATCATATAAACTCTAAAAAGTTCAATTTTTGTTATCCTTGATAGCGTTACATAGACTTTTTTATTTATACTTATAAAATATATAATCCAGCATATTATAGCTATCAAAGTTGCTAAACTTATGATGTAAAACTGCTCTTTTATGCTAAATTCGTCTAAAAATGCCGAGCCAAAGCCTATTGTAAATGCAAGTACAAAAGCTAGAATTGCTGGATAAAATAGTGACTTTAAGAAATTTCTAGCTAAATCTTTGCTTTTTGCCATTTCTCCAACTATAAAAAGTGATTTATATGTCATAATAATATATAAAATAGCTAGAAGAGCAAAGCAAAAAGTTGCTTGATTAACCGCTTTATCTTTATATATGGCAAATATCACAAAACTAGCCATAAACATTAAAACCCCACCTATAGCTAGGATTTTTGCAATTTTTAACTCTTTTGAGTACTTTTTGGGTGATTTTACTTGATTTGTTTTTAAAGTCTTAAATGGCGGTAGTTTTATCTCATCATTTGAGATTTCTACACTATTTTTTTCTTTAACTTTAGCATTGTTGGATTCTTTATTTTGGCTTGAAACCTCATTTTTCTTTAGATCAAAAACTGGTACTTCAAAAAAACCATTATTATGCTCTTTCTCTTCTATATTATTATACTCTTTTATCTGAAAAATTGGCTTTTCTGTTTGCGTACTATTAATGTTTGTGGGTTTTTTAAATTCTGGTTTTTTAAATGCACTAAGTTTAAATTTCGGAATATTCAAACTTTTTTTTGATTTTTTTGGTGTAGTTTTTGTGTCGCTTTTATTAATTAGTTTTAAGTTTTTTATTTTATCTCTTATGTTAAAATTTTCAAAAGGATTTTTTATATTTTTTTCCTCTTTTATCTCGCCTTTAAAAATCTTTATCTGCGTAGCCACACCATCATTTGGTATAAATTCTACATTTTGACCAACCGCAAAATCTAAATCACTAAATCTATAATAATTTCCATCATTTGCGTGTATTAACCCGCTTCCTACAACTTGACCTATCACTTTTACTCCTTTATAGGATAATCATACAAAATAACTTCTCCACTATGCTCTTTTAAGTCTTTAAATTTAAGTATATCAAATTTAATCCCAAATATCGCACAAGTTGGCATCTTAGCAATAGATGAGTCACTTAAAAATTCAGAAATTTCAAGCATTGTGGGGTTGTGCCCAACGATAAAAACTGTATTAAATTCTGAATTTATAGCTTTTAAAAACCTTAAAAGCTCATCTGTACTTATATCATAAAGCTCATCTTTTTGTTTTACTTTTGCACCTAATTTATCAGCTATAATGTTTGCTGTAGATATGGCTCTAACTGCAGAGCTTGAAAAGATTATATCTGGTAAAATTCCAAGTTCTTTTAGCTTTATTCCAAGCTCTTTTGCATTTTTTAAACCTCTATCGTTTAAATTTCTTAAAAAATCTGTCTTAGCCTCTTTTTTTGCCTTTGCATGCCTTATAAAATAGATCTTTTTCAATTAAAATTTCCTTGTAATTTATCTAGTTCTTCTTTAGTATATCCTGCATTTAGCCTATCTTCAACATTTAACTCTCGCCTAAAATCTTTTAGTTTTGGCAAATGTTTATTTAAGATATCAAAAAAGCACTCATAACTTTTGCCTGTTTCATCACACTCCCACTTAAACCATTTATCCCCTTTTCTTACATGGCTAATCTCTTCATCTAAAATAACTTCTAAAAGTGGTAACAAAAACGCTTTTTCTTTATCATTTTTGAGTCTTTTTAGCATAAAAAAGTTAGCATCAAGACCAACAGCTTCTTGATGCCTATGAAGTAGAGCCATTCTCTCAAGTAGTGAGTTTTGGGTGTTTTTAAGAGCAAAGAATAGTCCATCATGAACTGGAAAATCGCCGTATTTATAACCAAATTTAGCTAACTCATCACTTATCATTGAAAAATGCCTAAATTCATCGCTAGCTAGTTCTAAAAAATCAAAATAATACTCTTTTGGTAAATTTGTAAATCTATAGCAATCATCAAGAGCGATATCTATGGCTGAGTACTCAATATGAGCAATTGAGTGTAAAAAGGCTGGAATTTTATCCTTGCCTTTATATTTAGGCAGATCCTTTGCTGGTAAAATTTCGCAAATCTCGGCATAACTTGGGCTAATTAATGGCTTAGGTTTAAATTTAACATCAAAACTAAACTCATCAAATTTAGCCCAAATTTCACTAAATTTAGCTCTTTTTAACTCAATATCGCTCTGGTTTAAAACAAATTCAATCTCTTCAAAAAACATCCAAATTCTCTTAAATTTAAATAAGAGTATTTTACCAAAACAATCTATAATCCATATAAATTTATAGCAAGAAAAATGCTATAAAACAAACAGAAACTATAGAGCCAAGTGCTGTTCTTTTTATAATATCAACTGGATTTGCCCCTGCTAAACCTGCACAAAGTATCGTCACACCAGCTATTGGTGACATTGTCCTACCAAGTGAGCCTGCTATGCTTGCAGCCATTCCAAGAGTTGCTTGATCAAAGCCAAGTTTAGCTGCTTGAGTTGTTATTGCTTCATTAAAGGCTAAAGTCGCTGCATCTCCTGAACCTGTGATAATTCCCATTATAAAAGGAATAAATGTTCCACCAAATTTCACATAATCGCCAGAGTGTTTTAATATATCAATAATATAATCAATCGCCCCGCACGCCTTAAGCCCAGCAACAAAAACAGTAGCTGCTATAATAATTCCCATTATATCGCCATACGCATTGCCCATACCTTTAAAAAATTCTTTTGATATTTTCTCAGGATTGCTTAAAGTTACTATTAAAGAGATGATAACTCCAAGTAGCATAGCTTGAGCTACACCCATATTAAGCCATGAAAATTTAACTAAAAAAGCTATTAAAGCTGGGGTATTTTCTGTTGTTGTATAAATTTTTCCTTCACTTAGTAAAACTCCATTTGCTACAGCACCATTTAGTATCTCACCTATAATGTTGCCACCAAGTAGTATAACAAGTGGAACTATAGGCATTATGGCATGAAGATAGTTTACTTTTGTATCTATGCTTTGACTAGAAGCAGAAGTTTTTTGATAATCTTTAAAGATAACAGCAACGATTGTTAGACATATAAGCATTATCACCACACTTGAAATAGCATTCATAAACTGAACACTAATCATATCAGCTATACTTTTTCCAGTCATATCTGCTACAAAAGCATTATGAGAGTGACCAGGACTTAAAACAGAGCCAAAAGTTCCAGCTAAAATCGCAGCTGCGGCCATGGCAGGTTTTATTCCTGCTGCTATCATAAGTGGTATAAGTGTTGCCCCAACAGCTGCTGCACACCCTGCTGCTGATGGTATTGCTATATTTACTAAAGATGTCACAAAAGCCGCAATCGGAATCAAAAATATACCTAAATTTCCAAGTGGCTTAGTTAGGGCATTTACAAGTTGCTGATCACATCCAGTGAGCTTCATAACATAAGCAAAACCCATACTTGAACAAATCGCCATAATAAGTGCTCCTTTTGTCATAGCTGAAGCAAACTCATCAAGACCTGATAGCGGCTTTAAAGCTAGCAAACAAAGCACTAAACCAACGCCTAAAAGAACCGTTTTGGTATCTTTTTTCATCACAAGAAGCACCACAGCTACTAAAATACCAGCAAGTGCTAAATAGATATAAAAATTTTGCATTTTTTTCCTTTAAATTTTAAAATTTTCTCCAACTTTTAGCGTGACAACATCTTTTTCAAACTCAAATTTATAAATTTCATCTGCTAACCCACAAATTTTACACTCACCATTATCTATCTCAAGCCAAGCTCCTTCTGGCAAAGCATAAACAATCTCATTTGGATGAACTTTTAGAAATTCATTTAATCTATCTTCCCTACTTACGCCATTATGACCTGAAATTTTGCCACTGATGAAATGCGGATTTATCTGATAAGGAAAAATTCCTAAACTATCAAAGCTTTTAGGCATTATGATTGGCATATCATTTGTAGTCATCATCGTAGCACCAGCTATATTTGCTCCAGCTGACCAGCCAAAGTATTTAGCACCGTTTAAAACTGCTTGTTTTATCTCATCAACTAGGTCAAATTTATATAATTCATGAAGTAGCATAAAGGTATTTCCGCCTCCAACAGCGATTGTTTTAGCTCCTCTTATTGCAGCTTTTTTATCATCATATCTGTGGATGCTTTTGATAGTTTTTGTTTTTAAACGGTCTGTGACTTTTGATTCATACTCATCGTTTGAGCGACTTACTCCAGCATAAGGTATAAATAAAATTTCATCTTTATAATCATCACCCAAAAACTCTTTGATAGGGTTTTTACAATGCCTTAAATAGCCTGTATCTTTATAACTTGATGAACTAAAAAGTAGAGCTTTTTTCATGATTTTTCCTTATTTTATGCCATTTATTTTATAAGCTGAACGAAGAAAAACATCAACTCCAGCCATCATGGAGTTTTCATCTATATCAAATTTAGAGTTATGATGCCCTGCTTTTAGCTCGGTTCCAACCATCAAATACCCGCTCTTGCCACCATTATTTTGAACAGTATGCATAAAGTGAGCAAAATCCTCACACGCACCAAAATCAAACTCTTTAACGATAAGTTCATCTTTGATAAATGGCGACTCTTTAGCTGATTGATAGTAAATTTCAGTAACTTCTTTATCGCTATCTCCACCTGCTGTACCACCAGTTCGTATCACTTCATACTTAAGGCCATAAATTTTACTAACGCCTTCTATGATATCCATGCATTTTTCATACATAAATTCATTTAATTCTGTAGTCTCACCTCTTGTTTCACACATCAAATGAGCATTTGGTGCTATAACATTCCTACCTTCCCCAGCCCTTAAAACTCCAACATTTATACGAGTTACACCTTTTGCATTTCTTGTGATACCATGCATATTTAGAGCTATTTGAGCCCCGCCAAGAAGTGCATTTGCTCCATCTTGTGGTGCTCCTGCTGCGTGAGCTGATACTCCAGTTAATTTAACATCAAATTTACTAGTTGCAAGAAGTTTATTTGTCCCGCAAATTATTCCACCCATCTTATCAGCTTGAAATCCCATATGACCACCAAGCAGATAATCAAGCCCTTCGCAAACTCCAGCTTTTTCCATAGCGACCGCACCTCTTGTGCCCTCTTCTGCTGTTTGAAATATAAATCTAAATTTGCCACTGAATTTATCTAGATTATTTTTAATTAGCTTAGCTAAAGCTAGTCCAATTGTGATATGAGTATCATGCCCACAAGCGTGAGTTATACCTTTTATATCGGAACTAAAGTTACATTTTGTAGGTTTATGGTTCTCATCAATGCTTTCTGTAACATCAACGCCATCTATATCAAACCTAAAACCAACTGTTTTACCACTTCTACCTGTATCTATCTGAGCTACTACGCCTGTTAAACCATCTTCCATCACTTCAAGATATTTTTGCTGAGATTCGTTTAGTAAATTTTTAGCTCTTTTTAAAGCTTCATCGCACGCTTCTTTGCTTCCTAAGCCTTGTCTTGAGCTAGGATCCATAATCTCTCTACCCATTTTAAGCTCATATCCAAGCTTTTTTAACTCATCAGCTATAACAGCAGTTGTGAAAAATGTAAAATACCCTGTCTCAGGATGAGAGTGAAAAAATCTTCTATTTTTAACCATCTCATCATTTAAAGCTCTTACTTGATCTGAAAAATTACTCATATCTACTCCTTTGAATTTAGATATATTTAATTTTAGCAAAAACATACTTAAAAAATTTTAAGCTAATATTAGTTTTATTATAATCTTAAGAATTTATTTAAATTTTCAGTACTAAGTATGTATAATTTTATGTATTATTATACATACTTAATCTAAATTTTAAAGATATAAAGATGAAATTTATGAATTAGCTAAACCCATCATAGTTTTGGTTAGTAGATTTGTAGCTTTGATAGCATCTTTAAAATCTATATCTTCATCAATATTGTGACTTATGCCATTTTTACAAGGAATAAATATCATGCCGACTTTATCAGCTATACCACTCATATGCATAGCATCATGCCCTGCACCACTTGGCATTTTATGAGCTTTTATATCTAGATCTAATGCATTTTTATAGAGCAAATTTATCAAACTATCATCAAGTTTTACAGGCGTATCAGCTGCTAGTTCTTTGATCTCATAGCTAAAACCAAATTCATTTGATAGATCGTTTATGTAATTTCTTAGATTTTGATTTAATGTATTTAGATTTTTTTCATCAATATCACGCATATCTACACCCATTACAACTTTTCCAGGAACAACATTTAACGCTCCAGGTATAACCTTAGTATAACCAACCGTTGCAACTGCTGTTTTAAATTCACTAGCAAAATTTCTAGCTGCTAATATAATATGACTAGCTGCTACAAGAGCGTCACATCGCATATTCATAGGTGTTGCACCGCTATGATCAGCTCTTGCATTTATGGTTAGTTCAAATCTTATAGGAGCGGCTATACCTGTGACAACACCCACACTTATGCCCATCTCTTCAAGAACCCTACCCTGTTCTATATGAAGCTCAATGTAGCTTTTGTAGGTTTTATCTTTTAGGATTGATTTTTCTAAATTTTCAGGATTTAATCCAAAATTTTTCATCGCATCAAATACTGAAATTCCACTATCATCAACTAATTCTTTAAGCCTAGAAACACTGAGTTTTCCAGATATAATTTTAGAGCCAATAGTTGCCATTTTAAAACGGCTTGACTCTTCAGCTACAAAAACTATAAGCTCAAGTGGGCGTTTTAATTTTTCATTGTTGGTTTTAAGAATTTCTTTTATTGACACTATTGCTTCAAGTCCAGCCATAACACCCAAAGTTCCATCATAAAATCCACCATTTGGCACGCTATCTATGTGAGAACCAACACTAATTGCTGGTAAATCTGGCTCTAAAACATCGCTAAATCTAGCATAGATATTTCCAACACTATCAACTCTAATATCTAAATCATAACTTTTTACTAAATTTATGAAAAACTCTCTTGCGTTTTTATCTTCATTGCTAAAAGCAAGTCTTGTAAGACCACCAGTTGGCTTAGAATTTTGTAGATAGTTTTGACCTTTTAAGGCACCAAATTTTGAAATTTCGTTAAAATTTTTTATAAATCTTTGTTCGTTTATCATATGACTCCTTTTAAGTGAAAATTATAGCTAAATTTAATTAAAAGGAAAAAGCATCATGGAAGTATCAATATAAAAGGGTGAAAATTCACCCTTAAAATTTAAATTTTTTAATGTTTTAAGCGTATAAATTTAAGCCTTTGGTTTTGTCATTTGTGAAGGAACTACATACTTATCAAATTCCTCGGCACTTAAAATTCCTAAATTTACAGCCTCTTCTTTAAGCGTGGTGCCATTTTTGTGGGCTGTTTTAGCTATTAGTGCGGCATTATCATATCCGATATATGGATTTAGTGCAGTTACTAGCATTAGTGAGTTTTCTAAATTTGCTTTGATGTTTTCTAAATTTGCTTTGATACCATCTACGCAGTGAGTTCTAAAGCTATCCATAGCGCTACTTAAAAGCTTTACTGACTCATAAAAGCTAAATAAAATAATTGGCTTATAAACATTTAGCTCAAAATTTCCCTGACTAGCACCAAATGCTATAGTAGCATCATTTCCAAAAACTCTAGCTATTACCATTGTTATAGCTTCAGCTTGAGTTGGGTTAACCTTGCCTGGCATTATAGAACTTCCTGGTTCATTTTCAGGAAGTTCTATCTCGCCTAAACCTGATCTTGGCCCACTTCCTAGCCATCTGATATCGTTTGCTATTTTTAAAAGATTAGCTGCTAAACTCTTAATAGCCCCACTTGCAAAAACAAAAGCATCATAACTTGTAAGTGCATGGAATTTATTTGGAGATGATACAAATTTTGTACCTAAAAGCGTGCTAAGTTCTTCACTTACCATTTCACTTAACTTTGGATGAGCATTTAGTCCTGTACCAACTGCAGTACCGCCTATGGCTAGCTCTCTTAGTGGCTCGATGCTATTTTTTATATACTCATAAGAGTGCTCTAGCATAGACCTATATCCACTAAATTCTTGCCCTAAGGTTAGAGGCGTAGCATCTTGCAGGTGAGTTCTACCTATTTTAACTATATCTTTAAATTCATCCTCTTTTTTCAAAAAGCTATCTTTTAGCTTTTCAAGGCTTGGCAAAAGTGTTTTTTCAAGCTCTAAAACAGCTGTGATATGCATAGCCGTAGGAAAGGTGTCATTTGAGCTTTGAGATTTGTTTACATCGTCATTTGGATGGATTAATTTCTCTTTTCTAAAATCACCACCTAAAATTTCAGTAGCTCTGTTTGCTATAACTTCATTTGCATTCATATTTGTTTGAGTGCCACTTCCTGTTTGGTAGATAACAAGTGGAAATTCATCATCAAATTTACCATCTCTTATCTCATCGCAAGCTTTTATAATAGCTTGTGCTTTTTTGCTATCAAGCTTTTCAAGGTTGGCATTTACCTTTGCTACGCTTCTTTTTAGAGCTGCAAAAGCGTGTATTAGCTCTTTTGGCATTTTATCTGTGCCTATTTTAAAATTTTCAAAGCTCCTTTCAGTTTGAGCCCCCCAGTATCTATCTTTTGGGACTTTTATCTCGCCCATTGTGTCTTTTTCTATACGAAATTCCATTATATCTCCTTAAAATTTTTATCATATATTAAACTAAATTTTTAAATTTATTATTTAAGCTTTAAGAGCAAATTTATTTTATACCTTTACCATGCCAGCCTCCACTAAAAACTGACTTGGTTCGTATGATACTTTGCGGATTTTATCATACTTTGCATAACTTAAAACCAACTCATCACGAGCCCTTGTAACTGCTACATAAAAAAGCCTTCTTTCTTCTTCTACGCTACCACCCATTGCCATTAGTTTTGTATTTGGAAATCTATTTTGAGCTAAGTCCACTATAAAAACTTGTGCAAATTCTAAGCCTTTACTCGCATGAACGCTTAATAAATTTACTCCCTTGCCTTCACCCATCTCGCTACTTCCAAGAGTTAAAAAGTTATAAAAACTCTCAAGTGAACTATAGTTTTTTGTTAAATTTATAAGTATTTGAGCTTTTTGATAAATTTTAGTTTTTGCTTGAGTAAGAAGATCTTGATTTACTTTGCCATTTTTCATGGTTGCTCTTTTTGTGGCAAGCTCATTTGCGATTATTCCATAAGCTCTTGAATTTAAAAGCTTTTTAAGTACTATAGTTGAGTTTTGGTTTCTACTTATAGTACTAAAAACTTCATAAAGTCTATCAAGCATCACAGCCCCGCCACTACTAAGTTTTTCATATTTTAAAGCTGGATGAGTTATGAAATCATGACTTACAAACTCGCTAAAACGCGCCGTATCACCTAAAGTATCAAATTCATCAAAAAGCCCAAGCTGGTAGCTTTTACGCTTTGGAGTATAAATTTTAGCTGATTTATCAGGTCTTAAAAGACCTTTTAAAATATTTCCATTTCCTAAAGAATTTAAAGCTTCATAAACCTCTTTAGCAACGCTACTTCCTACGCCTTTAGAATACTCAAAAACACCCATAAAAGCCATTACATCCTTTGGATTTAATAAAATTCCTACTAAATTTATGAGTGCTTTTATCTCACGACTTTCAAAAAAACTGCCACTTTCTTTTCTTTTAGAGCTGATTCCTTGCTCTTTTAAGCTTGCTTCTATGCCATCAGCTGATGAGTTATTACGAAATATAACAGCGATACTTTCTTTATCAAATTTAGAGTCTTTAATCATACTTGCGATATGTTGGTACTGAGTATATAACTCATCAAAAACTAAAAGTGTTGGAGCTTTAAAAACCCCTTCCCTACTAACAACTAGCTTTTTTTCATAAAGGCGGGGGTTGTTTTGTATGACTTTATTTGCTAAGGCTAAGATAGTTGAACTTGAGCGGTAGTTTGTGTTTAAAGCATAAATTTGAGCATTTTTATAGTGCTTATCAAATGAACCGATAATGTCAATATTTGCACCGTTAAACGCATAAATGCTTTGATCAAAATCACCAACGCAAAAAAGGCTTTTTTTATTAAATGCATCTATTAAACTTCCTTGAAGTGAATTTGTATCTTGATACTCATCTACTAAAATTTCAGTGAAGTATAAAGGCGCTCCTTTTTTAAGCTCACGACGCATATTTAAAAGAAGATCATTAAACCCAACATAGCCAAATTTAGCCTTTTCACTTTCAAATTCTTTTATTATATCTTCATAAATTTCAGCGTAAACTGCCTGTTCATCGTAGTTTTGGCAAAACCACTCATAAAAGCTTTTATTTATCTCTTTGTTTGAATAAAGCGAGTAGATATCAAACAGATAAGCCCCGCCATAAGGCTTAATATCGCTAATATGATCAAATCTTCTTCGCTCAGCAATAGACCTAAGCAAAGTCTTAAGTTCGCTAGGTTGCTTTAAAGTCACACTTTTATCTAGTTTTTTAAGTAGTTTATAAGATACTGAGTGAAAAGTACCAGCTGTGATATCATCAATGATGGCTTTTTTAAAGTAGCGCTCTAAGCGTTCTATCATCTCTGTGGCTGCTTTATTTGTAAAAGTTAAGAGCAAAATTTCAGTTGGCTTTATGCCTTGTTGTAAAAGATGAGCTATCCTAGCAACGATAGTGCTAGTCTTGCCTGTGCCTGCACTTGCTATGATTAGATTATTTCCAAGTGGTGCAGTTGCGGCTTTATACTGGTCTGTATTTAGCTTAGATAGTGGCAAATTTCATCTCCTTAACATTTATCCATAGTAAAAACCCAGTATCATACCAAAAAGGACTTAGAATTGTATAAAACTACCTAAATTTATACGATTTTAAAGAGTTAAAATTTATCAAAGTTAGATAAAATTATGTATGAAAATTTTTAAAAAATTCATTATTAGCATCACTGTTTTAACACTACTTTTAGCAGTTACATTTGCTATTTTAAACACTTTATTTCCACTTGAGAAAATAGCAGTTTCGCAAAGTAAAATTTTATATGATAAAAATGGTGAGATTATATCCATGAAACTCTCAGATGATGGGTATTGGAAGTATAGTGCAGATGAAATTCCACCCCTTATTAAAAAAAGCGTTATAAATTTTGAAGATAAGTACTTTTACAACCATTTTGGAGTAAATCCATTTTCTATAATAAGGGCGTTTTTTCACAACCTTACTCACGACAATAAAATCGGAGCATCAACTATAACAATGCAAGTTGCAAGAATAATAGAGCCTAAAAAACGAAGTTATAAAAATAAAATAATTGAAATTTTTAGAGCTTTTCAGCTTGAGTTAAACTACTCAAAAGATGAAATTTTAAATATTTACTTCAATATAGCCCCATATGGTGGAAATATCGTTGGGATTAAAGCAGCTAGTAAGTTTTATTTTGATAAAGATTTAGACGAGCTTAGTATTAGTCAAATTGCCCTACTCTCAATCGTTCCAAAAAATCCAAACGAAAACCGTCTTGATAAAAATAAAAATTTAAACGCTTTAAAAAATAGAGTTTTAAAAGAGCTTTTAGATGATAAAATCATAGATGAAAGTGCATATAAAAGGGCTTTAAAAGAGAGCTTTACTCCAAAAAGATATGACGCTAAAAATAGGGCTTTTCACTACTCAAATTTAGCCTTTAAAAACGGCATAATTAGCTCAAATTTAGACCTAAATTTACAAAACGAGATAGAAAATATTATAAAAAAAGAGATGATAAATTTTAATAAATTTGATCTATTTAATGCTAGTGCGGTGGTTATTGATAACCTTAAAATGGAAGTTGTTGCTTATGTTGGAAGTCATGATTTAAAAAGTAAAGATGGTTTTAATGATGGCGTGATGGCAAAAAGAAGTGTTGGTTCAACATTAAAGCCATTTATTTACGCACTTGCCTTGGAAAATGGGCTCATAACTCCAAAACAAAACTTAATTGATGCTGAAATTTACCTAGGAGATTACGCACCAAAAAACTACACAAAAGATTTTCTTGGAGAGATTAGTGCTACTGATGCTTTAATCTTTTCGCTAAATACTCCAGCTGTTTTTTTAAACTCAAATTTGGGCGAAAATTCTCTTTATGAATTACTGAAAAAAGCAAATTTAAAGGTTAAAGAAAAAAGCTTTTTTGGCGAGTCAATCGCACTTGGGTCAGTGCCTTTAAACCTACTTGAACTTACTCATTTGTATACTATTTTCGCAAATGAAGGTGAGCTTTTACCACTTGAGATTGCAGGCGAGATTAAAGGTGAAAAAATTACACTTTTATCAAAACAAAGTAGCTTTTTAGTTAGTCAAATGCTTCTTCAAACGCCACGAAGCTATCTAAATTCTGTTTGGCAAAGCACAGTTGATATGCCACTAATTGCCTTTAAGACAGGCACAAGTGCAAACTGGATTGACCTTCATACGATCGCTTTTAATAAAAACTACACGGTTGGAGTTTGGCTTGGAAATTTTAACTCCAAACCAACAAGTGGCTTAACAGGCGGCGATAGCTCAGCAAAGATAGTTTTTGAGATATTTCGCTACTTAAATAAGAGAAAAAATTTAGAATTTATAAGTAAACCAGAAGGTATATCTAAAAAAAATATCTGCCTAGATAGCTTTGTTTTTAAGGAGTGTAAGAATTTACAAAAAGATTTTGTAATAGATGGTGTTAGTTTAGTTGATAAATGCACACTTATCACAAACGAACAGATAAATTATCTTTTAAAAAATGCTTTTATAACTAGTGATGATTTAAAACAAAGCCCTTGCTTTGGTTATTTTAAAGATATAAAGCCACTGATTGCATATCCAGCAAACAGAAGTAAAATGTCATCTTTTTATGGTAAAATAAACACAAAATGTATAAGTTTTTTAGGTGATGAGGTTTATATAAAAGTTGATGATGAAAAGTATGAGAAATTTAGAAGTGGAAGTGAGATTGTGCTAAATTTAAGTAGTGGTTTTCATACTATAAAATGCCTTGATGAATACTCAAATTTAGCTACAAGTGAGATATTTTTAGAGGAGTTATGATGAGATTTTTTTTGGCTTTTATCTTGATTTTTGGGAGTATTTTTGGCTTTGAGATAAACAGTGTAAATGTTATGAAAAATAAAATTTTATTTAATATAAGTGGTGAAAGTCAAACTGGACTGATAGTTGATGATAGCTTTATGGATTGCCAGCCAAAGCTAGATGGTGTTTTTCACTTTGAAGATTATAACTCTTTGGTTTTTTACTCTTATGAAAATTTACCAACTTCTACAAGTTTTAAGTGTGATTTAAATGGAACTAAGCTTAACTTTAAAAGCGATGAATTTAAGGTTGTAAAATTTGAAAACTTAAGCAAAGATAAATTTTACATATCTTTTAATGACTTGGTAGATGAAATCAAAAATCATATAAAGCTAAGCGATGAAACGCTTAAATTTAGCGTTTCTAGAGTAGATGATAGTAGCTTCATAATAGAAGTAAATAATCCAAACAGTATAGAATATGAAATTTATATTAGTAAAAATTTATCAAATTTAAATGGAAAAACTCTTAAAAAAGATGCTAAATTTAACCAAAATAGCGTAGATGCAAAGCATAGAGAGTATTTTAGCATAGATGCATCTTTAATAAAACCTATCTCATATCCTAAAAAAATGCTTGGTTTTAGATTATATTTTGATAGATATTTAAATCCTAACAATCTTTTTATCCAAAATGACAAAGTAAAAAACTTTTTTGTAATTGATAGTGGATATGATGAAACTGGATATTATACAGATATCGTAAGTAAGGAATTTTTACCAAAAACTGAGTATAAAATCACCCTTTTAGAAGGATTTGGAACAACTTATGGAGAGTGGGCAAAAGTACTAGATAAAAAAATAAGCTTTACTTTTACCACAAAAGATTATCAAAAAGAGGTATATTTTATAGATGAAAAGCCCTATATTTCAAACAAAGGCGGTGTTTTTATAAATAGCATAAATGTTAGTAAAATTAAAACGATGCTATCAAGGGTTGATGATGAGAATTTAAGGTATTTTCTAAATTTTAATTCTTTAGATGAGAGTTTTAGTGAGTATAAAAATAGAGATTTTACACTTGATTCTATCCCAAATGTTGATATAAACAGCACGATAAAATTTGAAAATTTAGAAGATGGAATTTATAAATTTGAAATATTTTATAAAGACGGTGATGATTTAAAAAGTATCACAAAGCACCTTTATTTTAGTGATTTAGCCATAAATTCCAAAGTCTTTGATGAAAGCATTTTTGTCTTTGTAAACCGCTTATCAAATAACGAGCCTGTAAGTAAAGCCAAAATAACGCTTTTTAGCGATAAAAACAAAATTCTTTTACAAGGCGAAACTAAAAATGATGGAACTTTTAGTTTTGATAAAAAAGATCTTTTAAAATATAAACCAAAGTCCTTGCTTGTGGAATTTCAAAACGAGAGAAATTTCTTAATTTTTAACGAAAAAACAAGCGAGTTTGAAAGCTCCATATCGTATCAAAAACCAAAAGCTTTTGTGTATTTTGCCAGCGATATCATAAGCCCAAATACAGAGTTAAACGGCGTTTTAATAGTTAAAGAAAACTTTAAAAGCATAAAAAATCTACCTATAAAAATAGAAATTTATGACCCACAAAACAGTAAAATTTATGATAATTCAATGCTTTTAGATGAATTTGGAACTATAAATTTAGATATAAAAGATATTTTTAAACTAAATGGAAAATACCTTTTAAAAGCCATTTTTGAAGATAAAGTTTTAAGCACAAAGGAATTTAGCGTAGAGTCTTTTGTAGCTCAAAATTTAAAAGCAAACGCTAAATTTAGCAAAGATATATACAAAAATAGTGAGAATTTAAGTCTAAATTTAAGTGCAAACTATCTTTTTGGACAAAATGCTTCAAATGTAAGCGGAAATTTAAATATCTTAATTAATAACTCAACTTTTGATAAGATAGATGGCTATAAATTTGATGATGAAAGTATTTATAATAGCCCTATTTTTAGCCACAATACGCCTATTTTACTAGATGAAAATGGAAGTTCAAATTTCACTATAAGACCAGAGTTTAAAACAAAACTTAACTCAAAGCTTGAAGTTAGTTTAAATTTCATGGTAAATGATGGTGGAAAAAGCTCATCAAGTTATGCAAATAGCGTGATTTATCCATTTTCGAGCATAGTTGGAATTTCAAAAGATGGCACTAATTTTAAATTTATAAGCATAAATCCACTAACTCTAAAAGATGCAAACTCAACCCTAAAAGCTAAGCTTTTTAAACAAAACTGGAACTATAATTTTAACGAAAAAGGCTATCTAAGCTGGGTTAGTAGCGATGAGCTTATTGGTGAGTTTGATATACAAAACAGCTACTTGGATTTATCAAATTTAGCCCAAAATGATTATAAATTAGTAGTAAAAGATCTAAATAGCACTCACGAATCGGCAATAACTTTTAGCGTAGGAAGTAGCCTAGCTCCAACTAAAAGCCTAAATCTTGCTACGATAAATTTAAATAAAGAATTCTATAAAAAAGGCGATACAATAACAGCAAATATAAGCTCGCCTTTAAAAGACGCTCTATTTTTAATAACTTTAGAAGATAAAAAAGTATTAGATTATAAAATCATAAAAACAACTAACTTTTCTACGCAGGTTAAATTTAAAATCACTGATGATTTTGAAGGACTTTACATAAGCGCTAAGGCTTTAAGAATTTCTGATACTCCTAGCTATCTTTTACCATTTAAAGCTAGCAATATAGCCTATGTTAAAAAAGATAATTCTAATAAAAAACTTGATTTAGAGCTAAATTTAGCACAAACTAGTTCGTCTAATCAAGATATAGAAGTTAGTGTTAAAACATCTCCAAATTCTAAAATTTATCTTTTTGCTGTGGATTATGGAGTTTTAAATATAATAAATCAAAAAAACCCAGATGTTTTTAAATTTTTTGATACTATAAAACAAAAATCATCAACTGATTATGACATATATAACGAACTAACTCATTTTAGAGCAAATGGTAAAATTTTATCATTTGGAAGTGGTAGTGAGATGATGCTAAAAAGTCTTCAAAAATACCTTGATCCAGTCCAGTCAAAAAAGATGTATATTAAAAAATTTAGTGCTATAAGTGATGAAAATGGAACTGCTAAATTTAAGCTAAATGTAGATACAAACACCAAAGTTAGAGTAGACGCTATAGCACTAAATGAACAAAAAATCAGTAGCGTTAGTAAAGATATCATTATAAAAGATGATGTATTAGCTAAAATGCCAAATATTTTATATCTTTTAGATGGCGATGAATTAAGACTTCCAGTTAGAATTTTTAACAACACAGATGAGAATAAAACTATAAATTTAGATATAAATCATTCATCAAATTTAAAGATAAATAGCATAAATCAAACTCTAAATTTAAAGCCAAATAGCTTTGAAACTCTAAATTTAGAAGTAAGTGCAACTAAAGTTGGCAAAGCTAATATCAGCATTCTAAATCAAAGTTTAAATTTTAATATCCTTCCTAGCTCATCTTTAAATACAAAAGTAATAAATGGCATTTTAGATACAAATAAAACTATAAATTTAGAAGGTGATTATAAAACAGCAAAACTAACTGTCTCAAATTCGCCATTAGCTATGTTTTTTAACGATAAACAAAAGCTTATAAACTACCCTTATGGCTGCACTGAGCAAATTAGCTCAAAGCTCATCGCCCTACTTTATGCGGATCAAAGACACAAAGATGAGTATATACAAAGTGGTATAAATGAGATTATATCAAGGCAAAAGCAAAGTGGAGATTTTAGATACTGGGATGCGCAAGGTGCGGTAGATGGGTACTCATCAGTTTATGCAACCCATACTCTTTTAACCCTAAAAGAAAATGGCTTTGATGTGCCTGATATGATTATTAAAAAAGCTTTAAACGCTCTTAAAAACAGAGGCGTTAGTGATAGACTAAGTGATATTTATGCTATTTATTTGCTAAGTGAACAAAACTTAATAAGCGATGATAAGATAAATATTTTATATGATAAAAAATACTATAAAAAAAGCTTTTTAAATCACTATTTAATGGCGGTTATGCTAAAAAATGCAAAGCTTGATAAAGAGCTAGAAATCGTAAAAAATGAGATAAAAAACTATAAATTTGAAAATTTTAGTCCTGATTTTGATAGTTTTGGATCAGAAATTAGGAATTTAAGCTTTGCGATGTATTTGGATGAAAAGCATTTCGGCGGTAAAAATGAAAAGCTTTTTGATAAAATTTTATCTTTAAAGGATACCATAAGCTCAACTCAAGATAGAGCCTTTGTGATAATGGCTTTAGAGATGCTAAGTAGCGATAAAAACGCAAGTATCACTGCTAAAAATGGCAATAATTTTTACTATGTTAAAAACGGTGAAATTTTAGATCTAAATCTTACTAGTAATACTATAAATTTAAGTCCAAATAACGCAAAGCCATATTTTTCACTAGTAGCTTATGGCTATGAGAATCTACCTTTAAAGCATGAATTTAATGATAAAGCGATAAATTTATATAGAGAATTTGTTGATTTAGATGGAAATTTAGTAAATTTAGACGAGATAAAACTAAATGATATAGTTTTTGCTAAGATAAGGCTAAATTCAAAGGCGTATTATAGCGATATTTTAGTCCATCAAAAAGCCCCTAGTTGCCTTGAAATAATAAACAAAAGAGTGGTTCAAAATCTTGGTGATAACTTTAAAGATAGTATAAATTTTAGCTATGTGGACATTAGCGATAGTTCTATTACTCATTTTTTAGAGCCGTTTGTGGATGAAGTTACTTTTTATGTGCCATTTAGAGCTACCTTGAAAGGAAGTTGTATTTTGCCTGAAGCAAGGGCTGAGAGAATGTATGATGAAAAGGTTAATGACTATGATTTGGAGCGTAAATTTATAAAGGTTAAATAAAATTTGTAAATTTACACCGATTTTAAGCCAAATTTAGCTAAAATCAAGCTATTTTTATTAAAGGAAAATTAAAGTGGATTTTTACGACCCAAAAGAGATTGAAGAAAAATATTATAAAATTTGCGAAGAGCGTGGATATTTTGAAGTTGATGGCAACAAAGATATTTTAGAAAATGATAAAAAATTTTGCATTATGATGCCACCACCAAATGTTACAGGAGTGCTTCATATTGGGCACTCTTTAACTTTTACCTTGCAAGATATAATGACAAGATATAAAAGAATGGATGGCTATAAAACGCTTTATCAACCAGGCATGGATCACGCAGGAATCGCCACTCAAAATGTGGTAGAAAAAAAGCTTTTAAAAAGCGGCATCACAAAAGAGAGTTTAGGAAGAGAGAAATTTATAGATGAAGTTTGGAAATGGAAAGAAGAAAGTGGCGGCACGATCCTAAAACAGATGCGAAAACTAGGCATAACTCCTGCTTGGAGTAGGCTTAGATTTACCATGGATGAAGGGCTTAAAAGTGCGGTTAGAAAGGCGTTTGTGAGTTTATATGATGCTGGACTAATTGAGCGTGGAAATTATATGGTAAATTGGTGCACGCACGATGGGGCTTTAAGCGATGTAGAGGTTGAACACAAAGAGCACAAAGGAAAGCTTTATTATTTAAAATATTTTTTAAGTGGTAGTGATGAATTTGTAACAATTGCCACCACCAGACCTGAGACATACTTCGGCGATACCGCTGTAATGGTAAATCCAAACGATGAAAGATATCAAAGTTTGCTTGGCAAAAAGGTGATTTTACCTATCATAAACCGCGAGATTGAGATAATTGCTGATGAGCATGTTGATATGAGTTTTGGAACAGGTGTGGTAAAAGTAACTCCAGCGCACGATCAAAACGACTACGAAGTTGGACTTCGTCACGATTTAGAATTTATTACTATTTTTGATGAAAAGGGCATTTTAAATGAAGAGTGTGGCGAGTTTGCAGGACTTGAAAGGCTTGAAGCAAGAGAAAAAATTATAGAAAAACTACAAAGCCTTGGAAATGTTGAAAAAATAGAAGATTACACAAATCAAGTTGGATATTGCTACCGCTGTAAAAATGTCGTTGAGCCTTATATCTCAAAGCAGTGGTTTGTGAAAAAAGAGATCGCAAATGATACGATAAAGGCGGTAAATTCAGGCGAAGCACAGTTTTTTCCAGCGCACTGGATAAATAGCTTTAATGCTTGGATGAGAGATTTAAAGGACTGGTGCATTTCAAGGCAGCTTTGGTGGGGACATCAAATTCCTGTATTTTACTGCGATGAGTGCGGACATGAGTGGGCTGATGAAGATGAAAATCCGCCACGATGTCCAAAGTGTAAAAGCACGAAATTTCACGCTGATCCAGATGTGCTTGATACTTGGTTTTCTAGCGGACTTTGGCCGTTTTCTACCCTTGGCTGGGGAAACGGTGAAATTTACAAAAACGAAAAGTGGTTTTGCACTGATTTAGATGAGTTTTATCCAAATACGATGTTAATAACTGGCTTTGATATTTTGTTTTTCTGGGTTGCAAGGATGATGTTTCAAAGCGAAAATGCGTTAAAAAAACTACCATTTAAAGATATTTATCTCCACGCTCTTGTAAAAACTGCAACTGGCGAAAAAATGAGTAAAAGTAGCGGAAATGTTATTGATCCATTAGAAAAGATTGAAGAATACAGTGCTGATATTTTGCGTTTTACTTTGGCACTTTTATGCATTCAAGGGCGTGATATCAGGCTTAGCGAAGAAAAACTGGTGCAAGTTAGAAACTTTACAAATAAGCTTTATAACGCTCATAAATTCCTACTTTTAAACGAGAAAAATTTTAAAAATTTAGACGAAATAGAGTTAAAAACAGAACTTGGAATTTATATGAAAAGTAGATTTTTAGCGTGCGTTAAAGAAACTAGAAAAAATCTTGATGAGTATAGATTTAACGACGCTGCAAATACTATTTATAAATTTTTATGGGATGAGTTTTGCGACTGGGGAATTGAGTTAAGTAAGGCTGAAAAAGAAGCTATAAGCGAACTTGGAGCGATTTTTAAAGAGGCGATGAAGTTACTTAGCCCGTTTATGCCGTTTTTAAGTGAGTATTTATGGCATGAGTTAAATGGCACAAATTTAGAAAATAACGCTTCAATTATGATAAAAAAGTATCCAAAAACCAAAGAGCAAAACGAAAATATAGAAAGCAAATTTAACATAATAATAGAAAGCATAATCGCCATTAGACGGGCAAAAGCAACAATTGATCTAGGAAATTCAAAAATTCCACTTGCTTATATAAAGCTTAATGAAAATTTGGATTTAGAAAACGAGCTTAAATTTATAAAACTTCTTGCAAAATGCGATGATGTAAAATTTGTAAGTGAAAAAGTGGCCGATTCAGTTGCTGATGTGAGTGAAAATTTAAGCGTTTTTGTGCCTTTAAGTGGGGTTGATTTAAGCGAAATTTTAAAAAGACTTAACGCTCAAAAATCAAAGCTTGAAAAAGAAATTTTAAAGCTTAGTGCGATGCTAAATAATGAAAATTTCATTAAAAATGCCCCAGAAAATGTCGTCCAAACAAACCGTGAAGGGTTAGAAAGTGCCAAAACTCAACTTAGCAAGGTTGAAAGTGAGATAAAAAATTTAGAAAAATGAAAGCTTATCAAACTATAATTTTACAAAAGTATAAAAGATGCTAAAAGTAACATTTAATATGGAGAGTTGTAAGTAAATTTAAAAAATAGCAAATTTATTCAAAAGGATAAGAAATGAAAAAAGCTATTATTTTTGCATGTTTTGTAACTTGTGCTCTTTTTGGCAATGATAATTTTATCAAAGCCGATGAAGCTTTTGCAAAAGGTGACTTTGAAAACGCGTTTAAATACTCTAAACTTTCTTGCGATGATGGAAATGCAAGCTATTGTTTCAATCTTGGCATTTTATACGATACAGGTAAAGGCGTAGAGCAAGATTTCAAAGAGGCATTTAAACATTATAAATTAGCTTGCGATGGCGGACATGCAAGTGGTTGTTATAATGTCGGTGTTTTTTATTCAAAAGGTCAAGGTATAGAGCAAGATCGCAAAAAAGCAGCGAAATATTATAAAATATCTTGCGATGGTGGGCATATAGAAGGCTGCTTTAATCTTGGAGTTTTATACGATAATGCCAAAGGTATAAAGCAAGATTTCAAAGAGGCATTTAAGTATTATAAACTATCTTGCGACGGCAAAAATGCAACGGGCTGCTTTAATCTTGGAGTTTTATACGATATGGGTAAAGGTGTAGAGCAAGATTATGAAAAAGCGGCTAAATATTACAAACTA
The DNA here is from genome assembly GCF_013201645.1 of Campylobacter corcagiensis. Classification (NCBI taxonomy): domain Bacteria; kingdom Pseudomonadati; phylum Campylobacterota; class Epsilonproteobacteria; order Campylobacterales; family Campylobacteraceae; genus Campylobacter; species Campylobacter corcagiensis. Next base: position 823,046 of record NZ_CP053842.1, on the reverse strand, counting down.
TCTTGTGATAATGGGCACTTTGGAGCATGCTTTAACCTTGGTAGTTTATATGAAAATACTCAAGGCATACAGCAAAATTATGATGAAGCATTAAAATATTATAAATTAGCTTGTGATAATAAAACTCCACAAGGCTGCTTTAACCTTGGAGTTTTATACTACAACGCCAAAGGTGTAAGGCAAAACTATAGCGCAGCAAAAGAGTATTTTAAAAAGGCTTGCGATCTGGGATTACAGATTGGTTGCGATTATTACGCTAAATTAAACAAACAGGGGTATTAAATTTAATCTTAAGCTATGATTTTTAAATAAATATTTTAAACAAAAGATAGAGTTTTATCTGTCTTTTGTATTTTTCTTAAAAACTCAACTATCAAATCTATCTTTTAAAAATTTTTCCATACAGATACCCAACACCAAAGCCTATCAAGTGAGCATACCAGCCTATTTTTATACCTGCAAGCATCGGCACAAAACTCATTATCAAAATAGCAGCTATTAGCCCTTTTCTACTATGTGGATCAAGATAAGCAAGTAGCCCTAAAAGTACCGATATAGCTCCACTTGCCCCTACTAAATTTATAACTGTTGAGTTATATGTTATCATTATATATGTGTATATTACGCTAAAAGCTGATGTTATAATTCCGCCTATAATGTAAACAAGAGCAAATCTCACACCTCCAAGATATCTTTCTAAAATAGAGCCAAACTGATACAAAACCGCCATATTCATAGCGATATGTAAGAAATTTGCATGCAAAAACATCGTAGTAAAAACCTGCCAATAAAAGCCATTAAATATAAAATAATTAAGCCCAAAGTATGCAAAAAATACATCTTTATTTACTACAAATTCTGATAAAAAAAAGACCACAAAATTAAGAGCTATCAAGGTAGCTGTTACAAATAAATTCTTATTTAAAACCATAAATCCTACCTAGCCACTCTTCCATAACCTGCAAATTTATTTGATGTTAAACATCTTGAATCACCTCTTTGACATCTTACGATATAGCTATTTTGGGTTATCGAGCCAGTTTTATTTACATTTTTACGGTTTAAATTCATAAAATCAATTTTGTTTTTACCTCTAGTATTATGCACAAAACTCACCCTGCCATCCTTATACACATCTCTAATTACACCAATGTGAGTAATATGCTTTTTCTTAGAGTTTTTTGTGTTGCTTGTGGTATTGTAGAAAAATATCAAATCACCAGGTTTTGGATCTTTATAAAATATACCTTTATTTGCCGCGTAAAGGTTATAAATCCCTTCACTTTTTCTATAGCTTGTCATATGTTTGTGAAGTTCATTTGGGTTAAAGTATATCTCATCATTTTTAGAGTTAAGCAAAGTTATAAAACCAGAGCAATCCCCACCTGCCCCACTTCCTTCGTATTTATAAACACTATTTAAAAGATCGCCAATACTCTCATTATAATCAAACTCAACTATTTCGCCAAAATAATTATCACTCAACATAAAATCAGGTGCTTTTGGAGTGTTACTTTGCTTTGTTGAACACCCTGTTAAAATGATAGCAAAAATAGTAAATTTTAAAAAAACCTTATAAATCATCTAAATTCCTAAATTTCAAACTAAGCTAGGATTTTACTAAATTTTAGTAAACGCTATTACCCCTTTGTAAGTAAATTTTTAGTATAATTCTTGTTTAAATGCAAATTTAAGGATAAAAAAGTGCAGTATTTAGAGATAAAAGGTGGTAAAAAACTAAGTGGAAATGTAGAAATTTCAGGGGCAAAAAACGCAGCCCTACCATTAATAGCCGCTACAATTTTAAGCAAAAATAGCGTTGAAATTTCAAATTTACCAAATGTCGTTGATATAAAAACATTAATAAAACTTTTAGAAAATTTAGGGGCAACTTGTGAATTTAAAGATAATCATTGTGCCAAAATAAACGCATCTTGCATAAATTCTACCAAAGCTACATATGATATCGTTAGAAAAATGAGAGCTTCTATACTTGTTTTAGGTCCGCTTCTTGCTAGGTTTGGGCATTGTGAAGTATCTCTTCCTGGAGGGTGCGCAATAGGTGCTAGACCAATTGACTTACATCTTAGTGCTTTAGAAAAAATGGGTGCAACTATAGAAATAAAAGATGGTTATGTTATAGCTAATGCCAAAGACGGACTAAAAGGAGCTATGATAAGCTTTGATAAAATCACAGTTACTGGAACTGAAAATATAGTCATGGCTGCATCTTTAGCTCATGGCAAAACAACCATAATAAACGCTGCAAAAGAGCCAGAAGTGGTTGCTTTGTGTAAAATTTTAGATAGTAATGGAGTAAAAATAGATGGTATTGGTACTGATGAGCTTGTAATACATGGAACAAATGGCAAGCTTTTAGACATAAATAGCATCAAAGTTATCCCCGATAGAATAGAAGCAGGTACTTATCTATGCGCAGGAGCTATAACAAATTCTAAAATTTCTATCACAAACTGCGAGCCAAAACACTTAGGTGCAGTTATTGCTAAACTTCAAGAAATGGGCTTTGAGTTTGAAATTTCAGGTGATAAGATCACGATTTTACCAGCTGATAAAATAAAACCAGTAGAGATCATCACAAGCGAATATCCTGGTTTTCCAACCGATATGCAAGCGCAATTTATGGCGATTTGCACAGTAGCAAATGGCACAAGCTTGATAGACGAAAGGCTTTTTGAAAACCGCTTCATGCACGCTAGTGAGCTAAATAGAATGGGTGCTGATATAAAGCTAAATGGAAATGTCGCAACCATAAAAGGCATAAAAAATTTAAATGGAGCTGATGTTATGGCGACTGATTTAAGGGCTAGTTCGGCTCTGGTTTTAGCTGCTTTAGTGGCAAATGGCGCAACAAAAGTTCATAGAATTTATCATCTTGATAGAGGTTATGAGAATTTAGAAGGAAAGTTAAAGGCACTTGGTGCTGATATATTAAGGGGTGATGAGTGAGATATATGAATGAAGTTGGATTGGATGAAATTTCTAATATGCTTGAGCCTTTTTTAACAACAACTACTGTTAATTTAGATGAGTGTTTGGGTGAAATTTTAAGTAGTGATATCATAGCTCAAAAAAGTCTTCCTTGTTTTGATAATACAGCTCTTGATGGATACGCTTATAACTACGCTGATAGAGGTAAAAAACTTAAAATACTAGGCACCATTTTAGCTGGAGATAAAAGTGTATATGAGATAAAAAGTGGGCAGTGTTATAAAATAATGACAGGAGCGATATTTCCAAAAGGCGCTGATACTATTGTAAGGCTAGAAGATGCTAAATTTGATGGTGAATTTTTAGTGCCTGACAACGATACTAAGCAGTTTAACGCTCTAAGATATGCTGGAGAAGAGATAAAAAAAGGTGAAATTTTACTTAAAAAAGGTGAAATTTTAACACCGGCTTTAGCCATGTATCTAGCAAGTCAAGGAATTACGAAAATAGAAGTAGCAAAAAAGCCTAGCATTGCGATTTTTTCAACAGGCGATGAGATAAAAGAGCCATGGGAAGAAGCTGATGAGAGTGAAATTTATAACGCAAACGCTACTGGAATTTCAGCAGTTTTAGCTAAATTTGGCTTCAAAAGCCAATACATTGGCATTATAAAAGATGATTTCAACCAAACTTTACAAAGACTAAAAGATGCTAGCGAAAATTTTGACGTCATCATCACAAGCGGCGGTGCAAGCAAAGGCGAAGCAGACTTTATGCACAGAGCACTTAGTAGTTTGGATTTTACTCAGACATTAAATGGTATAAAAATCGTCCCAGGCGGTGGACCAACAAAGTGCTATAAAAAAGGCTCAAAACTTGCATTTGTGCTACCTGGAAACCCAATGGCGGCTTTTTTAATGACATATCTTATAACCATACCTGTACTATTTAGGGCTTTAGGAAAAAAGGACTTTTTATATCAAAAAGTAAGAGCAAATTTAAAAGGTTCATTACAGTTAAAACCAAATAGATCAAATATTGTTTATGGAATTTATGAAAATGGTGAATTTATACCTACAAACACTAAATTTGGCTCTGGAATGATAAGACCATTAGTAGAATCAAACGCCATGCTTGTATCAAAATTTAACCAAACCAAGCTTGAGAACGAGCAAATTTTAGAAATTTTATTGACAAAGGTGTAACTTTATGATAAAATCACAGTTTTATTTTAGTTGCGGGAATAGCTCAGGGGTAGAGCACAACCTTGCCAAGGTTGGGGTCGCGAGTTCGAATCTCGTTTCCCGCTCCACTTTAACTCCAAATTTATCTCTTATAAAGAATTTAAAATGAGAATTTTACTTTGCATAACGGGTGCTAGTTTAGTGAATTTAGGCTTAAAGCTAATTCCACATATTGCTAAAGAAAACGAACTTTTTGTAATAATAAGCAAAAATGCAAAAGTTGTTTTAGAAAAAGAAAATGGCCTGAAATTTGATGAAAAACTCTATCCAAACGCTATATTTTTTAACGATGAAAATATCTACGAAGGTCCAGCCTCAGGCTCATTTGACATAGATAAAACAATTATCGCACCTTGTAGTATCAACACCTTAGCTAAAATTCACTCAGGCATTTGTGACAGTTTAATCTCAAGAGCTGCAGCAGTTTCTTTAAAAGAGCAAAAAAAGCTTATTTTAGGCGTTAGAGAGATGCCATTATCAACAATTTCTTTAAAACAGATGCATGAGTTATCAAGCTATGGAGTTATTATCGCACCGCCTATTTTAGGAAGTTATGCAGGATTTAAAAGTGTTAATGAGATAGAAAATTTCATACTTGGAAAGTGGCTTGACCTACTTGAGATAAAAAACGAAATTTATAAAAAGTGGAGTTAAATCACTAGTTTAAATTACTATATTTTAAAACCTATTTAAAAACCACGCTATTTATAAAAGCTATTTTAAACCACGCTATTTCTAAAACCTTGATAGATATCACTAGCAAAGATGTTAAAAATTTTATTTTTCATCTCTTCATTATTTAAAAGCACGCTATTAAACTCTTCGTTTTTATAATAATTATTTGTTAAATCCTCTTCTATAACACTACTATATAAAAGCTTAAAATCATCAAATGAGTTATTATTAGCACTATTTTTTAATTCTTGTGAGTTTTTAACCCTTTTTACTACGCCATATACTGATTTTATAGCTAAATCTTTATCTAATTTTCCACCATTTAGTATATTTATCTCATCTATTATAACTGATAGTCTTTCTTCTTTATCATCTCTACTTCCAGAAGTAGTAACACTTACTGGGCTTATTAAAGGATCTGATTTTAGCCTACTACTATACTCGCCTGTTTTTTCCTGTCTAAAATTTATAGCTTTTACCTTATCATCTATTTTAAAGTTATTATTTGATTTTTTGGTGATTAGATATGGCAAAATAGTAGTTATAAATTTATATTTTTTATGGATTTTTTCATCATCAAAAGGCAAATTTAAAGATAAAAATTCATAAATTTTAACAAAAGCCCTTAGCAGTTTTACAAAATTCCTTTTTTCATCAATATCCAATCTATCAAAAGCCCTTTTTGTTCTTTGGCAAATCGCTTCTATGGCTTTTTTAGCATTTAAGCTTAAATTTCCTTCTTTGTATTGAGTTTTATCATAAATTATATTATTTAACTTTTCTATATCAAACATATCAAAGATATAATATCCATCTATCCTAGCTTCAAGATCATAAATAGCTTTTTTTGTAATAAAGCTTGATAAAATCGTAGTTGTATAATACCTAGAAAAAGCATCTTTTATATCGTCATAACTATTTTCAAAATCCACCACAAAAGTTTTCTTATCATATGGTTTATAAATTCTATTTAGCCTTGATAGAGTTTGAACTGCATTTACCCCATCTAGCTTTTTTGCTACATACATAGCACATAGTTTTGGCTGGTCAAATCCTGTTTGGTATTTATTTGCCACTACTAGGAATTTATATGCTTTTTCATCAAACTTAGCTGTTAGTAAATTTTCACTTATAGCGTTAAGCATAGTTTCGCTGTATTCAGTGCCATCAACCATCACACTACCTGAAAAAGCCACCAAAGTTTTCATATCAAAGTAGCCATTTTTAGTAAGATACTCATTTAAAATTTTATAGTATTTCACAGCTGCTTCTCTTGATGAGGTTATTATCATAGCTTTTGCATCACCGCCTAATTCACTCATAACATTTTGCCTAAAATGCTCTACTATTATCTCTACTCTATCAGATATATTATTTTCATTAAGTGCTACAAGTTTTTTTGCTAGAGTTTTCACACTAGTTTTACTACATTTTGGATCATTTGCTACTGTCTTAACTAGATCAAAATATGTCTTATAAGTCATATAATTACTAAGCACATCAAGTATAAAGCCCTCTTCTATGGCTTGTTTCATAGAGTATAGATGAAAAGCCTCTTTTTGACCATTTTTATTTATATTACCAAAAAGCTCTATCGTTGAGTTTTTTGGCGTAGCTGTAAAGGCAAACATAGAAACATTATCTTGCTTACCAAATGATAAGATTTCTTTTTCTAGTTGATCTTGTGCGTCGCCACCACCCAAAGCTACATTTAAAGCACTCATATTTTTACCGCTTGTTGATGAGTGTGCCTCATCTATAATAACAGCGAAATTTTGATCTTTTAGTTTTTTGATACTATCTAAAATATAAGGAAATTTCTGTATAGTTGTGACTATTATTTTAGTATTTGAGTTTAAAGCCGCAGCTAAATCGCTTGAGTTTTTACTATCATCCATAGTTTCTACAAAACCCGCTTTTAAACCAAGGGCTTCTATGGCGTTTTGAAGTTGTCTATCAACTACAACTCTATCAGTTACAACTACGACTTTATTAAATATCACTTTATCATTTTCATTATGAAGTGTTGCAAGTCTGTGAGATAGCCAAGCTATGGTTTTGGTCTTTCCACTTCCAGCACTATGTTGTATAAGATAGTTTTTAGAAGTTTTATTTTTAAGCACATCAGCTATGATTTTTTTAATAACATCTCTTTGATGAAACCTAGGAAATACTAAATTTTTATCATCCATTATAAATTTACTAATCAACTCTATCACAGACTCTTTTTTAAAGACATCTTCCCACATATATGACACACTTGCTCTATCTTTAAAGATAGGATTTCCGCCACCCTGATCTATGCCCTTTCCTTTGCCCATATTAAAAGGCAAAAAAATGGTCTTTTCTTTATCTAGCTTTGTAGTCATATAGCACTCATTTCTATCCATAGCAAAAGCCACCAAAACGCCAGTTTTATTAGCAAAAATTCTATTATTTATATCTCTTTGAGTTTTATACTGATTTATAGCATCTTCGTAGGTATTAGGTAGAGTTTTAAGCTCTATACACATGATCGCAAAACCGTTTAAAAACAAAACTAAATCAACTCTTTCTTTATCTGAAATTTTAACCTCTTCTATCACAGAAAAGATATTTTGATCGTATTTTTCAACTAAATCGGAGTTTAAATTTGAAGCTGGTTTTGTATAGAGTAAATTTAGCTTTATACCTGAAATTTCAACTCCATTTTTTAAAGTCCTAAGTAAATTTGATGAAGATATGCTTTTATTTATGCTTTTGATTATAGTTTTTGCAAGATCTTTTTCATGAATTTTTTTAAGTTTTATTAACTCATCTTTTTGAGTAATTTCTAAAAATTTAAAAAGCACTTTAAAATCCATAGCGAAGTTTTTATCATAGTTTTTATTTTTTCTTATAAAATATCCATTATGCTTTTTTAAATAGTCTAAAATTTCACTTTGAAACTCATATCTTTCATCTATCCTAGTTTTTATCATTTTACTTCCTTTTTGCCTGTGACATACTCATAAATTAAGGATTTTTTATACTCATCTAAAATTTCTAACTCTTTGTTTTTTAACTCTATAATCTCATCAATTTTCTCACACTTTTTATCTAAATAATTTGCGATTTCTTGCTGTTCGTTAAGGGGTGGAAATGGAAATTTAATATTTCCAAAATTTGTAGTTGTTAATTGATTTATTGTTGAAGTTAAAAAGGTTTCTAAATAGTATGAAAAAATATCTGAATTTAAAACATAATACATAAATTTACTATTTTTTGTTCTATATATCATCATAAAAGCACCAAAAGTAGCTGTTATATTACTATTTATTATTGTATTTTTTCCTATTAAATTTTTACTTCCATTTCTGGAACAAATCAAAATATCGCCTTTTTTTATCATTAAATTTGATTTGATTTGTGTTGAAACATAAACATTATCTTTTAAATCAATTTTTCCATTTTGTATATTTGATGAGCGTAAAACTAAAATTCCATTATTCTCATCTGTCATATCATTTGGTGAGTAAGTTAAACCATTACGATATTCGCCAGTATATTTAACTTTTGAAATTTTCCAATGGCTAGGAATTTCGCCGATCCACTCGATACCGCTATCTTTAAATTTAGCGTTTTTATCAAGCCCTTTTGTTACAGCTTTTGTTATGATAGATTTTTTAAACTCTTTTAAATTTGATATTTGAGTTAAAATTTTATCTTTTATAAGATCTATTTTCTTACACTTTTTATCTAAAAAATTAGTGATTTTAATCTGACTTTCCAAAGGCGGAAATGGAAAATTCATATTTCCAAAATTTTTACTCGTTAGTTGGTTTATTGTTGTAGTTGAAAAAGTTTCTAAATAATATGTAAAAATCCCTGAATTTAAAACATAGTACATAAATTTAGGATTTTTTGTCCTAAATATCATCATGAAAGAACCAAAAGTTACAATTTTGTCAGTATTTATTATTGCATTTTTTCCTACCAACTGCTTACTACCATTACAAGAGCAAATTAAAATATCACCTTTTTTTACAATTAAATTTGAGTTAATTTTAGTTGAAACATAAACATTGTCATTTAAATCAATTTTTCCATTTTGTATATTTGATGAGCGTAAAACTAAAATTCCATTTTCTTTATCTGTAACATCATTTGGCGAGTATGTTAAGCCGTTACGAAATTCGCCTACATATTTTATCTTTGAAATTTCCCACTCCTTAGGAATTTCGCCGATCCACTCGATACCGCTATCTTTTAAATCCCTCATTTAAAACTCTCCAAATAGTTCAGCCACGACTGAATTTATAGATTTTTCAAGGTTTATAAACTCATCTTTTAAAATTTGTGAGCTTTTAGGCTTTTCATACTCATAAAAACACTTTGTAAAAGGTATCTCCGCGCCTGTTTTTAAAACTTGCTTTTTAGCGTTTAAATTCTCTTCAAAAAACGCCTTCGCATCAGGAATATGCGGTAAAACTTCGTTTTTCATATACTCATTTATTTTAGCCTTAAAAGGTATGATTTCAGTGTCTTTGGTGGATTTATCGTAGATGATATTTCCTTTTTTATCTTTTTGAATTTTAGCGTTTTTATCCATTTTAGATAAACCCTCGCAAATTTTATCAATAAGCTTTTTATCAACATCTGGCAAAAAGCTTTCTATAACAGGCTTAAACTCATCAATATGCAGATAAATTTTATCGCTTTTATTTGAGTTTAGAGTATTTAAAATTTCATTATATAAATTTTCATTTTTTTGAAATTTTGTAAGTGTTTTTTTATCATTTGAACTTAACTTTTCAAGCGAGTTTAACTCATCAAATTTAGCCTTATCAAAGATAGTTGATAAAGCATTTGTTTGTAGTAAATTTTCTACTCTTTCATCATTTATAGCATAACTTCTTTGAAGTGGCTGATAGATAGCATACTCTTTATAGATAAAGTCTGTATTATCATAAATTTTACAATGCTTATTTTCTTTAAAATCTTTATAAAGCTTGGTTATAGCTTCTCTATCGTCTTTTGTGATTTCGTTTTTTTTGTTTCCTAGGCTTTTTCTTAGTTTGTGAGATAGATGAGCGGCGTTGATGAGTTGGATTTTACCTTTTCTGATTTTTCTTTTATTTTTAGATAGTATCCAGATAAAGGTTGAAATTCCGGTGTTATAAAACATATCTGTATTTAAAGCAATAATTGCTTCGATAAGATCATTTTCTAAAAGATACCTACGAATTTGCGACTCGCCTGAGCTAGTTCCACCGCTAAAAAGCGATGAGCCATTTTGTATGATAGCAGCTCTACCTAAGTTATCATCTAGTTTATGAATGGCTGATTGGATAAATAAAAGCTGAGAATCACTAGTTGCTGGAAGTCCTGCGAAAAAGCGTGAGTTTGGTTTATTAGCTTCTTTTCTAACTGCTTCTTCGCTTCCTACTGATGCATCTTTTCCGCCCCACGGAGTTCCAAATGGAGGATTTTCTATGACAAATCTCATTTTTTGATCTTCAAAGCAGTCTTTTTTCATAGTATCAACAAGCATTATATTATCAGCATCTTGCCCTCTTATTAACATCTCAGCTAAACACATCGCGTATGACTCAGGGTTTTTTTCTTGAGAGAAAAGCTTTATATAAGCCGATGGATTATGATGCTTGATAAAATCAGCCGCAACACTAAGCATACCGCCCGTTCCAGCTGCTTGGTCTAGTATAGTTATGATTTTATTTTCCTCAAAAACATCTTCACAATTTTCAGATAAAAGCACACTAACCATTAGCTTTATGATATCTCTACCTGTGTAGTGATCTCCTGCTTCAGCGTTTTCTGAAAATTTTCTAATTAACTCTTCAAAGATATAGCCCATAGTCATATTATCAATTGTTTTTGGGTCTAAATCAAGTTCGCTAAAAGCTTGGATAATTGGATAAAGTATATCGTGATTAGCCATTTTATCGATTTGTTTTTCAAACTCAAGATTTTTAATGATATCTTTTACATTTGGCGAAAATGACTTTATATAGCTTTTAAAATTTTGTGCTATTTGGTCTGGGTCATTTAGTAAATTTTCAAGGTTAAATTTACTTGTATTATAAAAGTCAAATTTAGAAAACTTACAAAGCATAGCAGCTGGAAGTGAGTTGTTTTTATCGTAAGCTTTTATAACTTCATCTTTTGTTATGGATAAAGCACACTCAAAACGCCTAATAATCGTCATAGGAATGATAACTTCTTTATATTTATCGCTTTGATAAATACCGCGAAGTTTATTTGCAATAGACCAGATGAAATTTACTGTTGAAGTGACATTTATAGGTGTTTCTTCGTAGGTGAGATTTATATTTTTTAAACTATCCATACATAACCTTTTTTTGGTTAATTATACTATATGGAACTTAAAAAATTTATGTTTTTACTAAAAATTTATACGAATAATAGTATAATCTTACATTTTATTAACTATATTAAAAAGGTAAGCAAAATTTTGAGAAAAGCGTGTATTTATCCAGGAACTTTTGATCCAATTACAAATGGTCACATTGATGTTATAAAAAGAGCTTTGAGATTTTTTGATAAAGTTGTAGTTGCTATTGCGTTAAATGACGCTAAAAAGCCCTTTTTTAGCATAGATAAAAGGCTTGAGATGGTAAGTCTTGCTACTTCAAATTTAGGCGATGTAGAGGTAAAAAGCTTTGACACTTTACTGGTTGATTTCGCAAAAAAAGAAAATATCGCAACGGTTATTAGAGGTTTAAGAGCGGTAAGCGACTTTGAATACGAACTTCAAATGGGCTATGCAAACTCTTCGCTTTGGGATAAATTTGAAACTGTTTATCTTATGCCAACTTTGCAAAACGCATTTATTAGTAGCTCAGTTGTAAGATCTATAGCTTATCACAGTGGTGATGTATCACACCTTGTGCCAAAGGAAATTTTAGGGTATTTAAAGGAGATAAATGCTAGTCACATTTGAAGGAATTGATGGTGTTGGCAAAAGCACACAAATCGAGCTTTTAAAAAAAGCTTATCCAGATGCAATTATTACAAAAGAGCCAGGTGGAACAGAATTTGGAAAAAAGATTAGGCAGATAGTTTTAAATGGTAGTGATATATCATTTAGAGCTGAAATTTTACTATTTTTAGCAGATCGTGCCCAGCATTATGAAAAAGTAATCGCTCCAAATTCAAAAAACCTTATCTTAAGTGATAGAGGCTTTATCTCAGGCATGGCTTATGCTATGGCAAATGAACCAAATCTTGATATCGAAGAGCTTTTGATGTTTAATAAATTTGCTTTAAAAGGCAACTTTGGTGATAAATTTATCTTTTTCAAAATCGATAAAGACACTTTGATCTCACGCCTTAGCACTAGAGAAAAAGATAGCATTGAAGCTAGGGGTATGGAGTATCTTTTAAGAGTTCAAGACTATATGGAGATGATTCTTAAAAATCTAAAATTCAAAGTTCTTACAGTAAAAGCAGATGATGAAATTTTAGCTATAAATGAAAAAATAAAGGAGTTTATAAAATGATACAAGCTTTAAGAGGAATGAAAGATATCATTGATGATGGATATTTATATAAACATATTATAAAAACTTGCGAAAATGTGGCTTTAAATTTTGGCTACACTTTTATAGAAACCCCAAAGCTAGAAGAGACTTCACTCTTTAGAAGAAGCGTTGGCGAAAGTAGTGATATCGTCGGCAAAGAGATGTATGAATTTTTAGATAAAAGTGGCACTTCAGTTTGTTTAAGACCAGAAGGAACTGCTGGGGTTGTAAGGGCTTTTATAGAGCATAAATTTGATAGAGCTGGTGGGGTAAGAAGGTATTTTTATCATGGCTCAATGTTTCGCTACGAACGCCCACAAAAAGGACGCTTAAGAGAATTTCATCAATTTGGCATAGAGTGTTTTGGCGAAGAAAGCGTTTATGAAGATGCTAGCGTTATCTTAATAGGAGCTGAAATTCTACGCCGTCTTGGAGTAAAATCAACACTTAAAATAAACTCTTTAGGCGATAGCGAATGTATGCCAAAATATCGCCAAAAACTAGTAAATTTTCTAAATGATATAAAAAGCGGTCTTTGCGATGACTGCGTTAGAAGAATTGAAACAAACCCAATAAGAGTGCTTGATTGTAAAAATGAACATTGCCAAAATTTACTAAAAACTGCGCCATTAATAACTGAAAATTTAAACGATGTTTGCGAAGCTGAGTTTAAAAAGCTAGGTGAAATTTTAAAATCAAATGGCATAAATTTTGAAGTTGATCCTAAGCTTGTTCGTGGGCTTGATTACTACTGTAAAACCGCTTTTGAGTTTGTAAGTGATGAGATAGGCTCTCAAAGTGCGGTTTTAGGCGGTGGCAGATATGATAAGCTTGTGGAGTATTTAGGTGGAAAGCCAACTTATGGCGTTGGTTTTGCTTTAGGTGTTGAGCGTCTTATGGAGATAATTAAAACAAAAGAGTTTAAAAACCCTAGAGATGGAATTTATCTTTGTGCGTTAGATGATAAATTTATAGATGAAATTTACTCTTTGGGACTAAAATTAAGGAAAAATTTTAAAGTTGAAATAAGTTATGAAGCTAAAAATCCAGCAAAACATCTAAAATCAGCTGATAATTTAAATGCTGAAATTTTTCTATGTATAGGCGAAGAAGAGCACAAAAACGGTGAAATTTGGTATAAAAATCTAACAACAAGCAGTGATAAAAAGATAAAAATTAAAGAGTTAAAGGAAGTATTAGATGTTAAATAATTCTTATGGTTTTAGTATCTGGGGAAACTCAAATTTTATGGTTGAAGATGGCAAAATTTGCCTTAATACAGACTTTAAACCAGCCCTTATTGATATCGTAAAAGATCTTAGAAATGATGGATATATGGGTCCTTTGTTGCTTCGTTTTCCTCATCTTATAAAAAAACAAATCGTTGAAATTTACACAAATTTTGAAAGAGCTAAGAAAGAATTTGATTATAGTGGAAATTTTCAAGCTGTTTTTCCACTAAAAGTAAATCAATACCCAGGATTTGTTAAAAACCTAGTCGAACTTGGTAAGCCCTTTAATTATGGACTTGAAGCTGGATCAAAAGCAGAGCTACTTTTAGCGATGGCTTATAACAATCTAGGAGCACCGATAACAGTAAATGGCTTTAAGGATAAAGAGCTTATTAATATAGGATTTATCGCATCTGAAATGGGTCATGATATCACTTTAACCATTGAAGGTTTAAGCGAACTTGAAGCCATAATAGAAACTGCAAAAGAGCGTTTTACTCCAAAGCCAAATATCGGACTAAGAATAAGACTTCATAGTTCAGGTAGTGGAATTTGGCAAAAAAGTGGTGGAATAAATTCCAAATTTGGACTAACTTCAACAGAGCTAATCGAAGCTATAAATTTACTAAAAGAGGCAAATTTACTCGATAAATTTACTATGATCCACTTTCATATTGGCTCACAAATAAATGAAATTCACCCACTTAAAAAAGCATTAACTGAAGCTGGAAATATCTACGCTGAACTTGTAAAAATGGGAGCAAATAACCTAAAAGCCATAAATTTAGGTGGTGGTTTAGCTGTAGAATACTCTCAAACAAAGGAAAACTCAGAGCGAAATTACACCCTTAGAGAGTATGCAAATGATGTTACTTTTTTACTTAAAAGCATAGCAAATCACAAAAAAGTTAGCGAACCAAATATCTTTATAGAAAGTGGTAGATATGTAGCAGCAAGTCACGCTGTTTTAATAGCTCCTGTTATAGAGCTTTTCTCACAAGAATACGCTGAAAGCAAGCTTTTACTAAAAGAGAAAAATCCACCTATTATAGATGAGCTTTATGATTTGTATAAAAATTTAAAACCGGCAAATGCTTTAGAGTATCTTCACGATGCAATTGCTCATATGGAGAGTGTTTTAACGCTATTTGATCTTGGATATGTTGATTTAACCGATCGCTCAAATGGTGAAATTTTGGTACATTTGATAATGAAAAAAAGTATTCCGATGCTTGGAAATAAGCAAAATTTTGGAGATATTTTAAAAATTCAAAACGAAGTTCAAGAAAGGTATTTAGTAAATTTCTCAATGTTTCAATCTTTACCTGATTTTTGGGGACTAAAGCAGCACTTTCCTATAGTTCCACTTGATAGACTTGATGAACGCCCTACTAGGTCTGCTTCTATTTGGGATATTACCTGTGATAGTGATGGCGAGATAGGTTTTGATGAGAGAACAAATCCACTATTTTTACACGATATTGATGTTGAAAAAGAGGATTATTTTTTAGGATTTTTCTTAGTTGGTGCTTATCAAGAAGTCCTTGGAATGGATCATAATCTCTTTACTCATCCAACAGAAGCTACCATAACTTTAAATGAAAATGGCGGATATGAGATAAAAGATATCATAGAAGCTCAAAGCGTACTTGATATCTTAGAGGATATGGATTATAATGTTAGTGATATTCAAGAGATACTAAATTCTAGAATTGAAGAGTCAAATTTAGTTGATGAAAAGCAAAAAAAGCACATTTTAGGAGAGCTATATCTTTTCTTAAATGATAACTGTTATCTAAAATAAGGGTGGTATTATGGGATTTTGGAGTATTGTTAAGGAAGATTTAAATGAACCAAAAAGGCAAGATCCAGCCTTTCATAGTTGGATAGAGCTATTTTTTAACTATCCAGGAGTTTGGGCTGTGGTAAATCACCGCTTTGCACACTTTTTTTACAGTAAAAATTTTAAAAGAATTGGCAGAGCAATATCAGGAATTTCAAGATTTTTAACAGGAGTAGATCTTCATCCAGCAGCAAAAGTTGGCAGACATGTATTTTTTGATCACGCAACAGGCATTGTTATAGGAGAAACAACTGAAATAGGCGATAATGTACTTCTTTATCAAGGCGTAACTTTAGGCGGAGTTAGCTTAGATAAAGGAAAACGCCACCCTACTATCAAAAATGGCGTAGTTGTAGGAGCTGGTGCAAAGGTTTTAGGCAATATCACAATAGGAGAAAACTCTAAAATTGGTGCAAATTCTGTCGTGGTAAAAGATGTTCCTGATGACTCAACTGCAGTTGGAATACCAGCTAGAATTTTAGGAGCAAAAGAGCCAAACACAAACAAAGAAAGACTTGCTCATAACAAACTTCCAGATATAAATAAAGAGCTTTTTGCATATTGTTTAAAAAGAATTGAAATTTTAGAAAATGCTGTAAAAAACGAAGATAAAAACATAATAAACAAAGACGAAGAGCTAGCAAAATGTTATCAAGATTTTATAAAATCCATAAATAGTTAAACTTAATTTTATATAAAAAATAGTAAGATTACCAAATTTTAAGGAGAAAAAATGGAAATAAAACTTTCAAAAAGAGTTAAGTCACTAGAAGAGTCTATAACATTAGTTATTACCGCAAAAGCAAAAGAGATGAAGGCCAACGGCATTGATGTCATAAGCCTAAGTGCTGGAGAGCCTGACTTTGATACACCAAAGGCTATAAAAGATGCAGCCATTTATGCTATGAATCACGGCGGTTCAAAATATACAGCAGTCACAGGCACACCTGAAGTGCTAAAAGCAATACAAACAAAACTTAAAAAAGAGAACAACTTAGAGTATAAAACAAACCAAATTTTAACTAATGTTGGCGCAAAACACTCGCTTTTTAACATAACTCAAGCTTTAATTGACTCAGGCGATGAAGTTATCATACCAGCTCCTTATTGGGTAACCTACCCTCAAATCGTCCTTTATGCAGGCGGAAAACCTATTATTTTAAAAACAGATGAAAGTACGAATTTTAAAATCACTCCAGAACAGCTAAAAAATGCAATCACACCAAAAACAAAGCTTTTAATGCTAAATTCTCCATCAAATCCAACTGGAGCGATATACTCAAAAGCTGAACTTGAAGCTATTGGTGAAATTTTAAAAGGAACAAACATAATGATCGCAAGTGATGAAATTTATGAAAAGGTAAATTTCACGGGCAAATTTGTAGCAACTGCAAGCATAAGCCAGGATTTGTTTAAAAGAACTATAACTATAAACGGACTTAGCAAGTGCGGAGCGATGCCAGGCTGGAGATTTGGATATATGGCAAGTGCAAATGACGATCTTATAAAAGCATGCAAAGCACTAAGTAGTCAAAGCACTTCAAATATCTGCTCAATAACTCAAGCTGGCGCTATACCGTCACTTCTTGGCGAAACTGATGGAGATATCGAGATGATGAGACTTGAATATCAAAAACGCCGTGACTGGGCTGTTAAAGCTATAAGTGAGATAGATGGCTTAAGCGTTACAAACCCTCCTGATGGGGCATTTTATCTTTTTATAAACTGTAAAAAAGTAGACCCTGATTCACTTAGATTTTGCCAAAGAATGTTACAAGAAGCAAATGTCGCAACTGTTCCAGGCGTTGGTTTTGGAATGGATGGGTATTTTAGAGCTTCATATGCAACCGATCTTGATAGCATAAAAAAGGCAGTTTCAAGAATAGCTGACTTTGTTAAAAACTACTAAATTTTAAAGGGCGATTTTCGCCCTAGCTTTTTTAACTTAACCATATAAAATTTGAATTTTATAGTTTTTTAATCTCTTTTTCAATCACACTTTTTGGCGTAAGACCAAGGAATTTTTTACTAAGATCATCGTTAAATAAAAAAGTCGCTGGAACGCCACTTATACAGCCAACTGCGTTAGATAAAAACATAACGCTATCTTTATCAAAAACAACAGGAAAATTAATTTCTTTTGCGACATTTAAAGCATCACTCATATCTTTTGCATCACCAAGAACTGCTATAAATTTAAAATTTATCTCTTTTAAATAAATAAGTTGTTCTTTACAAGCCCCGCACTCTTTTGTGATAAAAATAAGTCCAAATTTATCGCTACCATTTAGCTTTAAATTTCCATTTTGAGTGCTAAAATAAAGTGGCTTTTCTGAGTTTATAGCTAAAATTCCATCATCACAGCCACAAAAAAATAGTATTATAAAAAATATGATAATTTTGCTTTTAAATATTTCCAACCTATATCTCCATAAATTTTATCTTTTAAAATGCCGTTTTTATCAACTATAAAAATGCTAGGAAGCGTTGTAACGCCATATCTATCAAGGCTAATTTTTAAATCATCTTTTAAAACTAAAATAGATGAAAAACTCATTTCATTTAAATAATCTTTAATAATTTTTTCATCATTTAGTGAATTTATCGCATAGACTCTGAAAATGCCTGGATTTTCTTTTAAAAACTCATCTAAATTTGGAAGTATTTGAGTACAACCTAAGCAGCCATATTGCCAAAATACGATGATAGAAATTTTATCATTTTGAATTTTTACCTTTTCGCCATTTAAATTTGTAGCTGAAATTTCAGGAGCAATGCTACCAATTTCAGCTTTAAATTCTTCCTTACAGCCTAAAAAAACCACTCCAAATATTAGTAAATTTATAAAAATTCTAAGAAATTTTTTCATCATTTATTAGTTTTCCATGTGATAAAGTTATCATTCTATCGCCATTTTTGCCTAGTTTTGGGTTATGTGTGATTAAAATTATAGTTTTGCCATTTTGCTTAATTTTTTGAAAAAGCTCTAATACAACACCTTCATTTTTTTCGTCTAAATTTCCAGTTGGCTCATCAGCTATTAAAATCTCAGGATTATTTATCAAAGCCCTTGCTATGCACACTCTTTGTTGTTCGCCGCCACTAAGCTGGTTTGGAAGATGGCTAAATCTATGGCTTAACCCAACCATATCAAGCATCGCTTTAGCATCCTCTAAATCAACGCTTGAGTGATAATACTGAGCAAGCATCACATTTTCTAAAACACTTAAATATGGAATTAAATGAAATTGTTGAAAAATAAGCCCAATTGTTTCTCTTCTAATCTTTAAATGCTCTTTTTGAGACAGATCGGCAACATTTTTGCCTAGTAAAAAATACTCACCACTTGTTGGATTATCCATTAAAGATAAGATATTTATTAGCGTTGTTTTTCCACTCCCACTTGGCCCCATTATACTTAGCCACTGATTTTTAGGCACTTCAAAACTAATGCTATCTAATGCACAAACATCTTTAAAACCTTTATGAATGTTTTTTAAACTTATTACACTATCCATTTATTCTCCTCTAAGTGTATCTGCAAGATTAATTTTAATAGCTTTTTTTATTGGATAAAAAGCAGCCACAAATGAACAAAACAAAGAGATTAAAACAGCAATTACAACCGATAAAACTCTAAAATCAATACTTGCTTTAAAAATCATCATTCCTAAAATTTGAGCCAAAATATACCCACTAAATGCCCCAAGAATCGCACTAAAAATAGTAATAATTGCAATTTCACTTCCAAAAAGCTTAATAATATCTTTTTTTGTTGCACCAAGAGCTAAATTTAAAGCAATTTCTTTTTTTCTAGAAAAAATTATAGAACTAAGAGTTGTATTAACGCTAGTTGAGCTAATTATCAAAATTACAACGCCAATTAAAGCCATAAGCCCTTTTATTTTCTCAAGTACTGCACCTTCTGAGAGCGAAATTTGTGCGATCGGCTTTGCGTTTATTTCATCACTACTTAAATTTTTACTTAAATTTAAAATCGCATCAAAGTCTAAATTTATAACCGCATTTGCGTAGTTTATGATATTTTTTCCTTCTAGCTCTTGAGCTAAAGAAATATTAACAAACATAAGCTCATCGCTTTCATCGCCACCATAAAATATCCCTTTTACGATGACATTTTTTGATATTAAATTTTTAGGATTTGTGATTGTGATTGTTTGATTTATCTTAGCCTCCAAACTTTTTGCTAAATTTAGCCCTAAAAATGCAGAATTTTTTGAAAAATCACTTAAATTCATACTTCCTTTTCTAATCTCTAAAAACGGCTTAGTTTTTTTAAGTCCAGCAAAATCAACCCCTGCAATTATTCCATTTCCAATTCCAAAACTATAATATCCATAAAGATAAGGAGTCTGTCCTAAAAGAGTGTTTTTATCTATTTTTTCTAGTGCATTTTGATACTTTTTAAACTCCATAAAATTACTATTTGTTGGGGTCATGATAAAATTTGCACCATAAGCTTTTAACTCTTTACTCATTTTTGTATCAATATCAAAATAAATTCCTAAAAATCCAGAACTAACTGCTGTTCCTATAAAAATAGCTATAAAAATTACAAACACTCTTTTGCTTCCAACTTTTAAGCTTTTAAAAATCGAGCTTATGAAAAATTTACTATTTACTTGCATACAAAACCTCCGCTGGAAGTAAATTTATGACATTTTTCATCGGCAAAAGTGAACCAATAAGTGCGATTAAAACAGCAAAAAACAGAGTTATAGGAATTACGATTAATGAAAAATTTATAAAATGTGAGAAAATAAAATACGCAATAATTTGAGAAATCAAATATCCAAAAATAACTCCAACTAGCGATGAAAATACCGCAACCACAACGCTTCCCAGAGCAAAATTTAGATAAATTTGAAAATTTGTTGCCCCCAAAGCCTTTAAAAGTCCAATTTCTTTCGTTCGTCTATAAATTTCTGATGTCATAAGCGATGAAATTGCAATGCTTGAAACTATTAAAGAAATGAGGCTAACTACTAGCATCAGGGTTTGAATTTTAGTTACGACGCTACTTTCAGCATCGCTTATTTGAGTTTGTGGTTTTGCATCAGCACCTTTTAAATCCTCACTTATTTGATAAGCGATTGAGCTAACAAAAGCGGTGCAATACCATAAATCATACTCAACTTGATCTAAATAATCAAGGTTTTTCCTAGCCTTTATAGCAAGGTCATTTTCTGGTATGGTTAGTGCTGAGACTTCAACTTTTTCAACTTTGTTTTCTAAATTTAAAAGAGTTTGAGTAAATTTTAAAGAAGTTATAAATTTATTAGAAAACTCACCGCCAAAATCTAAAATTCCAACAACTTTTAGAGTTTTTCCAGCTATATTAATCTCATCATTTAGTTTTAAATTCTCTTTTAAAGCCAAATCACTTCCAACTAAAACTTCATCTAAACTATCATCTTTTGGAAGTTTTCCATCTATTTTCCAAAATGGATAAATCGCTTTTATTCCAGTTGTAAAGTCCTCTTCGTCAGTTACTTTTACATTTTTATCAAAATAAGTTCCGACTATTTTTTTATCATCTACCAAAGCTGTTAAAAACGGTGCAAAACCAACTATATTATTTCTCCAAAAAATCTCTTTTATAGCGTGCAGGTCGCTTTCATTTATATAATTTTCATTTTTAAGTGGCTCGAATTTTTGATCTCCAACATCAATGCTAAGCGAGTTTCCCTTTGGTAAAACTAAGATATTTGAACCATAACTTCTTAACTCTTTTGAGACGACATTTCCAATGCTTAAAGTAATATTAAGCATGGATGAAATAAGCAAAGATGTTAAAAATATAGTTAAAAATGATAAAATTTTCATATCACCTCTAATGGATGATAAAATTATTTTAAAAATCACCTTTAGCCTCCTTATATCCTTCAACTCTAAAATGAGCTTTTGTGAGAGTTTTTACATATTTTGAAGGATCTTTTATAAACTCTTTTTTATTTTCCTCGCTTTCAAAAAAGTAAGTTTTATCGCCATAAACATAGTTAAATTTAGCTTTTAAATTTATTATTTTGTTTTTACTAACTGGATCAATTACAAGTTTTTCTCTAACTTCGCTAAAATAGTTTGCTCCAAGCATAATTTCACTTAAAGGAATAATTAATTTATCTTTTTCAACTCTAAAATTAAAAGGAATCGGATTGCATCCGCCCATTTTGCCAACTGATGGTAGGAAAATTCTCACATTACAAGCCACGCAAATTAGCTCATCTCCTTTTTTAACATAGCCCTTATCTCCACAAATCATACAACTATCAAAAACCGCAGTTGGAACAAGCCTATCAGGATATTTATTTATCATAAAAAACCTTATAGTTTTTCCATCATCGCTTATATAAGCATAGCGGTGAAGTTTGTTATCTTTTAACTCATTTATGTCAAATACAAACTCATCATTTTGACTAGGTTCAACAATAGTTGGCTCATCTATCGCAAGCGGTTTTGAGGCGTGTAAGTCATAATACAAAAGAGTCGTTAAAGCAATAATTGATGATAAAATTATGCTAAAAAAGTTAAACTTGATTTTGTTGTTGTATGCTAAATTTTTTCTAAATTTTATATCTAAAATGTTAGTTTTTTTGTTATTTTTAATGAGTTTTAAAAGAGTTAAAGCCCCGTATAAGATAAAAACTGCGATGTAAAAATAACAAAACATCTTTTCATAATGGAGTGATTTTGCTACAAAAGATAGTGTTGTAGAACTTGTTTCAACAACTCCTTTTCGCATCAAAATAAGTAAAATTTCTGATATAAAATAGGATAAATTTATGATTAAAAAAACCAAACCAACTAAAAATGAAAATGTTTTTTTGTTGTAAATTTGAGCAGATATTTTAACACAAAAATAATAGACTATGAAAAAAATCAGACCCAAAAACACAAAAGAGAAGTTTTTTATACCAAGAGTGTCAAGCAATGTATTATCAAAAATTTCATAGCCGTTACTTACATAAAAATATTTTACGCTAAATCCAAACGAAACTAAAAACACCACTATAAATTTAATAAATTTAGGAATTTTTAAAAGCAAAATCGGGCTTAATATAAATAAAACTGCTAAAATTAAATTTGTAACTAAATATAAATTCCTTAATCCATAAGGATACTTTAAAGCTATAAAATAAGCAAAATATCCAAAGACAAAAGAAGTAACTACTAAGCTTATTAAATTTATAAATTTATCTTTTAAGTAAAAAAGAGTTATGAAAAAAACTAGCGGTAAAAACGCATTTATTATATGAACAAAAAATATACTCATAAAACCTCATTTTATTTAAATTTAGGGGGATTTTGCCCCCTTGGGTTTATTTATCAGGTGTGCCTGTGTATTTAAATGTGTATTTAACAGTAAAAGGTTCAAACCATTTGCCAACACCAGTTTCTTCATCCACATGGCGACCAAAACCTTGTTTTTCAGGATTTTGAATTGCATAAATTAGCTCATAATTTCCAATTCCGCCATCCATTTTGATGTTTGCTCCATAGTGAGGACCATCATCTGCAACCATTGGCATAAAAGTTCCTTTTTTAACTTTGCCGTTGTCTAAATTTGTTAGTTGATATGCAATTGTTAAATACGGAACCCAAAATCCTTCTGGAAAGCCATTTGGATTACCTTTTGTTGCATGAATATCTGCTTCAAGGTGAATATCTGCTAGGCTTGCCGCAAGGTCGATTCCCCTAGGTTCCATCTCAATTGGTTGCAAATAAACAGCTGCTATTTCCATTCCATGCATTTCGATTGGATCGCCAATTGGAACTTCTCCGCCAAATGCTACACTTGCTAAAACTGCACTACTTAGTGCGACGCTTAATAGACTTTTTTTCATTTCGTCTCCTTTTTTTGAAGTTTATTTGTTATTAAAATACCAATTATTAGTATTGTAAGAACCAAAATTTGTGGTAAAAGTGTTTCATAATATGGATAAAGTCCAAGCCAAGTTATAGGTTTAAACTCATAGCCAATTAATGTCGGAGAGATGATTTTGCCTTCAATTAACTCAGCCACACCTTTTCCTGTAAATACAAAACACATATAAAAAATAATATATGAAGTTATTTTGAAAAATAGCTTTATAGGAATTCTAACTGCTCCTGCTTTAAGCAAGAAATAAAGCACAACTAAAACCACTAATGCAACGCCAAGCCCTACAAAAACAGCACTAAAATCAGCACTTGTTTTTGCATCAAATAAAAGTGCTTGATAGAATAAAACTGTCTCAGCTCCTTCTCTAAATACTGCTAAAAATACAGTTATCCATAGAGTTTTAGCTGAATTTTTACTTATTGCATCCATAGCTCCTGTTTTTAAAGTATGAGCCCATTTTTGATCTCTTGCTTTGTGAAGCATCCAAAATCCAACATAAATTAAAAGCACAACGGCTATTAAAAATGTAATGCCTTCTAACAGCTCTCTAAACTGCCCAGCGTAAGCTCTAAAAAAGTAATAAATTAAAAACGCAGCCACAAAGCTTAAAAACACACCTGTAAAAAGTGCTGAATAAGCAATGTTTAATCTATTTTTATTTCCACTTTGGATTAAGTATGAAACGATGGCAACTACGATGATTAAGGCTTCCAAGCCCTCTCTTAGTAAAATTCCAAACGCTGCAAGGAATAAAAACAGAGGTGAGCTATTATTTACCTTATCAAGTGAGCCAACTAATAATTCATTTAATTTATCAAAATTTGCTTTTAACTCATTTTTGCTTGCTCCACTTTTAATAAGAGCCACACCATGAGTAAAAACGCTTTCAATTTCTAATTTTAAAGCACTATCAACAGCTCCAATTTTATTTTCCATGCCAGAAGCTTCAAAGATGTCTAAATAAGTGCTTTGTAGCTCATCAATCAAAGCTTCTTTTGGTTGTTTTTCATAATTTTTTAAAATATTATCAGTTGCAAGTTTTATCTCATTTGCAACTTTTGAATAATCTTTTGCTCTGTCTAGCTCTGTATCATCAAACCCCGCAAATTTAATATCTTTAATATTTTCCTCAGGTATTAAAAGCATCGCATCAAAAAGATCATTTTTAATATTTTCAAATTTTTCTCTAATGTCGTGTTCGGTTAAATTTGCATCATCAAGCGAAGTTACAGCACTTCTTAAAGCTTGTTGAATTTGTTGGTCTAGCTTTGGTTTTGTAAATTTAGAAATTGCAATTTCAAGCTTTGTGTTTCTATAATCATCATATAAAGCCCCATTTATAAGGCTTTTTGTCTTAGTTAAGTCTTTATTTCTAAAAGAAATCGCCGCTTCATCAAGTTTTAGAGAAAACTCATCATGCAAGGCTTGAAGTTTTGGATTTAAGGCTGATGCAGCTTGAAGGTTTGCTACAACTTCATCGCTTGATTCTGGAGCGATAATGTCAGTTGCATTTAAATTTGTAGTTTTATTTTCAGCTTGATTTAAATTTTCAGTTTCATTTAAATTTAGAGTTTCATTTTTAGTTGCAGTTTTATATAAAGTTTCGCTTTTATTTTCATCTGTTTTATTTGAAGTTCCTAAAATAGCAGCGAAAATATCATCAGCTGCAGCTTCGCGTTTTGCATTTGCTTCAATTGAAGATTTAATAGCTGCTTCTTTATCATAGTCTAAATCACTCGCTTCTGCTTTTAGTTTAAAACCATCTTGTATAATTGGCACAACTTCATCAAGGTCAAAATAAAGCCCATCAATTAAAGCTTTTATCTTATTGATATCAGCGTTTTCTTTGTAGTAGCGTCTTAAATTTGTAAATTTACGCTCCATTGTGATAGCACGACGCCCGATATTTCTACCAATTGCACCTTCCATATTTTCAAAATGCTGAAAATATGCATCTTCAATTAACTTTTTAGCTTTTAAATTATCGCCACTTTCATAAACTTCAACGCTTTGATTGATTAAGTCTTTTATAATGTTACTTTCTTTGTAAAAGTCATCAACTCTTGCAAAGCATAGCGAAGTTAAAAAAATAAAAATAGTAAGAAATACTCTCATAAATTCCTCTTTGATACTCATAATCAATTTAGATTGTGGAATGATACTGCTTTTTATTTTAAAATTTACTTAAAATGAATAACAGTTTTATTTTTATTAAGTTAGACTAAGTAAAACAAAAATATTAATAAAGATATGATAATAAATTTCACGCAATAACTATAATATGAATAAAAATGAGCTTTAAATTTTCTTCAGTAAATTTTTAAATAAATGTACAAAAGAGCTATTATAAATACATAAGCCCTACTTTGCCTATGTTTAATAATAAACTTTATTTTTTGTAAAAGATGAAAGATTCTTAGTAAAATAGCTATAAAATCAAAATATTTAAAAATTTTACTTAAATTTAGCTAAATTCCTTGACAACTAATATTTTTTAAGATACAATAACAATTCTTTAATTCGCTGGGGTATAGCCAAGCGGTAAGGCAACTGGTTTTGGTCCAGTCATTCAGAGGTTCGAATCCTCTTACCCCATCCATTTTTAGCTTTCTCCTTTTGCTAAAATGTGACGCAGAGTGGAGCAGTGGTAGCTCGTCGGGCTCATAACCCGAAGGTCAGGGGTTCAAGTCCCTTCTCTGCAACCAAATAACCATTTTTAGGGCATTTGATAAAATCTTAATTTTTTCTTAATTTCTTAAATCATATGTTTTTTATATTTCTTTAAGTTTTAACTGATTTTATAAGGTTTTCGATTGTGTGTTTTGATTTTTTAATATCAGTTGTAATATATCTTTGAGTTGTAGTTATATTTGTATGTCCTAGTGTAAAACTTACCTGCTCTACTGGTAAATTTAGATAATTGATTGAATAAGTTGCTATTAGATGTCTTATATCGTGCAGTCTTATTTTAGGTAGATTATTTCTTTTTAAAAGCGAGTTCCAACTTCTTCTTAAATCTGTAAATTTAGTATTAGTATTAGGGTTAATAAATATATAATTATTAAGGGCATTATCTTTTTTAGCTTGAATGTATCTTTTATAAAGTCTATTATATAGTTCATCACTCATAGAATAGATCATATCTCTTTTAGCTTTATTGATTTGAAATGGTATTTTATAAGTTTTTGTTTTTAAATTTATATCAGACCACTTTAAATTTAGTACTTCTGATTTTCTTCTTCCGTGTAGTAAAAAGAAATATATATCAGCATTGTATCCAGTATTTTCAACTATAGCTTTTATTATTTTCTTTTGTATTTGAATGGAGTAATCAAAGTATCTTTTATTATCAAATTGTGGAAGTTCAACCAAATCACAAGGGTTTTTATTTATAAGCTCCATTTTTACAGCAAATTTAAATATTACTCTAAGTTTAGCTAGTATATTTTTTACTGTTTTTATTTTATAGCCCTGCTTTATAAGATCATTACAAAATTTCTGAATTTCAAGGAATTTTATATCACTTACAAATTTAAGACCTAAATTATCTTTGAAATGTTTGTTATATGTAGCTATATCACTTCTTAAAGTGCTAGGACGAAGTAAAAGCTCATAATATACTAGATAGCTATTAAAAACTTGATTTAAAGTCATTTAGAATACCATTTATCATAATAACCACGATATAAGCAAATATCTTCTAAAATAGAAAGCTTAAATTTAAGATAAGCAATATCATCAAAATCAAAAGAGATAAAACAGTCAATATCATCAAAATCAGCA
The DNA here is from genome assembly GCF_013201645.1 of Campylobacter corcagiensis. NCBI lineage: Bacteria > Pseudomonadati > Campylobacterota > Epsilonproteobacteria > Campylobacterales > Campylobacteraceae > Campylobacter > Campylobacter corcagiensis. The sequence continues at coordinate 795,891 of NZ_CP053842.1, read as the reverse complement.
AGGGTTTTATTAGTATGATACATTTCATCTATAATTTCACATTCAGATAGTTTTGCTAGTTCTTGTTTTAATTTTCCTTCATCAAAAATATTCATTTCTTATCCTTTATTAAAATTCTAAATATTTCATCTCTTTATCGATGAAATGGTTATAAAGTTCATCAATATCGTTTAAATCTAATAAGTCATTATTATTAGTTAGATTGTTAAATCCACGTTTGTATAGCTCATTTTCTAAGATGGCTAACCTTTGTACATTCTCATCACTATGGTCATAAGCAAGATAGTAATTTGTTAAAGTCCAATCGCTCATATTTGTAATACTCATCTCTTTAGGGTTTAGTTCTCCACTATAATAAAGTTCTAAATTTCTTCGTTTTTGATTTAGAGATTTAAGTTTATTTAGCTTGATATCTTTTCTGTTTTCTTTAATTGATTGCCAGTCGATGGTAGTTTTTATAGAATTATTATGATTTACTCTTCTTTTTTGCCAAATTTCACCAAACTCATCAAAAATTTGCATAGGTTTTTTAGATTCAGGATCTAATAATACAGTTATTAAACCTTTATTATAATTTTTAGTAAGAGAAATTAAAGAATAACGACCATTTAATTTTCGATAAATTTCAAGACTTATAAAGGTTTGTGACATTGTAAAACGCCTTATTTTATGCTTTAAATACCAAAATGTTATATCGGTTAAATTTTCAAGTTCTGAATTCTCTCGTAAATCATCTAATGTTTTAAAAATATACTTCATAATATAAGCAGTCGGATTTTTAATATCTGTAGTTACCTTAGAATGAGTATCTAAAAATCTATTTTTAATAACATTAACAGATCTAGATAAAAATTTTTTAGGAACAAATAAAAGTAAATTTAAATGGCAAGTTCCATCTTTATGTGGTTCTTTTGTTGTGATATAACATTTTTCATATTTTGGAATAGAACGAATTGTATTAGAATTCATTATACTTCTTACAACACTTTGAAGCCTGTCAGAACCAGCTTTGATAGTATGATTTTCATCATCGATAAACTTTTTATTATTAACTAACTTTTTTCTACCACTTTTTAAAGTTATAATTTTTTTTCTATGATATTCACTAGGTAAAGTTAAAACAGCAAATATAGGCTTTAACCCCCTATCATTTGCATATTTATTTAAACTTGATACCCTGTTATTAAGTTCAGCAATATAACGATTCGAATTATGCCAAGATGAAAAATAAAAATCACTATAAGGTTTACACTCACCATTAATATATAAAAAGTTCTCATCTAAAAATTTTTTTTGATTTTTTAACTTAAATTTTAAAAACTTTTTATCTAATTCTGAAATGCCATACATTTTACTTACCTATACACAGTTATATTATATATAGCCAAGGGCTCACTTGCTTTCCCCACTTCGTGGGTCCCCTGCAAGTGAGCTTCTCGCGTCGTGCTTCGCACATACAAAACTTAAGTCATTATCTCTTTGGCTTTTACTTCTAAGAGTTCCATCGTCATTTAGATATCTAACAAAATAAACCTTACAAGGATCAGGTATAAGGGTTATAAAAACACTAAAAGAGTAATCATTAACTTTTTCATTTTTATAACTTAAAAGATTACCTAAAACTGGAATATGTTCTATAACAGGTATAGTTTCTTTACTTTTTATACTTTCCTTAGAGTTTATACCACCGATTAGGTAGCTATTTTGATAAGTGAGATGAACATTTGTTTTGATATGCCTTGATGAAATTCTTGGTGTATCTGTATCATCTAACAAATTTTCTATATATAAATCAAGCCCAAAAGAGACACTATCATCAGTTATTAGAACACCACTTATATTTAGCTTTAAACCAACATTTTCATAAACAACTTCTTCAGTTTGAACAGTTTGTGAATTTTCAACATTAATATTTGATTTTTTTATAGGAGTCTTTACAACACTTTCAATTACACTATCTTTATTATCTATAAGCGTAATTCTAGGGTTATATAGCAATTGAGATATTCCATTGCTTTGAAGTAAATTTATAAGGCTAGAAACGTTATCTTTTTGTATTCTAGAGCTATCAACACTTAAAACATTAGTCATTAATTTAAGGTAGAAATGATCAAGTGGATTTAATAAAACATCTATTTTTGGTCCAACTTCTTTTAATTTAGATACATCAGTTGCTACAATACTAAAACTAAGCTGTCTAAATTGATATGAAGTATCTAGACCGTTTATCATACTATTAATAATTTTGTACTGGCTTTCAGTGGTTAAAAGTAATACGCGATCAGAATAAACACTATATTTTATATTTTCTTGAAAAAGCTCTAAAGCTTTAGTAACATCTTCTTTAGATATATTTTTAAATTTAATAATATAATCATTTAAAATAGGCTTTTCTTCTTCATTAGTGCTATAGATTAATATAATGCTATCTTGCATTGTATAATCAAGATTATTAACTCTTAATATATCATCAAGTAAATCACTAATAACTTCAATTTTTGTCAAATCTAATGTTGGTAAAAATACGTCAAAATTTGTATCAATATTTCCACTAATAACAATATTTTTACCGGTTATACCACTTATCTCACCTAGAAAATCACTAAAAGAAATTGAGCGATATTCTATACTAAAAGAGAAACTAACGGAAATCAAAAGAATTATAATTTTTTGTATAATTTTCATTTTGCGAACCTTTATAAAAATTATCATCACCACTAAATTTAGATAAAAAACCTATAAATTCAGCAGGACAAGAAACATAGTAGTCTATGTAATTTGATGACTTTTTATCAGTCAAAACAATACTGCACTTACTATCTGCTAAAAGTAGCAAAAAGCTATCTAAAGTTAAATTTAGACTATAGCTCCTAAATTTGCAAGAGCTAGGAAAACAAGTAATTTTTTCGTAAATTCTCCTTTCATTAAGTAGTAAATTTTCATCTTTTATAGTTTCTTTATAATTTGAAATTTCTAAAGTTTGATTTTTATCAGATACATAAATTTCAGATATAAATTCATCTTTTTTAGCTTTATCATTTTCAAGCTTAGGGGGACCAATAAACTTAAAACCAAAATATAAAATAATTGCTAAAACAATAAGCATAAAGATTTTACCAGTAGCATATGATTTATAAATTTGAGTTGAGCCACTATTATAAATTTCAGAAATTTTAGAATCAAATTTAATATTATCAGTTTTTATAAGATTATCTCTTTTTGGATCACAAGTAGAATAAACTTTATATCTAAAAACTTTTGATAGAAGTCTTTTACCGCTAGGTTGAGCAACATACATTAATTCAGTATGTACTAAATATTCCCTATTAGTTTGCCTTTTGCTTTGAAGTAAAAAAACAACATCTATTCCAAAATGTCCATGGTATGATAAAAATCTACCAAGAGAATCATTAAATTTCTTATCAAAAACATTATAAGCTTCATCAAGAACAATTAAACAGTGATGATAATCTTCATATATACCATTTTTAAGTGCATATGAGTCATAATCATTACCTACACTAATAAAGCCAGTTTCATATTGTTTATTTAGTAGATTTTCTTCATTAACAGCATTTATAAAATCAAGCTTATCAAACTTTTTTACAAAACCATCAAATAATTCAAATTTAAAACCCCCAATATTACAGTAAATATTACGATATTTACTAGTATTAGAAAGATATTTTTTATACTCATCATTTATATCCTTTACGGCTTTGTAAGTTTTTCCGCTTCTAGGTGGACCAAGTATTAAAGATAGCATTTAATCACCTATTTAAAAGTGTTAGAAGTGTAGCTATTACAGCACCGATATTTTGATAAACATAAGCCATAAGCTTATAAGCTTGAACCATAAAATAAAGACTTAGTAGAGCGATAAATAACTGCATAGAAGCAGAAAAAGCAGGAGCAAGTCCACTAACATGTAAAAATTCCATTGCAGAACTAAGCATAGTTGAGTTTGAAAGACCACCAAAAGAACCACTAGCTGAAGCACTATAATCAGCAAGCTTAGGTAATATATCTTTTAATGTATTCCATAATCTCATAATATAAAGAGATAAAAAGGCAAAAAAAGCAGTCATAAATGCAACAAAAGCACCACCAACAACAATAAAAAAAGCAGTTAAAATTCCTTTTATACCTAAACGCTTAGTAAGAAAATCAAGTATATAAGTAACAAATCCACCCAAAGCACCAATTAACCATTTCATTATTTACCACCTACATTAAAAAGATATTTAAGTGCAAAAATAAAGACTTCAAAAGAGAGCCAAACAGTAAAAAATATAGTTAAGATAGATGTATAAGGTCTAACCAATCTACAAGGGTCAATCTCAAAAATGTTTTTAGTCTCACTTCCTGGAGCAGGACCACTAATAGTAAATGGACAAGTTCCACGTGGTATTTCAGGGCTATCAATACCACTCTCAAAAAGATGAAGCATTTCATTAAATTGATTCATCAAATCATTAATAGTATTTTTCAAACCATTAAGGAAATTCATACCATCATTAAAACTAACATTAGCTAATTTCATAGCGTCTTTAAAATTTTGTAAAGCAGTAGAAAAATTATAACCTGGATTATAATTCCACTCTGTAAGTTGTTGTTCATGTATTTTATTAGCTGTTTTATTAAGAGCGTCAAGCTTAGCATTAGCACGATTCATAGAATCTAATAAGCTTTGTAAATCAGGTGAAGTTTGTGGAGCTGGTAAAGGATTAGTTGGATTATTTGTAGTAGTAGAACCAGTTTCAACATCTGTAACAGTACTAGGCTTTGAAATTGTATTTGTAACTTCATTATTAACATTAATTGTATTAATATATCCAGTATTAAATTTCTTCTTACCTTTTGGGCTATCATAGTCATATTCTAAATCTACTTCTTGAACTTTTGAACCATTACCAGTTATAGTTTCAACAACACTTACATTTATAATACTATTATCAGGAGTGGTAATTACACCCTTATAATTTGTTTTGTTACCATTTTTTGCAGTTTGTTTTATTACCATAGGTAAATTTGGAGTTGGATTATCCTTTAACATTGAATTAAAATCATATTCCAACTTTACTTCTTTATTTAAGTGTAGTTGAGTTGCTTCTTTTGTAGGTATAGGTTTATTTGTTTGAGCTAATTTAGAAGCTACTAATTGATTATTTTTCATTTTTGAAATAGAAGCGTCATTAGGAAAATCAAATTTTTTAAGATCTGGAGAAACATCAACTAATTTTTGCGGAGTTTTATCTACAACTTTAGGCAAATTACTAAGGTCAAGTTTGTTAAATTTTTCACCTTGTTTAAATAAATGATTTGTTGCAATATCAAAATCAGATGTAGGCTTAAAATCAAAAACAGGCTCAGGTCCATTTTTTGTTGCTCTCATATCAACAATTTGGGGACGATACTCTAATAGATTAGGATTTGGGATTTTTGGATTTGGACTTTTAAAAAGTCCTTTCATAAAACTAGATAAAGAACTCCAACCATTTTTTATAGCATCAATTGGAAGTGGAAACATAAAGCCACCCCAAACAAACAAATCATTATCTAATTGCCTTTCTGCATTAAAACGATCTACTGTTTCATTAGAATAACAACCTGTTGGATATCTCATACAAGCATTAAGCTCAGGTCCACTAAAACCATCGTGACAAGGTCCGTGATATCTCATACCCCTTTTTTCACATTCATCTTCATTTATGCTTGGATCTGGCAAACACTCTTTTATCGTTCTTTTACCTTCTGTTTTCCAATCTCCTGATCTTTCCTTATATATCATAGGTTCAGGACACCAATCAGGACGTTCTATTTGTGCTTCACAAGTTTTTGTATATGGATCAAAATATGTATTTTCAGGACAAGAAACACATTGTTTGATTTCGGGATTGAATACTTCACCATTTTTAGGGCAAGTAACTTTTTTAAATATTTGATATGTATAACTAGAAATATTTAATGTTAATCTTTGCTTATCGTATTGAGAATTTTCATAATGAACACCACAACGATATTTACGTGAAGAATAAGGACCTGACTCAGGTATACAAGTAATAGGGGTAGAGCAGGATTTTGAATATAGATGAATAGTATCGCCATTATCTAAAATTTTATAACCTTCATTAGGACCATCTTCATCATAAATATCGGTAGAACTTTGTGATGCTAACTTTTTATAAACATTACCATTTAATGAGTAATAATCATCTCCAATAGATGTTAATGCGATACTACCAGCTGAAAAATCTATTTTTATATCATTATTAGTTGCAAGATTTTTTTTACGAACTTCACAAATATTAGCATAAGTTAAAGTTGTAAGAGATAATAAGATTATTAAGAATTTGAGTAGGGTTTTCATTGCTTAATCTCTTTTGAATTCATATTATTTAAGTTATCACTCTTTGGATATGATGATTTTAAAAATATAATCAGATCTATTAGTAGATAGATGATTATTATTTTTGTTATGATTGTTAATGTTAATAAAATCATTTTTCAGCCTTTTTTATATTTACCTTTTATATTTTTAATCAAACTTTATTTAAAACTCAGAACGCCAAAAGCTTAAATTTAGATTTAAACTATTGCTTTTGGCGTTCGTGCTAATTTTTTACTGATTTTTCTAAATAAGATTTTTTTAAATAGAAAATTCAATATACGAAAAATCAAAAAATTAGCTTTATTATTTAAAGCCTAAACTTACTTAATAAAAGAAAGAGCTACAACATAAACAAAAATTGGTATAAAAAAAATAACAAAAATATTCATAAAATAATTAAATACTTGATTATCTAAAACTTCAAATATCATCTTGTAGCTCCTACTATTATCAAACCAATTAAAAAAGAAAAAGCTATTAGTATCGCGGTTAAACCCATTAAAAAATTAAATTGATATTCATATATTCCTAAATTTGGAATTATTTCATTTTTACTCATATAGCAAATTTTAGTGTCAGTGTCATATATGAAATTAGTATAAATATCTTTTGGAAAATCTATGGAAGTAAAAATCTCATTATTAAAATTTACATAATTAATTTTTCCATTTGAAATATAATAATCTTTTACACAATTTTCTAAATTTGATATATAAATAGCATTTTCTTTCATAATTAAGCCTTTAAGGGGCAAAAAAGCCCCTACAATTAGCGAATAAAGCCTTTAACTCTTCTAGCAATCATAAATACGAATGCAACAGCTATAACACCAGCAAAAACATAATCAAATAAAGCGTAATCAGCTTTTAATGGTTCGCCTGGAACTGTTGGAGCGTCAGCAGCAAAAAGAGCAGGAGCTGTGATTATAGCTACACTAGCGGTAGCAACTTTACCTTTAGCAGATTCTAGAAACTTTTTCATTTCTATCTCCTTTTTGTAGATTTGAGTTTTTAAACTCTATAAAGTAGTAAAAATCTAAAAACTATATTATGGGGTTGATAGCCTTTACTACTTTATAGAACATAAATGGGAGAGCGGGTTCACATCGCTCACATTAAGGCAAAGCCCCCAAGAAATTATTTACTAACCTTTACAGGCTCCTTTAAAAACGGATTATCTTTAAAAACTTGAAATTCTAAACTATCATCTGGAAACATATAATTACCCATTTTTGTAGTTATAAAACGATATGGAATACCAATGTATTGACCTTTAACAGCGTCAAATTTAGGCTTTAAGGTATGGTCAAAATTAACAGTTTCAGTAGATTTTATAAGATAACCTTGTTGGTCTTTCGACTCAAAAGTAATAGTAACATCAATAGACATTAAAACCTCACCAGTTTTTTTGTCAATCCTTGAAATTGGGCGAACTTCATCGCAAAATCCGATTAAATAAGTATACATAATGTAGCTCCTTTAAAAAATTTAAAATAATCAGTTTATTGTCATAATTAGGACAAATAAACCTAAAAAGGCATCTCAATATCATTATCTAGAATATATTGAAAAAATTCATCAAGACTATCAAATTCAGAAGCATCAGGAATATCATCAAAATCATAAGGAACATAATCTTCAGAATTTTCACTTGTTATAACTAAATCACCTTCAACTTCAGAATAAAAATTATGATAGTCTTTATCCCAAGGATTATCTTCCCAAAAACTCATATTTTATCCTTTAAATTATTTTATAGATCATCCAGTATTTCATCTAAGACATTTTCAATCAAATCATCACTAGGCAACAAGCCATAAAACTCAACTAACTCTAAATGAGATTGATGATCTGGATAAAAGCCTATTTTTTCATAAATTTCTTCTGGTAAATAACCATCAATAATATGCTGTTCTACCATTTCTTTTGCTAATTCAAATGACTCAAATCCACTAAGTGATTCAGCAGCTTCATCAATTTCAGAACCATCAAGATAATCAGGATACATTTTTAACCTTTATTATATTTTGTAGCTTAAATTTAAGGGGCGGAGCTACAGCCACCCCAGTAATTTTTACTACTTACTAAGTAGGTATCTTGTAGGATACGCGTATACTACAACCCCTTTCTTATCCGAAAATTCGTGACCCTAGTCATCTTTTATTTGACGCGGTGTAGTCAGTTGTAAATTTGATATTTAAGCTTTGAAAAGCTAAAATAATCAATTAAACTATTTAATTAAAATATTGCCTTACTTAAATAGTTTAAGTAATTTTACTAAAAAATAAAAAAGAAGTCAAGACTTAAACAATGAATAATAAAGAATTTTGTGAAAAATTAAATATTTCAGAACCAACGCTATATAACTGGAAAAAGGATAAACCATTTTTGTATAAAATTGTTATGGAATACAAAAATGAAAATTTAGAAAAAAATAAGAATTTAAGTAAAATAGATGAATTACTAAAATATTTTAATGATTTAAGTATTTTAGAAAAAGAATACTATTTATCAGAAATAAAAGCAAGAGTTTTAAAAAAACAAATAGAAAATAAGGAATAAAATGTTTTTAAAACAAAAAACTAAAGGTTTAGATACAGTTGCAAGAATATATGAATCATTAGTAATTTTATCAATAATTAGTTTTTTATATACAATACTAGTAAAACAAGGGGTAAAAATGAGATCAGCAATGATATCAAGTGCAATCGATGGAAAAATAGATTTAACAATATCAGACATAATAATTATATTTTCAATTTTTGTATTATTACCAATAGCAATATTTTTTGTAATAGTTAAAATTAGTAAAATAAGAAATAAAAATAGTGAAATAGAAAAAAGAAAAAATACTTTAGATAGCTTAATAGAAAAGGCAAATTCAAAAGAAAAATATTACAATGAGAAATTAGAAGAATTTGAAGAGTATAAAAACAAAAAATTAAAAGAAATAGAAGAATATTTCAAACAAGAAAATCTAAGAATAGCAATAAAACAAAAAGAATTAGAAATATTAGAAAATCAAGGATTTAAAGACCTAATAAATCTAATAAATAAATTAAATGAAAAAGATAAAGAAATAATCATATCAGAAACTAAAATAAAAATTTTAAAAGAATACACAAAATAACAATTAAAAGACATAATGAAATTGAATTTATAAATATTCCTATTTTTTAAATTTATAAACATCCTTACGATAAGAAATTTTTAAAATTAAAATTGTAATCCTATCGTCTTTAATTTTAAAAATAGCTCTAATGCTATCTGAAATTTTATATCTAAAAATATCCGTAAAACCAACAAGATAAGTTATATTTTTGCTATTTTTTAGAACATCATAGTTTTTAGACAAATAGAGAAGTTTATTTTTTATTTTCTCATAATCTTTTTTATTTAAAGTGTCTAAAAATGACTCTGCTTCTTGTGAAAATTCAATCTGCATATTTTTTGTCTAATCTTTTAAATACTTCGTCTGCAGGAATTGTTTTCATAGTGCCATTTTCTATAGATTTATTAATCCTTAAAGCTTCTTTATAATCTAAAAAGTCATAATATAAATCAATAGCTTTTTTGACTATCTTTTTATCATTATTATTTAAACTGCTTAAAAATTCATCATTTTCAATAGATAAAATCATAATATACCTTCCTTTTATATTTTTAAAAATATTATCAAATTTAGTCTTAAATAGTGATAAAATAGCACTTTTAGAAGCTTTTTTATTACACGAATTTCTCATAACCCGAAGGTCAGGGGTTCAAGTCCCTTCTCTGCAACCAAAATACCTTCCATAAAAATCTTTCAAAAATAATCAGAATATAGTTTCATTTTATATAAATAAAAGCTCTATTATTATAAACATATTAAAACAATTTTATATTTATATTTATATTTTATAATAAATCTTAATAATAAAACATAGCACAAAACTAAGTATTAAGTATAATAAAAGCTATTTTAAGACATAATTACGGATTTAAAGTGAGAAATTATGATAGAAGTAAAAAATTTAAGTAAAAGTTATGGCGATACTGAAGTCCTTAAGGGTATAAATTTCACCGTAAAAAAAGGCGAGATTTTTGCACTTGTAGGTCATAGTGGTGCTGGTAAAAGCACCCTACTTCGTTGTATAAATGGGCTTGAGAATTATCAAGGCGGAAGCCTTAAGGTAAATGATAGAGAAGTTAGTGAGATAAAAGGTCTAGAACTTAGAGAATTTAGGCGAGATATCGGCATGATATTTCAGCATTTTGCCCTTATGAGTCGTAAAAATGTCTACGAAAATGTCGCAACACCACTTAAATTTTGGAAATTTGATAAAAACTATACCGATAAAAGAGTAAAAGAACTCCTTGATATCGTAGGACTTAGTGATAAGATAAACTCATACCCTAGCGAGTTAAGTGGCGGTCAAAAGCAACGCGTTGCTATAGCAAGAGCTTTAGCCCTAAATCCTAGTATTTTGTTAAGTGATGAGTCAACTTCAGCACTTGATCCAAATACAACTAAGCAAATTTTATCACTCCTTAAAAGGATAAATCGTGAACTTGGCATCACTGTTATCATCGTAACTCATGAAATGGAAGTTGTAAAAAGCACAGCAAATAGAGCTATTTTGCTAGTTAATGGGCGTATTGTAAACTCAGGTCAGATTGATGAGATGTTTTTAAAACCTGATGAAAATATGCGTGAGTTCTTAGGCGAAACTCCAGTTCTACCAAAAAGTGGCGTAAATATCGCAATCTACTACCCTAAAGATGTAGCATTTGAGTGCGTGATAACAAATATGGCTCGAAATCTTGATATAAATTTTAATATTGTTTGGGGAAAAATAGAAGAACTTGGCGATCATGTACTTGGACACTTAGTTATAAATGTAGATAAAAAAGATGAGAAAAATGTAAGTGATTATCTAGCAAAAACTGGTGTTATTTGGGAAATTTTAAAAGGCGAAGAGATATGAAAATTTTATTTACTATTTTAACTGCTATATTGTTAGTTTTTTTTGTGGTGCCTTTTTTTGCGGGTATGAGTGTTTTTGAGTTTTTTGATGCAAAGATACTTTCATCACCCTACTTTGAGCCACTTTTTAGCTCTTGGGGTGATGCTTTAAAAGATATGATGGGTGTTAAGGCGTATCAAGTTTGGATAAGTATACTTTTAAAAGCAACTTGGGAGACTTTATATATGACTATAGTTTCTACATTTTTTGCTAGTATTTTAGGGCTTATTTTGGCTATTATTTTAGTTATGACTAGAGCTGATGGCTTATCACCAAACCGCGTTATTTATGGAATTTTAGACTTAATAGTTAATATTTTTAGAAGTTTTCCATTCATTGTTCTTATTATTGTGCTTTTTCCTTTTGTAAGGCTTTTAATAGGCACAAGCATTGGAACAAACGCAGCCATCGTCCCACTTACTATCGGCACAGCTCCGTTTATGGCAAGACTTATAGAAAATGCTCTTATTGAGGTTGATAACGGCATCATTGAAGCATCAAAAAGCTTTGGAGCAAGCAAATTTCAAATAATTTTTAGAGTTATGTTAGTTGAAGCAGTTCCTACGCTTGTAAATGTTTTAACTCTTTCAATCATCGTGGTTATTGGCTTTTCAGCAATGGCTGGAACACTTGGCGGTGGTGGTCTTGGAGATGTGGCTATAAGATATGGTTTTCAAAGATTTCGTGGTGATATTATGCTATATACTGTTGTAATATTAATAGTAATGGTACAAATTTTTCAAATGATAGGAAATTTAATCTACAAAAAAACAAAACGATAATATAAAAGGCTAATTTTAGCCTTTTTAATAAAAATTTAAGCTAAAAATAACTATAATTCACAAATTTATTTTAAAAGAAAGGATATAACATGAAATCAGATATGTGCGACATGTGTCATTTGGATTTAGATTAGGTTAGCACTTGAAAATTTCTTTTTAAGTGCTTTTTCACAAAGTGTTTAAAATGAAATTTTTTAACACTTAAATTTTTTTAAGGATAAAAATTTATGAAAAAGTTACTACTTACTTCAATTATTTCTGGAGCTTTGGCTCTAAATTTATATGCCCAGAAATTAATCGTTGGGGCTACGCCAGTTCCTCACGCTGAAATTATCGAATTTATTAAGCCTGATCTAGAAGCAAAAGGCTATGAGATAGAGATAAAAGAATTTAATGACTACATAATCCCCGCTCTAACCCTTGAAGCAGGAGAGATAGACTTTAACTTTAGCATTGGTCTACCATACATGAAGGAACTAAACAAAACAAAAGGCACTCACATGGTAAATTTAACAGGTGTTCATATAGAACCACTTGGAATTTATAGTGATAAAATCAAAAGCTTAGATGAGCTAAAAGACGGTGCAAAAGTTACCCTTCCAAATGACGTATCGACTGAGACCAGATCTTTAAAACTACTAGAAAAAGCTGGAGTTATTAAGCTTGCTAAGAGCGATGCTGAGTTTTTAACAACTCTTGATGTGGTAGAAAACCCTAAAAAGCTAAATTTTATCACACTTGAACCAGCAAGTCTGCCTAGAAGTATAAAAGATACAGATATTGCTATTATAAATGCTAATTATGCCCTTGAAGCTGGGCTTAACCCTAAAAATGACTCTATATTTTTAGAAGATAAAGATAGCCCTTATTTGAATGTTTTAATAGTAAAAGAAGGTGATGAGAATCTGCAAAGCTCTAAAGACTTTAAAGAGATTATCACAAGTCCAAAAGTTCGCAAATTTATAGAAGAAAAATATAGTAGTGCAGTTATACCTGCTTTTTAATTTATAAAAATAGGAAATGAAATATGAAAAAAATAATTTTTAGTTTATCAGCATTAGCAGTTTTAAGTAGCTCTTTATGGGCTGAGAAGTTAACAGTAGCAGCTACGCCAGTTCCACACGGCGAAATTTTACAAGCAGCTAAAGATGAGCTTGCTAAAAAAGGCTTTGAGTTAGAAGTTGTTGAATTCAATGACTATGTTATACCAAATTTAGCTACAGATAGTGGTGAAGTTGATGCAAATTTTTTTCAACATGAACCATATCTTGATGAATTTAACGCTAACAAAGGCACAAAACTTGTAAAAGTAGGAAGTGTGCATTTAGAGCCAATGGGCGTGTATAGCAAAAAGATAAAAGATTTAAAAGAGCTAAAAGATAAAGCTAAAGTTAGCCTTCCAAACGACCCTACAAACGAGAGTCGTGCTCTTGATATATTAGCTGATGCAGGTCTTATTGAGTTAAATGATAACAAGCTTAAAACACCGCTTGATATCACAAAAAACCCTAAAAAACTTGAGTTTATAGAGGTTGAAGCAGCTTCAGTTCCAAGAACGCTTGATGATGTTGATATAGCAGTTATCAATACAAATTTTGCAATGAACGCAGGATTTATTCCGCTTAAAGACTCACTTGCACTAGAGAGCAAAGATAGTCCATACGCAAATATCGTAGTTGTAAATAGCGGCAAAGAAAATGACGCAAAAACTAAAGCTTTGGTTGAGTCTCTAAATAGTGACACCATCAAAGAATTTATTAATAATAAATACAATGGAGCGATAATTCCAGCTTTTTAAGCTTACAAAAAAAAGGGGGGGGGTAAAAACTCACCCCAAATTCAAGGAGTGATGTGTTTAATAAGCTTAAATTTTGGCTAAAAAATCCAGCAAATAGTATGTGGGTGCTTCCCACTATTGGCATCATTATATCTATATTTTCTATGTTTTTAACTAAAATCTGGGCAAAATTTATAAAAGAACCACTCTTTGAAATTGAAATTTCACTTATAGATGATCTTTTAAGTATTATAGCATCTAGTATGCTAGCTGTTAGTACATTTTCCTTATCCATTATGGTTTCAGCTTTTTCAAGTGTATCTAACTCATCAACACCACGAGCTACGAGTTTAGCGATGAATGATAACACTACTAGGGTTGCTATAGCTAGCTTTATATCAGCCTTTATTTACGCTATTATTTCAAAGGTTGCTCTTGGAATTAATTTTTATGAAAAAAATGGAGTTTTTCTACTTTTTATAGTTACACTTTTAGTTATAATATATCTTGTTATTGTATTAATAAGGTGGGTTAATACTCTTGCAGTGCTTGGCAGAAAAAGTGATACTTTAGATAAAATTTATAATACAACGACAAAAAGTTTGGAAAATTATTTTCTTGAGCCATTTTTTAAGTGCTCTTTTGAAAAACCCAAAACTAAACCCAACTTAATCATAAAATCAAATCAAACAGGGTATATAACAGATATTGATTTTGATGCTCTTCAAAGCATTGCCCAAAAAAATAGTGTAAGTTTTTATATCCTAAGTAGGCATGGTGATTTTGTTGTTAAATATAAAGATATTTTAGAAATTTATTTTGATAAAGATAAGAAAGATTTTGAAAAAGAACAAATTAAAAAAGAGATCTTATCTAACATCATAATCCAGTCAAATAGGGCTTTTCACGATGATCCAGTTTTTGGAATGATAACATTAAGCGAAGTAGCTCAAACAGCTTTGTCAGATGCTATAAATGATCAAGGAACTGCTATAATAGTGATAAATCTTATCTTAAAAATTATAATTGATACTAATAAAAACTCAGAAAAAACTCCTAAATTTGATAGAGTTGGTATAGTAGAGCTTGATGAAAGTAGATTTATATCACAAAGTTTTAGACCTATAGTTGAAAACGGCGTAAGTAGTAGTTTTGTTTTAAAAAGAGCATTAGAAGCTCTAGTTGAACTATACTCTAGCCCACTTAGTGATACAATAAAAAATAGCGTTAAAAAAGAAGCAGCTTCTCTAATAGAGTATCTTAAAAATGCACCAATACCAGATTCTAAAAAAGATGAGCTTAAGTCTATATATAGTAGAAACTTTAACTAAAATTTATCATATATGGATATAACTATAAATTTAAAGGAGTAAAATGCTTGGGGATTTTATAAATTTTATTGTGAATTTAGTGCACGACTGGGGATATTTGGGAATATTTTTGATGATGTTTTTAGAAAGTTCATTTTTTCCATTTCCTAGTGAAGTAGCGATGATACCTGCTGGATATCTAGCTAGTCAAGGCAAGATGAGTGTAATTTTAGCATGGCTTGCTGGAACTGGCGGTAGTTTAGCAGGAGCGGCATTTAATTACTATTTGTGTTACTTTTTTGGGCGTGGCCTTATAGAAAAATATGGAAAATATGTTGGAATAAATGAAAAAAATATGGCTAAATTTGAAGCATTTTTTAACAAACACGGTGAAATTTCAACATTTAACTGCAGATTAATACCTGGAATTCGTCAATATATAAGCCTTCCAGCAGGATTAGCAAAGATGCATTTTGGTAAATTTGCACTATACACTACACTTGGAGCTGGAATTTGGGTAGCAATACTTATAGCTCTTGGCTACTATTTAGGCGAAAATGAGGCGTTTTTAAAAGAACAACTTCACATTATAATCATAGGATTGGTTTTGCTTACTATTTTAAGTTTTATATTTTATTTTTGGTATCAAAAAAGAAAAAACAGAGCAAATTGATTTGCTAAAAGGAGAGCTTAATAGCTTTCCTTTTAAATTTTAATATTTTTAAATCAAGTACTTATCATTTAAAATTATCTTAAAGTCAAAGTATTAATTTAAATTCACAAACACTATAAGCCACCACAAAAGCAAGTATTTTATTAAATTCATAAAAAGACAAATTTAAAATTTAATTATCCTTAAAAAATCTATTTATTTTGGCATTTAGCCTTAGCCACTCTTTTAGCTCAACTATTGGATGACCAGCGTAATTTTTATTTCCATCTAAACTTTTACTAACTCCAGCTCTTGCAGCACATTGTGCAAAGTCACCTATTACCAAATGCCCAGCTGTGCCACTTTGTCCGCCCATCACTACATTTCTACCCAAAATAGTTGAGCCTGAAATTCCAGTTTGTGATACTACGATACAGTTCTCTCCAAGCTCGCAATTATGACCTATTTGGACAAGATTATCTATTTTTGTACCTTTTTTGATGATAGTTGATTTAAAAACTGATCTATCTATAGTGGTACAAGCCCCTATTTCAACATCATCTTCTATGATAACATTACCATTGTGGTAAATTTTAATATGCCTTCCATCTTTAGTATGAGCATATCCAAAACCATCACTTCCTATAACTGCATTTGCATGAATTTCCACTCTATCGCCTATCTTAGTATCATTGTAAATGACAGCATTTGGGTGGATTGTGCAGTTTTGACCTATCTCAACATTATCACCTATAAAAACTCCTGGCATTATCAAAGTACCATTTCCTACTTTTGAATTTGAACCAACATACGCCCCACTCATCACCTTAGCAAAATCACTAATCAAAGCTGGCTTATTATCTCTTAAAAGCTCTTTTGCGAAGTATTTACTAAGGATTGCAAAGCCAAGATGTGGATTATCATAAGCCACCGCTTTTACGCCATTTGGAACATCACTAGTAAGAGCAGAATTTACCAAAACTGCACTAGCTTTTGTATTTTTTAAAAATTTAGCATTTTTTGGGCTATCACAGTAGCTTAACTCACCATCTCCTGCTATATCAAGTGAATTAAGTCCAGTAATATCCATATCATCGCCACTAAATTTAGCTCCTAAAATCTTACAAATTTCACTTATTTTCATAGCCTACTCTCTTACTTCAATAATCACCGAACCGCTTCTAACGATATCTGTTGGGCTGTATTTTTTCATGGTTTTAATAAAATTATCTATCCTTACACTATCATCACTTGCCATTATAATAAGATGCTTATCGTCACTATTTGCAATGCTTCCATTGTATGACTTAAGTACAGCATCAAGTCCTGATAAATTCTCAGCTAATGGAATTTTAACTAAAACCAACTCTTTATCTACAAACTCATCTGCTTCTATTATTTTATATACTGGGATTAATTTATAAAGCTGCTTTATAATCTGCTCAAACGCTCTTTCATCTCCACTTGTTACTATACTTACTCTTGAAAATTCACTCTCTGGAATGGGTGCAACTGTAAGGCTATCTATATTATACCCTCGTCCTGAAAAAAGCCCTACTATCCTAGATAAAACTCCATGCTCGTTTAAAACTATAACAGATATTAGTCTTCTATCCATATCACCACTCCTACTTAAGTATCATATTATATAAAGCCCCGCCAGCTGGAACCATTGGAACTACATTTTCAAATCTATCAACTCTTACATCTATTATGCTAAATTTCTTTTGTGAGAGCGCAAATTTTAAAGCATTTCTAAACTCATCTTTAGTATTAACTCTATAGCCAAACCCACCAAAAGCCTCGGCAAGTTTTACAAAATCAGGCTGTTTGTTATCAAGATCAGTTGAAGAGTAACGCTCATCATAAAATAGCGTTTGCCACTGCCTAACCATGCCAAGAAAGCGGTTATTTAGGATAATTGTTATAACAGGTATATCATTTTCGGCTAAAGTTTGAAGCTCTTGAACATTCATCAAAAACCCACCATCTCCATTAAAATTTATAACATGAGAAGATGAAGCAAATCCAGCTCCAAGTGCTGCTGGAAGACCATAACCCATAGTTCCTAGCCCACCACTTGTTAAAAGCGTTCTAGGTTTATTAAATGGATAAAACTGCGCTACCCACATCTGGTGTTGCCCAACATCAGTTACTATAATAGCATCATCACTATTAACTATTTTAGCACTTTCTTTTATAACCCATTGTGGCTTTAAAACATCATCACTATCTTCAAATTTAAGCGGGTGGATAGAGTTATATCTTTTAATACTCTCTCTCCACTCTTTATAATTTTCTTTCTTAACTAACTCTTTGATTCGTGGCATCATATCTTCAAGTACAGTTTTTACATCACCGACAACTGGATAATCAGCTGTAACTATCTTAGAGATAGAACTTGGGTCAATATCGACATGAACTATCTTTGCGCTTTTAGCAAACTCACTAAGTTTACCTGTAACTCTATCATCAAATCTAGCACCAAGAGCTATTATTAAATCACTCTCGCTCATAGCCATATTTGTAGCGTATTTACCATGCATACCAACCATAGCTAAATTTAGCTCATCATCACTTCTTAAAACACCTAATGCCATTAAAGTCTCAAGAGCTGGAATTCCACTAAATTCTACAAGCTCCCTTACTAAATCGCTCGCTCCTGATGATATAACTCCACCACCAAGATATAAAAGTGGCTTTTTAGACTCACTTATAAGTTCTACTATCTTTTTTATCTGTTTAGCATTGCCTTTGTATGTTGGCTTATAAGTTTTTATTGAAATTTCATCTGGATATTCAAAATCACCTATTGCTGCACTTATATCCTTAGGAATATCAATATGAACTGGGCCAGGTCTGCCACTTCTTGCGATATAAAAAGCCTCTTTTAAGACTCTAGGAAGCTCTTCTATAGTTTTAACTAAGAAGTTATGTTTTACACAAGGACGAGAAATTCCAATGGCATCAATCTCTTGAAACGCATCTGTTCCAATGAGTGAATTTGCTACTTGACCACTTATAATCACTAGTGGAATACTATCCATATATGCAGTTGCTATACCTGTGATCGTGTTTGTAAATCCTGGTCCACTTGTAACTATGCAAACACCAACTTTACCACTAGCCCTTGCATATCCATCAGCAGCGTGAGCACATGCTTGTTCGTGACGAGTAAGAACCACTTTAAAATCTTTTTGTTTATATGTCTCATCAAATATATTAAGCGCAGCTCCACCCGGATAACCAAATACAACCTCAACACCTTCAGCTTTTAAAGCTTGCATTATCATTTGTGAGCCGTTAAGTTTAGCCATTTTTTACCTTTTTTACAAAAAATTTTTTTATTATAGCCAAATAACTAAAAGTTATGCTAAATTTCTTAATTTTATATATCTTTTGTGAATTTAAATTCTATAAATTGATGAATTTCTATGTTATCAAAAATAGAATCTTTAAAATTTTCTTTGCTATTTTGATTGTTGAAATTTAAAGTAGCGTTACTATCAAAGTATGGTTTGTTTTGATATATTGTGCTTTTTAGGGTTTTATTATAAAAATCCACATCTATTTTGTTAAAATCCTCAAAAGATAGTAAAAAACTAACGCTAATTATCAAAGTAACAAAATATCTCAAAACTCACCCTTATATCTTATACTTCCACCCATAATAACCCCACCATCTTCAGAGTAATGGCTGCTGTTTTTATAAATTTCTTTTGGAGATTTTTTACCTGCTTTATGGTGAAAATTTTTATCATGATATCTATCATCATAACGCCTTTTATCGTAATACTTACTACCA
The DNA here is from genome assembly GCF_013201645.1 of Campylobacter corcagiensis. Taxonomy (NCBI): domain Bacteria; kingdom Pseudomonadati; phylum Campylobacterota; class Epsilonproteobacteria; order Campylobacterales; family Campylobacteraceae; genus Campylobacter; species Campylobacter corcagiensis. The sequence goes on along the minus strand of NZ_CP053842.1, from coordinate 776,169 downwards.
TAACTTCCACGCTCAATAATCTCTATATCGCCATATTTACTTCTATGTTCATAGTAAGGTGGATAGTTTTTATAGATATAGTTATTTTTTTCTATTACCTTCACTTCAGGCTTTGGTTCTACTTCAGGCTCTGGTTTTGAAAGTGGTTCTATCTCAAAATTTTTAGCTAATTTTGAAATATTATAATCCTTAAATCCATAAATTCTTTTTAGATCGCTTGGTTTTGTTATTTCTCTTTTTGCACGCTCTTTTATAAGCATATCAGCACGCCCTGCATCAAGACCACCATAACTCATAAGATCATACCTAGTTGCTTCATTAATATTTATTCCAAAAGATATCGTTATAATCACACTAATAAACATGGTTAATCTAAACACAATATAATACTCCTTAGTTTATAAAATTCTACTATAAATTTGTAAACTCAAATTTCTTTTAGGAGCATATAAGTGACAAGGAAAGTCTATATCGTTGATACCAACATCATCTTAGCAAATGTCTTAAACATCGTAAAACTATCACAAAATTTACAAAATATCGTTGCAATTCCAGAAGTTGTCTTATTTGAACTTGAAGACAAAAAAAGAGATAGTGGCGAACTTGGATATCAAGCAAGAGAATTTGCTAGAATGATAGCAAATTGCGAAGATTTGGGTATTAAAATTTACAAAGATAAAAGCAGCAAAGAGCCAAATTTAAAAGCAGTTAAGCTTAAATTTGAAAATAGCGCTGAAATTTGGTTAGTAACAAGCCAAAAGTATGATAAAGATACTTTAGAATACTCAAATTTAAAGGAATTTAACGATAAACTTATAGTTTCAACCGCAAGCAAACTAGAAAAAACTCTATCAAAAAGACACTATGATGTGAAATTTATCTCTCTTGATATATATGCTAGAATGTTTGCTAAATTTAAAAATTTAAGCGTTGAGTCTTTAAGAGATGATAGAGATGAAACGCCAAAACTTAAATTTCATACAACTATAGAAGTTGATGATGTAGATAGCATTGATGAGAGATATTATCACGAATTTATAACCTCAAATTTTGATCCAGCACTTAGATGTGTTACTTTTCGTGACAAATTTTCAAAAGAAAAATACGCTTTAGTTGAAGGTGGAATTTTAAATTTCATACAAAGTGATGATTTTCGCTCTTTAATAGTAAAACCAGTAAACACAAAGCAAAAATTTCTAGCAAAAGCTCTGTTAAGCCCTTATTTTGATGCTTATGTAGTAGATGCTAAAGCGGGAACTGGCAAGACCTTAATGGCAATAAGTTGCGCTATGAGACTCATTGATAGCTACGATGGAGAGAGCGAATATGAAAAAATAATCTATGTAAGAAACTCAATAGAAAGTATTGATAGAGGCGCAGAAGTGGGCTTTTTATCAGGAAATGATGAGAAATTTAGAATTTATAATATGGCACTTTTTGATACACTTGATTTCATCGCTAGAAGAAAACTTAAAAAAGAGCAAACAAACGCAGATGAAGTAAGAGTAAAAGTAGATGAACTTATAAAAAAATACTCCATTGAGATGCTTTGGCCAGGCGAAGCAAGAGGTAGAACGCTAAGTAAAGCTATAGTTATATTAGATGAGTGGCAAAACAGTTCAAATAAAACAACACAACTTATCTTATCAAGGCTAAATAATAGCTGTAAAGTAATTATCATAGGCTCAAATAAACAAATTGACAACCTCTACCTAAACCGCTACAACAATGGTCTTACAACTATGTTAAAGCTATCAAATTTAAAGCCAAAACAGCTAAATATCTTCGCAACTGATCTTGAAGCAAGCGTAAGAGGTAAATTTAGTGAGTTTGCTGATGAGGTATTTTAAGGTTAATAAAGTAAAATATTAAGTTATACAAAAGTTTGTGGCTAAAGCCTAAGTAAAGGAAAGATTTATGAATGGAGTGTTTTTTATATCCTACAATGATGAGAGTTATGTAGATGAGCTTAAAAAGCTTATGGATGGCTGTTTTGATAGCAGTGAAATTTTTATACCAATAGGTAGTAGCAAAAATTCTATCATGAGCTATGAAGAATTTTTAAATAGCCTTGATGATATAAAGTCAGTTGAATTTAAAATAATAGATAAATTTAATGATTTTAAAAGCAAATCCATAATCGTAGTGGGCGATAAAAGACTAGGTAGTTTTAACGCTAAAATAGCAAATAACCTTGATATACCGGTTATTTTTAGCTCTAATGAGTATAAAATTCCAAAAATTGACCTTGAAAGAGAAGGCGTTAAACTGCTTGGCAAAATAGACAAAAAAGATCTACTATTTGCTAAAAGCGGTAAAAATATCGCTCTTACTGCTCTTAATGTAAAGCCTGAAATTTTAGCTGATGAGATGAAAAGTTTTACTTATACTATAACAACGCCTGTGAAATTTGAGTATGATCTTTATAAAAGAGCAAGAAGTATCAAAAAAACAGTAGTTTTACCAGAAGGCGATGATGAGAGAATTTTAAGAGCCGCTGATATACTTCTTAAAAAAGACGCACTAAATTTAATAATACTTGGAGATGAAAACGATATCAAAAATAAGGCTTTAAATTTAGGGCTAAATTTAACTAATGCTAAATTTATTAACCCGCTAAATTCACCTCTAAGCAAAGACTTTACAAATAGACTTTACAATCTTAGAAAAGATAAAGGTGTAACTTTAGAAAAAGCTAGTGAGTTAATAAAAGACAAAAACTACTTTGCCACCATGCTAATACTTCTTAATATGGCTGATGGGGTAGTAAGTGGTGCAGTTGGAACTACAGCTGATACTATCCGCCCTGCTTTACAGATCATAAAAACACAAGATGGGGTTAGTTCTGTAAGTGGAGCTTTTATAATGTGCTTAAAAGATAGAGTTTATCTATTTAGTGATTGTGCGATAATGCCTGAACCAACTGCTTCAAATTTAGCTGAAGTTGCAACTCTTACAGCAAATATGGCAAAATCATTTAACATTGATCCAAAAGTTGCCATGCTTAGCTTTGCTACTGGAGAGAGTGGCTGTGGTCAAAGTGTTGATAAGGTAAAAGAAGCTACAAATTTAGCCAAAACAATCTTACAAGATAGAGTAGATGGACCACTTCAGTTTGATGCCGCTGTAGATATGGTAGTAGCACAAAAAAAGCTTCCTAACTCAAAAGTAGCAGGAAATGCAAATGTCTTTGTGTTTCCAGATCTAAATAGTGCAAACATATGTTATAAAGCCGTTCAAAGAACTACAAATGCTATTGCTATAGGACCGATATTACAAGGTCTTAAAAAACCTGTAAATGACTTAAGCAGAGGGTGTTTGGTAGAAGACATTGTAAATACAGTTTTAATTACTGCTATCCAGGCAAACAAAGGTTAAAAGATGAAAATTTTAGTTTTAAACTCAGGAAGTAGTTCTATAAAATTTAAACTTTTTGAAATGGATAATAGAACTGTTTTAGCAAGCGGTATGATAGAAGAGATAGGAAATCCTAACTCAAAAGTTATCATAAAAACAGCAAATAGCAACATAAAAGAGCTTACAAATATACCCAATCACGAAGTAGGAACTGAAGTTTTAAATGATCTACTTCATAAAACTGGAGTTTTAAAAGATTTCAGTGAGTTAGCTGGTATAGGTCATAGAGTCGTCCATGGGGGTGATAAATTTAAAGAGTCTTGCATAGTAGATGATAGCGTTATAAAAGGCATAGAAGAGCTATCCATCTTAGCACCACTTCATAATCCTGGCCATCTAGCTGGCATAAGAAGTGCTATGAAAAAAGCTCCAAATGTTCCAAATGTAACTGTTTTTGATACTGTGTTTCATCAAACAATGCCTGAATATGCATATCTTTATGCCATTCCTTACGAGCTATATAAAAAGTATGATGTAAGAAAATATGGCTTTCACGGCACTTCTCATAAATATGTCACACAAGAAGCTGCTAAATTTATGGGAATAAGACTTGATAGCTTTAATGCCATATCGCTTCACATTGGAAATGGTGCTAGTGCTACAGCAATAAGAGGCGGTAAAAGCATAGATACTTCCATGGGCATTACCCCACTTGAAGGGCTTATGATGGGCACAAGAAGTGGCGATATAGACCCAGCTGCTATTACATATCTTTCTCAAGTTATGAATGTAAGAAGTAAAGAAATTTATACTATACTTAATAAAAAAAGCGGTCTTCTTGGAATTTGTGGCACAAGCGATATTAGAGAAGTTAAAAGAATGATGCTAGAAGATGATGATAAAATGGCAAGATTAGCTTATAATATGTATATGTATAGAATAACAAAATATATCGGTTCATACATTGCTATACTTGGCAGAGTTGATGCTATTATATTTACAGCCGGAGTTGGTGAAAACTATGATAGACTAAGACTTGACATTTGTAACAGAATCAACCATATGGGCGTAAATATAGATAAAGACTTAAATGAAAAAGAAGGAAGTGGTATAAGATTTATAACAAAACCAGACTCAATCATAAGAGCCTTAATTGTTCCAACAGATGAAGAACTAGCAATAGCTTTAGATGTTTTAAAACTTATTACAAAGGAGAAGTCATGTTAAAAGATCTACTTTATATCGGTGCTGGCGGGGTTTTAACCCTACAAGATAGGATAAAAAAAGAGCTAAAAGCTCTTGAAGAGCGTGGAAAGCTCACAAAAGAAGATAGCGATGCTTTTATAGATAAGCTTTATGGTAGAGCAAAAGAAGAGCATGAGAAAAATATGGAGTACTTTAAAGAAGTAGTAAATGAGCTAAATATCGCTACAAAAGATGATATAAAAAGCTTAGAAACAAAAATAGAAGCTTTAGAAAAAAAGCTTAATGCTAAAAACTCCTAGATTTTGGCTGATATTTCGGCTTTTATTAACATTTTACTTGCTTATAAAAAGGCGTGAAAAACTAATATTTTTACGCCCTTTAAAACCCAGTGAGATTTCAGAAGCTATAAACACTCTTGGAGCAAGTTTTATAAAACTAGCTCAAGTTTTAGCTAGTAGAAGTGACTTTTTTCCACCTGAATATACAGATGAACTTAAAAAAGTTCATGACAAACTGCCCGCAATGAAAAACAGTGATGTCCTAAAAGTAGCAGATACTTCTAAATTTGCCAAATTTGATATGACTCCTATAGCGTCAGCTTCTATCGGGCAAGTTCATGTAGCCTACTTAGATGATGGCACAAAACTAGCTGTTAAACTTAGGCGTTATGGTATAAAGCAAAGAGTTAAAAAAGATATAGCTATACTTAGGCGTTATAATGCTTTATTTCGCCCACTTTTTAGTCACTATACAAAGCACTCCATAGAAGCAGTTTTGAGTGAATTTTCAGATATGATTTTAAAAGAGATAAGCTTTGATAGAGAACTAGCAAATTTACAAAGATTTAGTAAAGTTTATGCTAATAGTGGCGTAAAATTTCCACGCCCCTACCCTGAGTTATCAAACGATTCTATGCTTGTTATGAGCTTTGAAGATGGTTTTAGGTTTGATGATAAAGAAAATATTTTAAAATTTGGCATAGATATAAGAAAAGTTATTAAAACTTTAGTGCTTTTTTATGTAGATCAAATGCTTGTAAATGGCTACTTTCACGCAGATCCACATCCTGGAAATTTGCTTATTACAAAAGATGCAAAACTAGTCTTACTTGACTTTGGAATGGTAAAAAGTGTTGACAATGAGACTCGCCTTGCTATTATTGCTCTACTTAAAGCTGCAAATGAAGAGAACTATGAAAAGTACATACTAGCTTGTAAAAAGCTTGGAATTTCAGCCTATGAGACACCAACTGCACTTTTGGCTGAATTTACTGAAGAGTTTTTTGCCATTTTTTCTAATGATAATCTTGATAAAACTACGATGCAAGATTTAGCCTTTAGTCTAATGGAAAGTAGTAGGAAATTTCCTTTTAAGCTGCCTAGTGAGGCTATTTATATTTTAAGAGCAAGTGCGATTATAGAAGGCCTTGGGACAAATTATATAGAAAATTTTAACGGTGTTAAGGATATACTTCCTATTTTGGTGGAAAATATACCTAGAGCTGTTGGCGTAAAAGAGACTTTTGTTGAAAATATTTTTGATGCTACAGATGAGCTTTTAGAGCTTATTGTAGCGATGAAAGATGGAATTTATAAGATAAGTTCAGGCGAACTTGAAACTCAAATTTCTAAACTCCAACTTAGCTATTTTAAAAAAGCAGCTGATGAAGCAATAAGCTCATTTATGATAAGTTTTACTCTTATAATGAGCTCATTTTTTCTACTTTTGCTTGATAAGGGCTTTGAAATTTTAGCTTCTGTTTTATTTTTGATAGGAATTTTAAGGTTGCTTTTTAAAAGATAACTATAATCACAAACTAGTTTTTATATTTATATGGGTCTAGACTAGCAACCCTTTCTTTTCTTTGGTTGTTTCATAAGCATTATTATATCATAATGCTAGTCTAGACCCTTACTAAAATAATCAATAATTTTTAAAATTTGCTTTTTCATCTCTTGCTTTATAAAATTTTCCATAAATTTATAATCAGGCTCTCCATTTTTATCGATTGGAAGTAAGATTTTTTCTCTTTTAATTCTTTTATCATTTATTTCTCTGTTGAAAAAGTATTTTTCTTTTAAATTTTGTAATAAATTTGAAGCAAAGATATATGAAAATTTATTAAAATGATGATTGCTTAAATTTGTAATATGGTCGCTTGCTATAAAAGTATATGGATGATAAAAAGTCGAACCAACACTGCCACTATTTGCAATGCTTAAACTATTACTAAAAAATCTAACATTTTCAATATTTGATATAAAATTATTAACACCATTATTTAAATTTGTAGATGAAATATATGGTATTTTTCCTACTAAGTGATTATCTTTTTTTAGTCTTTTACCTCTATTTATTTTAAACAAATCTTTTAACCAAAACTCACCCCATTCTATTTCATCAAGCCGCGGCGCGCCATGTCTCTCTCTCTCTCTCTCTCTCTCTCTCTCTCTCGAAAGCCATTAACATTTTATTATAATAATCAACCACTTTTATAGCTTGAACACTCATCTCTTGTTTTATAAAATTTTCCATAAATTTATAATCAGGTTTTCCATTTTTATCGATTGGGAGTAAAATTTTATCTTTTTTAAGTCTGTTTTCTGTTCTACCATAACCGAAAGAATATTTTTGTTTAAATTTGCTTAAGATTGTAGAAATAAATAATCCTGTAAATTTATTAACCCATTTTGCATATCCAAACGAATTTGAAGTTGTTGATATAAAATCATTGTTTTGATATACAGAATAACCAGCACCACCATCACCCTGATTTACAAACATTATACAATTTCCATTTTGTGTTAGTGAATTTTTTTCTACAAAATCACTTACACCATTATTATTATTTGTAGCAGATAAATAATAAATCCCTTTGTTAGAACTTATGGTTTGTTTATTTTGATTATTGCATTTTCCTTTTTCTATTTTTTCAAACAACTCTCCAACTAAAAACTCACCCCATTTACAATCATCTAAACTTAACTTTTTACATAAGGGTAAATCCTTTTGTAAATTTTCACTATTTTCAAATAAATATTCTCTGCCGTGCGTTATCATATTTACTTCAAAAGTTAAATAATCAGCTATTGTCTTTTGAAAATCCTCTAAATTTGGAATTTCATCATTAAAATAATAAAAAGAGTGAAGCCACTCATCATCAGCTTCTATCGTAGTTTGGGCGCAAAATTTAGTTGGTGCTTTGATTTTATCAAACCAAACATCAAGCAAATACTGCTTTTTATCCTTTGCATTTGGAGTTTTTATAAGACCGATATGCTTTGCAACTTCATATCCGTCATCTTCGAAATTTATAAATTTACAAATTTTATCTTTATTATGTGAAATTCCAGCTGTAAAAATAGCTATGCAAGGATTTGTTCCAACACCATAAAATGTATTTTTATTAAGCGTAATTACGCCTTCTAGGGTGTGATATTTAAGAATATTTGCTTTTATATTTTTTTCTTCTTTTGTTTTTCCAGTAACTGAACTTTGTGGGACTATAACTGCAACTTTTCCACCTTTTGTAACTGAATTTAAAAGATGTTCTGTAAAAGCTATCTCATATAAATTTGGATTTTGTTTTGAACCTTGAGAGTATGGCGGATTCATCATACCGATATTTGGATACCACTGTTTTTGAAGCTCAAATGAATTTTTAGTAAGAAAATCAAAATTTTCAAGATTACTTTTTCCATCGCCTCTTAAAATCATATTTGTCGTAGCAATGGTAAACATATAACTTTGAAGTTCTACACCAAAAAGTTGATTTTTCTTAATGTTATTTTTCAAAATAACATCATCAGTTTGAGTTAGCATTTTATGCATCGCAGCTATTAAAAAACCAGCCGTTCCACAACACGGATCTAAAATCCTATCATCTGCTTTTATATCAAGCAAATCACAAAAAAGCTCAGTAATATGAGGTGGAGTTAAAATAATACCCAAGCTTTGCCCATCTCCACCGCTATAACTCATAAACTCACCATAAAAAAGCCCTAAATAATCTTCTGAATTTCTAGTAAATCTTATGTTTTGATAAATGTTTTTATATAAAAACTCAGCATAATGTTTAAGTGGAGTTTTGCCAAGAGTTTGGTTTATTTCGTTAATTTTAGCGGTATCTTTAATAACTAAAAACTGGCTTAAAAGTTTATCTTTTTTAACCTCAGGCGATACATTTGCTCTATTTAAATTATCAGCAATCGCGTCATAAATTTTAGCTCCATCAGTTTTATATTTGTCCCCAACTAAGCTATCTAAGCTAAAATTTCCAAACTCAATCTCTTTTAAAGCAAGTAAAATCCCAGAAACTATCAAAGGCTTATCTTTATCTTGTATATTGCCATAATTTCGTAAATCTTCGTGGAGTTCTTTTGTCTCTTTTAAAATCTCTTCTCTATCTTTTTCAAAATCGGTTTTTTCTTTTAAAATTTCGCTTATATAATACTCATCAATATTATTTTGGCTAAAATTCATTAAAGTGTTTATATTTTCGCTAAGCTGTGTAAAATGACCTCTTTCATTGACAAAAATTGGGCTTATTCTATGCCTTTTTTCATTGCCAGAAATTCCAATGGCGATAATTTTTTTGAAATTTGTGTGTTTTGCTAAATGTTTAGCATAAAATAAAGCCCCATTTACGGCGTAATTAAGGATACTGCTTACACTTTCATCGATGAGATTTTTTTCATCTTTTTTTACATGAAATGAAACATCAGCTTTATTTTCTATGACGATTAAAAAATCTTTTACAACTGCAATAAATTCTGGAAATCCAACTTTTCCAGTGCCTCTTTTAGACGCAGTTTTTAAAGCATCATCTATCTCTTTTATGCAACTTCCTTGTGCGTCAAATTTAATATCAGCTTCTTTTAGTAAATCTCTTACCCAAAAATCCGTATTAACCTCTTTTTTAGCCATTTTATGCCTTTTTAAATAAAATTTGGTGCATCATTTGAAAAAAGTATCAAATCCCCTGCTTTTGTTTTTTCTGCTAATATCTGGACTAAATTTGATTTATCTTTTATAATGATAAGCTTTCTTTCATCTATAAAATTTCCTAAAATTTTAGCATTTAACTCACCAGTTATCATCACTAAATCAAAAACTTTATCTATTTTTTTAGCTAAAATCTCATTCATCTCTTTTGTAGCTTCCACAATTCCAGGCGTTATGATGACTTTTCTACCATCAAATTTTGCTACTAAATCATAACTCTCACACATTCCTTTAAGGTTGCCATTAAAGCTATCATCTATGATGATTTTGCCGCCATTTTCTATCTTTTCTAAGCGGTGTTCTACGCTTTTAAGGTGAGCAACTCTATCTTTTACTACGCTTAAATTTAGCCCTAAATATTCAGCTATTTTAACGCAAACTGCGATATTAGAAGCGTTAAATTTACCTAAAATAGGAGCTTTAAATTCCTCTAAATTTCCTAAAAATTTAAGACTAAATTTAACTCCATCAAGACTAGCATTTACGCCACTTAAACTCTCATCATAAATGGCTATTTTTTCGCTACTTTTTTTAAGTGTTGAGGTGTGAACAAAAGCTTGTTTTAAATTTTTTGAACCCAGTGCTTCAAGCTTAGTTTTGCGGATATTTTCTATACTCTTAAAATACTCAATGTGTTGCTCTCCTATCTCGCCAACTACAACGATACTTGGGTTTAAAAACTGAGTGATTTCTTCAATATCACCCCTTAATCTTGCTCCAGCTTCAGCTATATAAATCTTACTATCACTAGGTAGATTTTCGTTAATATCTTTAACTAATCCCATTAAGGTATTAACGCTCCTTGGGGTTTTATAACACTTAAAACTTCCATCTAAAATTTGATAAGCAAAGTTTTTAATACTTGTTTTACCATAACTTGCAGTTATCATTATGATGGTTAAATTTGGCATACTTTGAAGTTTTTTTGAGGCAGTTTTTATAAAAAGTTTTGAGTTAAAATTCTCATACATATAGCTTATAGCAAAAGCTACAATTAAAGGCAAAATAACAGGCAAAATTTTAGCTTTGTTTATAAATATAAATCCAAAAAAGAGCGTAGTTAAAACCAAAACCAAAAATAGACGCTTAACTCTAGGTGTAAATACTAGCTTTTTATCAAGTTTTTTATGCCAAATAGCTAAAGTTATGATAAAAAAGAGCAAATACGCTCCAAAATATAGTGGATTTATGTAGAATAAAACAACATAAACTATCATAGGAATTAGCACAAAATTTATATGCCACATAGGTTTTGTAAAGTGAAACAAAACTCTTTCTAGCCTGTATGAAAACCACTGAGAAACAGTGATAAGATAAAATCCTAGCCCTAAAATAAATATAAAATTTAGTAAGATCTCTATCACTTATCATCTCCTAAAAATCTTTTTTTAAAAATCTCGCTAAAGGTTAAAACACTATCATCATTTTCATCTTTTTTCTCATCACTTTTAGCCACAAATCTGCTTTTGTACTCCAAATCATCGCCATTGCTTCTAAAAGCATCTTTACTAATATCTTCTAAAATTTTATCATTATCATCTTTTAAAATTTCATCACTACTATTTTCTAAAGCTTCATCAATACTCTTTTCTAAATCATCTAAAGGCCTAGTATTCATAGTTAAATTTTTAGCACCTATATCATTGTTGCTATCAAAGCTGCTAGTTTTTTCTTTCAAAGCGTCATCGTTGATATTTTGATCAAACAAATCATTACTTTCACTACTTTTAAAATTCTCATAAATTTCGCTATATTCATCGCTACTATCTACTATTTTGTCTATTTTTTGCTCACTAAAGCCATCCATATCTTCATAAATTTTTTCATAAACACCATTTCCAATGTTTTGATAGCGAAATTTTCTATTATCAACTGGCTTTGGTTCTGGTTTTTTTGGTTCTGGTTTTGCTATATAATCTCTTTCAAAAACCTCCCCCACATCTCCAAAACTATCCAAATCATCAAATAAAGAGCTATTTTCATAAGTTTTACCTGAATTTTCATCTTTAAAAGCTTCATTGCTACTGTGGTTTTTAAAATTATCATCAACAGTATTTTTATTTAAATCACTTAAATCCTTACTATCATCACTATTTACTTCTAAATTTTTACCATTTTGATCAGCTATATTATCATCTTTTAAATCTTTTAAAATTTCATCAGGAAGTTTTATGTTATTAGCTTTTTTTATGCTATTTTTTAGTTTATTATTGAGTTCTTTGCTTATTGTTTCATCGCTTTTGATCTCATTTTTTTTATCATACTCTCTTTCTATAACATCACCAGTGCTTGAAATTTCATCAAGCGGATCAAATACAAAGCTTTCATTACCATCAAAACTATCACCATTTAAAAAGCTCTCCTCTATCTTTTGAGCAATAAATTTAGAATGTAAAAGAAAGAAAAAGTGATCTCCATCTAGTAAAAAAATCTCACTATTTTTTATAAGTCTATTTATAAGTTCAGCGCTTTTAACACTTACAGCTTGATCATTTTTTCCCCAAAATATAAGGGTTTTAGACTTTGTATTAGCAAATTTATCTCTAAAATCTTCATCTACTACATTTTTAAGCGTCTCATACATAACCCTACTCATTCCACAGACATCTTTTGTAGCAAATAGTTTATAAAATGTTCCAAAACCAAAAAATTTTAAAATTTTAAAGAGTTTTATCTTAAATTTAACCATAAATGGCTTTGGCTCAACAATACCTGCTGTACTAAGCAGAACTAAATTTTTTGGTTCTAAAAGGGTTGAAATTTTACCACCAAAACTATGCCCCATGATGATATCAGGAGTTAAATTTAAAGATGATAGAAAAGCTTTTATTATAATAGCGTATTTTTCCGTATTAAGCGGAGTATGGATATTGCTAAGTCCCATTCCAGGAAGATCTATATAAATATGTTTAAAATCTTTTAAAAACGAACCAAAAGCCTTTGACATTATCTCTTTTTTTGAGCCCCAACCATGTATTATAAGTATGGTTTTTGTAGCTTCTTGGTTTTTTATTTCATAACTAATGTCATAAATTTTACCCAGTGCTTTTATCTGTCTAATCGCCATCTTTTTGCCTTTTTTGTGCTAATATATTTAACAAATCAACAGCTTTTTCAAGCCTTTCAAATTCTTTTACGCTTATCATTACAGCTTCAAATTTGTTATTTTTTACAATCACTGCTTTTTTAAGATCACCGCTACTTACTTTTGTTAAAACAGAGCTAAAATTTCTAACAACTTCAGTAGCAGTATAAATTTCATCTTGATTAAAACTCGCCATTTTTTCTCTTTTACATAAAATTTTATGTAAAATTTAGCATAAATTTCATTAAAAACTACTTATTAACTGATATTGAATTTATATAGTTATAAGAAATCGGAATTTTACGAGTTTTTGGTAAACTATTAGCTAAAGCATTCAAAGTATTTTCAAAATCATCAAAAAGATAGTAGGCCAAACTTCCAGGATTTGGATTTATCTCATTTAGATAAATTTCACCATCTTTTTCAAAGAAATCACACCTAATAAGGGCCCCATCAAAGCCTGCGTTATAAATTCTAGTAAAGGCATTTTGAAGTTTTAGACGAATTTCATCACTAACGATAGCTTCTTTTACTTTTGAGTTTCCAGAAAAGCTTAAATACTTCTGTTCAAAATCTAAAATTTTCTCTTTTTTTGGCTCTTCAATGATAGAAAATTTTATCTTGCCACCTATCTTACATCCTGCTAAATTATACTCTTTAATCCCTTCAACATATGGCTCAACCAAAACTAAATCATCATACTCAAAAGTTGAATCTAGCGCGTAATCAAGCTGAGCGCTGTCTTTTACAATAGCTATACCAATACTGCTTCCAAGTCTTGAAGGCTTTAAAATCACTGGTAATGGCAAGTTAAGATTTTTACTATTTTTGGTTAAAGATTCCCATTTTAGGGTTAAGACACCTACATTTTCTGCTAAATATTTAGTAAGAATTTTATTAAAACTTAAAGCTGAAATTTCAAGTCTAGGTCCTATAAAATTGATAGAGTAAAACTCAAAAAGTGCAGCTATTTTACCATCTTCGCCGTCACTTCCGTGGATTAAATTTATATAAACTTCACTTTGTAGTTTTTTGCCAAACACACCTTCAGTATAAAATCCACCGCTTTTTAAAACCAAACTTTTAGCTTTTTTATACTCACCTTTGGAAAAATATGTAGCTTTCATATTTTTTGGTTCTATTAAAAAGAAATTTCTATTTTCGTCACAAAATATATACTCAAATTCCTGTTTTGTATTTTCTTTTAGCGTAATAGCTGATACAATACTAATCTCATGTTCATAACTTTGTCCGCCAAAAACTATACCTTTTTTCATACACTTCCTTTTATGCTAATTTTTTAAGTGCCTCTTTTATAAGGCTTGCTGTATCTTCGCTTTTGCACTCTGATATGACTTTTAAAACTCTATCTCGTTTAAATCCAAGCGTTTCAAGTGCTAAAATAGCGTCATTTTTATAGTTATCAACCTCAACACTATCCATTAAAAGCTTAGCATCACTTAACTCAGCTATAATCTTTCTAGCACTTTTTGGACCAATTCCTGGTACTGCTGTAAGGGCTTTTTCATCACCATTTATAATTGCTGATGTAAACTCACTACTACTTAGAGTAGAACAAACTGCCATAGCTGTGCTTGCCCCAACTCCACTAACCTTTAAAAGCATAGAAAACATAGCTTGTTCTTTTTTATCTTGAAATCCATACAAAAGGCTTGCATCTTCTCTTAAAATTTGAGTTGTCATAAGCTCTGTAAGTTCGCCTTTTTTAAGTGTGCTACTACAATTTAGCGAAACTATCACACCATAACTTATCCCACTAGCACACTTTAAAATAGCTAAATTTGGCTCTAGCTTTGTTAAAATTCCCTCAACTGCTACTATCACCTTATCTCATCCATAAGTTTTTCTATTGTTTGATTGACAGATATATCAAGGTATTTTAGTATGGTAGGAGTGCTTGGGTCTGGGTTAAAGATATGGTTTTTAATAACTCCTGATTTTATACTTTTTGCATCTTTTACAAGATCATACCCTAGTATAACTTCAGCTTGATCACCATTTATCTGTAACGAGATAAGAGAAGTATTTAAGGTGTAAGCTCCTTTTACAGGTCTAAAGACTTGATTAAACTCACACTGAGAAGCTACTGCACTAACTATAGTTTTATAGACCATCTCACTTGGAAGTGTTACAAATTTAGCATCATCAACATATCTTATGTTGTTTTTAAAATCAACTATTAAAATATCTCTACTATCTGCTAAATTCAAAGCTTGGATGTTTGAGACATATATATCTTTTTGGACAGGAAGTTTTTGTTTACACATTTTACCTTTATAGGTTATCTCGTAGTAATCATATGGTTTTGCACTTTTTGCTAAACACCCACTCATCAGCACACCTATAATGGCAGCTGAAGCTACTTTTATCATACCTTTTTTCATCTTTTCTCTCCTCTACTGGTATCTCTAAAGAAAAAGTCATATGGATCATCTTCTAACCTAAACATCGCTTTTTGAAACTCTCTTAGACTTTTTTTAAGCTCTACTAAAGATAGTGATGTTTCATGAAGCGTAGGACCTAAAATCTCTTTTAAGTTATACTCCCCACTTGCTAGACTAGCGTTTATTTTATCCAAAGTTTTACTAAGTTTGGCTGAAGTTTGAGTTGAAGTCTTAGTAAATTTATCCATAGAATTTATTAAAACATCAACATTTGCCATCAGTTTGCTAAATTCGCTTTTATTATCATCTGCTGAACCTAACATACTATCAACTGAAGCAAGTATAGAATCAACCTTGTCAAATATACCATCATCACTAAGTTTACTTGCCAAAGATTCAATGGATTTAAGAGTAGCGCTTAAACTATCTATGTTTTCATCACTAAGGAGTGAATTTACTCTAGAAACAGCATCATTTATACCTTCTGTAATATCCCCTGCTTTACTATTTAGCTTAGCAAGAAGACCTTTATCAAGATATATAATTGGCTTTTCATCACTAGCAAAGCCTTCACCTGTGCCTTTTGTAATATTTAAACTAACAAGTCCGCCAAGACCTTGAACTTCGGTTTTAGCTATGCTATCTTTTTTGATAGGAAAAGTAGCATCTAGCTTTAGTGCTATTTCTATAGTACCGTAATTACTACCATCTGCAAATGTTATATCGCTTACAAAACCAGCTGGAACGCCGATGTATTTAACTTGAGCGTTTTCCTTAAGTCCAGCAGGAAGCTCTTTTGTATGGATATAGTATGTTTTATACTCAGAATCCCCACCTGCTCTAGTGGTTAGCCACCAAACAAAACTAAGTATTGCTGCTATACAAATAGCAGCAAATATACCAACTATGGTAAATGAACTTCTATTTTCCAAAATTTAACTCCTTAAGATATTCCCATCTCATATTTTATACTCTCTTTTTCATGCTGTTTTACAATACTTTCATAATCTGCAAATTTTACTAAATTTTTTATAGATTTATATATTGATTCATCTATAATTTTATCAAATTCCTTTTTTCTTACAATGTCTGCAACTATATAAAGATTTGCCCTAAAATCTTGTAATTCATAAAATTTATTTAGTGAATTTTTAAAGCCAGTAGTGTGCTCTACTTCAAAAAAGCTATTGGGCATTTTTCGCTCATTAAACCAAACAACATCAACTGTTTTAGCTTTTGCCATTAAATTTGGATAAGTAAATTCATAAATACTATCAAGTGAGCTAATATCGCAAAGTCTATCTTGTAAAAAGAATTTATTTTTATCTTGATATGGAACAAATGTTCTAAATTTCCTAGCATTTCCTATCTCTATAATAATGCCTTGATAGTATGAGTGAGTAAATAAATTTTTCTCTTCCTTTAATAGATGTGAAATTTCATCTTTTTTATCTCTAAGTCCCCAAAGACCTGGATAAATTTTATAAAATTCAGGATTTGTTTGTAAAATTCTCCTAATAGAAGCAAATGGAGTGTTTGTTTTCCAAGAACTTACATCTGTTAGCTTATAAAGTTGCGATAAAGTAGCCATTCCACCACTTTCCAAAAGTGCTTTTATAACAAAATATTTTTGTTTCATGCTGGTTTAATCTTTCATCTTTCTACTATCAAAAAGCTCTTGTAAAGGGTTTTCTTTAAAATCTTTAACTTCTTCTAAATTTCCTTCAAAGACGATTTTTTTATCATTAACTATCAAAAACCTATCAAGTATGCTAAATATCGAGTCTGCATCATGTGTAACCATCGCTACTGTTAAACCTAAACTATCTCTTAAATCAACTATAAGTCTATCCATAGCTCTTGCACTTACTGGATCTAGACCCGAGTTTGGCTCATCTAAAAAAAGTATCTTTGGACTAAGCACTAATGCTCTTGCTAGAGCTGCTCTTTTTTTCATACCGCCACTTAGTTCACTTGGAAAAAGATTGGCCGCTTCTTTTTTAAGACCAACTTTTAAAAGCCAAAACATTGAGATGTCTTCAACATCTTTTTTACTTAAATTACTATACTCCCTAAGCATGACGCCTATATTATCAAGAACGCTCATTGATGAAAAAAGTGCTCCAAACTGAAACATAAAGCCAGTTTGAAGCTTGATTTTTTCTCTATCTTTTAATTTTAAGCTCCAAATATCTTTTCCTAGCATAGTTACTGTTCCCCTATCTGGTTCTTTTAGATAAATAAGAGTTTTCATCAAAGTTGTTTTTCCACTACCACTTCCACCTAAAAAGCCATAAATTTCAGCTTCGTTTATATGAAAACTTGCATTTTCATGGATAACTTTATCGCCATAAGCCACCTTTAAATTTTTAGCCTCAGCTATTGGGTGTTTTTCATTAAATTCCTTTACATGAAGCATTACAGACCAACTTGTATAAAAAATATCGCAAATATAGCATCTAAAACTATCACCCAAAATATTGCATTTACAACACTTATTGTTGTCATTTCGCCTATACTTTCGGTGCTGCCTTTAACCTGAAGCCCTCTTAAACACCCAACAAGAGCAATCGTTGCACCAAAAAATGGAGCTTTTATCATTCCAACTTGAAAGTGCCTTATCTCGACCAAACTCTTAAATCTATCAAGGTAAGATGCGAAATCTACACCCATATAGTAGTTTGACACTATCATCTGCCCTAAAATACTACACATATCAGCTAAAAATATCACAAGTGGAGTAATGATAATCATCGCCATAACTCTAGGAATAACTAAAAATATAAATGGATCAAAACTCATAGTTTTCATCGCATCAATCTCTTCAGTTATCTTCATAACTCCTATTTGAGCGGTAAATGAACTAGCTGAACGCCCCGCTAGAACAATAGTTGCTATCAATGGTCCAATCTCTCTAAGCGTTATCATTCCCATTATCTCAACTATCATGATATTTGCCCCAAAATTTGCTAGCATATCTGAACCGATATAGACTAAAACTATACCTATTAAAAATGCGGTTAAACACACGATAAATACTGCATTTATACCAGAATCTTTACAGTGATTTGATAGCTCTTTTAGGCGAATTTTGCTTGGATGAAGTATAGTGTATAAAAATTTATATACAAACTCACCAAAGAAGTTAAAAAAACTAATAGCGCTTTGAGTTGCTTCAAAAATATTCTTGCCGATATCGTAAAAAATCCCGCTAGATCTTTTTGTAGGCTTTTTACCTATATCCACATCACTATCAGCCAGTAACTCAAACATAGCCTTGATGCTTTTATTTTCACCTTTTATCTCTAAATTTTTATCCAAACTCTCATTATAGATAATAATAGCTACAGCATAATCAAGTTTTTCTAACTGAGTAATATCAAGCGTAATACTAGGTAGTTTTTTAATAGCCTTTTTAAGCTCAAAAAGCTTTTTTGGGCTGGATTTATAGTCCCAATCTCCAATAAGTTTGATACAGTTATTTGAAATTTCAAAATTTATTGCCAAATTTAACCCTATAGTTATAAAATTTATTGATTATAATCAAAATTTGCTTTAGATGATATAAAATTTCTTCTTGAAAGTTATTATTATAAATTTATAAGAACTGTTTAAAAAACTTAAGGGACTTAAATTTGCCCCTTAGGTTTTTTATTCTCATAAAGCTTTGTGTGATAGTAAGATAGTCCCACCAAAGCTGCTCCTGAGATGATATGTAAATTTCTACTAAATTTATTTCTAGTGTTAAATCCACTTAAAACCAAAACCCCCATTGAGACAGCCATTCCTACTTTTGCTAACTCTTTTTTGGTTGTCAAGTCAAGCTTTTTTAGACTTTTTTCGCTCTCTTTGCTTGTTAAATTTTGTTTTTGCGTTTGTGGTTGATTCATAAATCATAACTCCTGTTGTTAGAAGTAAAACTGAGTTTATAATAAAAAATGGCATCTGTATTCCTTTATAATGATAATTTATATCATTATACTACAAACTCGATAATTACTTGCTTAAATTTACACCTTTCATAGAATTTAAAAGTAGCCCTATCGTCGTTCCATTATGAAGCATTGCAGTTAGAGTTGGATTAAGCTTACCAATCGTTGCTCCAAATAAAATCGCAGAATTTATAGCCACTGTTGCTTTAAAATTTTTATCTATTAAAGACATAGTTTTATTTGCTAGCTCTTTTGCCTGTGCAACAGCGTGAATATCATCTTTTAAAAGACTAATATCAGCTGTAACTTTTGCAATATCAGCACCTTTTTGCATACTTATACCCACATTTGCCTTAATTAAAGATGGTGCATCATTTATTCCATCTCCGCAAAATGCAACATTTTTACCACTATTTATAAGGCTTTCAATTATACCAGCCTTATCAGTTGGCAAAAGCTCAGCATACACCGTATCGATACCTAGCTCATTTGCTACGCTATTAGCCTTTTCTTTTACATCGCCTGTTAGCATAACTATCTCTTTTACGCCTAATTCTTTTAGCTTTTTGATAGTTGATTTTGCATTAGATCTTACTTCATCGATAAGTGTGATAATACCAAGAAGCTTTTTATCATATGCCACATAAAGTAGTGCATGACCACTTTTTATAGCTTCATTTATGGCTTTTTCATGTGGGTTAAAAGGTATCATCTCATCATCTTCTAAAAAATGCCTACTGCCTATTAAGACCTCTTTTTTATCATAATGAGTTTTAATGCCATGAGCTACTATAAATTCAACCTCATCATGGTGCATATGTTTAAATCCTGAAATTTTAGCAGCATTTACAACTGCTTCTGCAATCGGGTGAAAGTAGTGCTCTTCAGCACTTGCTGCTAAATTTAAAAGC
Organism: Campylobacter corcagiensis; assembly: GCF_013201645.1. Classification (NCBI taxonomy): domain Bacteria; kingdom Pseudomonadati; phylum Campylobacterota; class Epsilonproteobacteria; order Campylobacterales; family Campylobacteraceae; genus Campylobacter; species Campylobacter corcagiensis. The sequence continues at coordinate 756,269 of NZ_CP053842.1, read as the reverse complement.
TTTTCACTACTCCAGCTTTTATCAAAACTTATAACACTATCTACTTTTAAAACCCCAGCAGTTAGAGTGCCTGTTTTATCAAATACAAATGTATCAGCCTTAGCTAGGGCTTCTATGGATTTTGCACCTTTGATTAAGATACCACTTTTACCAGCTTTTGCAATGGTTGATTTAAAAGCAACCGGAGTTGGAAGTTTTAATGCACACGAATAATCTGCTTGTAAAACAGAAGCAAGGCTAGCTGTATTTCTGTTTATAAAATAAGACAGTCCTGCTAAACTAAGCGTAATTGGAACTAGTTTATCAGCTAGTTTTGTAGCTTTTAAGCCAATTTGTGATTTTTCATCTAGTGAATTTTGGATATATTTTTTAATCCTTTGTGTGCTTGTATCATCGCCTGCTAACTCAGTCCAAATTTTAATTTTTCCTTCTTCAACGACAGTTCCACTCATAACTCTTGCACCATGTTCTTTTCTAACAGAACCAGCTTCTCCTGTCATTGAGACTTGATTTATACTTGCACTTCCTTCAATAATATATCCATCAATTGCTATGGTTTCTCCAGCTCCTACGACGACAATATCGCCCTTTTTTATCTCATTAGCTGGGATTTTTTCAAGACTTTTTTTACCATTTTTACTTACTTCAATCCATGCATCTTTTATACTTGGTTTTGCTAATTCTTTTATCAAATCATCGCTTTTATGAACGGTACTTTCTTCCATATATTCGCCGATATTTAGCATTAAATTTGTACTATTTGCAGCTAGATAATCACGCCTTGAAAGCGAAACCCCAACAGCCATCGCTTCTAAAACTTTTGAAGTAAGTCCTTGAGTAAAAAGCTCTTCAATGCCATCTTTTAAAAGCGGCAAAGCTGCACCAGTACTAACAACACCCCTACCACTCTTTAAAAGTGGCAAAGCAACAAGTGCCGCTCCTGCTATGGCGATATTTTTTTTGCTAATATCTAAATTATCATCGTTTTTGGCTATCTTAATGTCTGAAATTTTATCTAAAATTTCATCTAAATTTCCATAGTAATGTATAACGATACTTTTTGCTTTTTTATTAACTCTAACTTCATTTACACCATCTAGCTTTAAAATTTCACCCTCATAAGCTCTTTCATTTGATGAGCTTTTAAGCTTTGGTTGTAAAAATCTAACTCTATTTTTACTTTTGTGAAGAATTTTAAAACTATTCTTCTGCTTCAATTTCTGCCTTTGCATCTTCAAATCTCTCTTTAATCTCTTCGCTTCCAGCTTGTAAAAGCTTTCCAACTCTTACTACTGATTTAAATATAGCTTGCTGTGCGTTTTCATTTGTTAAAAGATATGTTCCAAGAGCCCCAACAACTGCACCTTGTAAGAAATTTGTAGAGCTAAAATTTGTTGGCAAAATAGAGCTTAAAAATGAGCTATTTTGGTTTAAATTTTGAGCATTTGAGTTTTGAATATTAGGATTATTTATAGCGTACTGCATACCTGCTTGATAGGCCTCCTCAAAGCTTTTAAACTCTTTTGTGTCTACATTTGAAAATTGATGCTTTGCATCTGTAGATGCTTTTTGATTACTTTCTATCTCTACTTTTGTTGATTTTTCTATGTATGGATTTTCCATCTTTACCCCTTTATTTTAAAATTTTCTCAACTGCTACAATAAGTCCTACACCAAGGGCTATATCAAAAGTAGCGTTTAGGTAGTTTTTTTGAACTAGTTTATTTGATGCACTTATAGCCAAAGATGTTGCTATACCGCCTTCAAGTGAGTATTTTAAAACATTTTTAGCTATATTTTTACTATCTGAGTTATTTGTATACTCTAAAGCTCCTGCTGTGATTCCACCAAATAGTGCACCACTTAAAAAATGATCAGCTGGAAGTCTTGAATTTGAAGTTCTTAAGTTTAACATTTACTCTCCCTTGTTTGTCGTTTTTTTAGTTCTTGTTGATGGCCTTTTTGATTCTACTTTACTCTCATTTTTTTTAGCTTGAGATGCTTTGCTCTTTTGTGTATCTTCATCGTGACATTCGCACTCACAACCATCTAACTTCTCATCTGTACAATTACAACACTCATCTTTTGATGATTTTAGTTTCTCTTCTGTGTACTCTTTTAGATCTTGTGCTACTTCTTTACCTTTTTGGTAACCTTGTGATAGTTTTTCTTTTATCTTATCTTTATTGTTAAACGCAACTACCGCTAAAGAACCTACTGCCAAACCAGCTACAAATGGAAGTGCCATTTTATCTCCTTTGTTATAAATTTTCATTACTATTTTTAAGAATTTCTTTTATTAAAATTCCACCTACTGCACCAAGCATCGCCCCTGAAATAAACGAAAAATATGGATTTTCCAAAAAAGCATTAATGTCATCTTTTGATGCTTTGCCATCTTTGAATTTACCTAGAATTTGATTTAGTTCATTTATGCTTTTTTTATCTAAATTTATGCCTAAATTTTTTAGACTATCAAAATCAAAGCCATTTTCTTTACTTTCAAGATTTGAAATTTCATTTTGTAGTGCTTTTTGATACTCATTGTTTGATGTCGCCCAAAGTCTAAAAAAAAGATCTCTTAACTCTTCATCGCTAGCAGTATCACTTAGTAAATCATAAATTTCACCAGATCTTAACTCATAATCTAAAGCTAAATTTAAAGCCTCTTTTTTGCCATTAAATTTCACATCTTGTGGCGTAACTACTACTTCATCTTTTTTGTATTTGTTAAGTAAATTTAGTCCAGTTTGTTTGAGCAATAAAATTTCACTAAACACAGCCAAATCAAAACTACTTGCTAGCTTTTCATACAAAACAACGCCTTCGTTTTCATAGTTTAGTGCAACTTCTAACTCCTTCATAACACCTCCTTTACTTTATCATTAATCATAGAAACAAAATCATCTATATCTTTATTAATTATGATATTTTCCCAAAAGCTTTTACTAAACTCATCTTTGTCATACTCAATCGTAATTGAGCCAATTACTTTGTTAAATTTAACTGATTTAACCCCATTAAGAGAGTTTACCATATCATCAAATTTCTCTAAGCTTATGTTTAAATCTGTATCTTTAAACTCATCTTTGATTTTACTTGAGACTCTTAGTCTTAAGCGACCATGAGTGTGGTGGATTATCCTAAAGTGAGATAAAACACTAACTAAAAATTCTTTTGTTACGATCATTTTGTTCCTTTGATTTGGCTTAATTATGATAAAATTATGCTAAATTTAAACTTAATATCATTTGAAAATCACTATCATTTAATTCTATTTGAGTTAAGTAAAATTGCTGAAGTATGCACTAAATGAATAAGTCCAGCACCAGCAGGACCTATCAAACCAAACATAGCTAAAAACGAACCAAATATATTTGTAGATGTGCCTATTTGGTAGTTTTGATTAGCTATTTTTAGCGTAAATTTACTCATGTCGTAAAGTTTTATGATATCTCTTGGGTCTGATTTAGTTATAGCTATATTTGAAACCTCAACAGCTGCCTTACTTCCACCACTTGCAAAAGATATACTAACATCAGCTTTACTCATAGCTAAAGTATCATTTACTCCATCACCTATCATCACAACGCTAGCGTGCTTTGAGAGTTTTTCAACTATATCTGCTTTTTCATTTGGCATTAAATCATAATAAATTTCATCAAATTCAAAGCCACTTGCAAATTCTTTTGAAACTAGTTCATCATCACCTGTTAAAAGGACTATTTTTTTAACACCTCTATTTTTTAACTCTTTTAGCATCTCTAGGCTATATGGTCTAATATCGTGAGTTAGGCTTATGCTTCCGATTAGTTTGCTATCTTTTGCTAAATATATGTTTGTGTAGGCATTATTCTCTTTTTTAGTTACTTTTATACCATTATTTATCATAAATTTATGATTTCCAAGCAGGTATGTGCTACCGTTATGATTAGAACTAACACCCAGCCCTACTTCGTTTTTAGCGTGTGAATTTGAGTTAGCAAATATGCCTTTATCATTACAAAATTTAGTGATGGCTTTAGCAATTGGGTGAGTGTTTTTATGCTCCAAATTTACTAAAATTTCTAAAAATTCCCTCTCATCTATCAAGGTTTTATAATCTTTTACAACTGGTTTTCCTGTAGTTAGCGTACCTGTTTTATCAAAGCAAAAAACACTAGCACTACTTACCTTTTCTAAATATTCTCCACCTTTTATCAAAATCCCATTTCTAGCAGCGTAAGCAATAGCTGAGCTAACAGCTGAACTTGCCGCTAAAATAGTAGCACACGGACAACTCATAACTATCATAACACTAAATGCATTGGTAAAAGATCTTGTCAATAAAAGAGTAAAAGCAGTCATAGCTGAGCCTATTTTTAGAACTTTTTTAGCTAAAACATCAGCCATAACTTCGCTTTTTGATTTAATGCTAAGAGATTTTTCAACATCACTTATAACTCTTGCTATGTAAGTTTCGCTTCCTACTGCATTTACTTTTACAAAAATTCTACCTTGTTCTATAGTTGTATTTGCAAAGACTTTATCACCACTTTTTTTAAGAGTGCTTCTGCTTCTACCATTTATCAAAGCTTCATTTATTAAAGCTTCACCTTTTATAATAACCCCATCAACACAAATTTTCTCCCCACCTACAAAAACAGCAGTATCACCACTTCTAACATCTTCTAAATCTATCTCAATCTCTATATCACCCCTTAAAACATAGAGCTTTGTTACATCCATTTTAATAAGATTTTTTATCTCTGCTCTTGATAAATTTGCGGTATATTCCTCAAAAAGCCTTGAACCTGTTAATATATAAATAACTTCAAAAGCAGCAGTTATCTCACCACCAAAAATAGCAAGCAAAAGCGAAAATGCCATAAAACTCTCAAGAGTAAAATTTCTATTTTTTATATCATTTATGGCTTCATCTATTAAAGGCTTTGCCATATAAAGACTAAGCACCGTAAGTCCTAAGCCAAAAACAGGCGAAAAAGCAGTAGCTAAGATATGCTCTTTTACAAAAACATAAACAGCTACTATACTTAAGGCTGTAAATTTTTTAATCTTAGTTTTTAGGCTTTGTGGATTTGGTTTTATAATATCACAACGCTTACATGAACAAATTTCTTTACCTATCTTAGCCTTTGATGTCAAAGGAGTTACTGAGTAAATTTTATCAAGTATAGTTTTTATATCTACTTTTCTATCATCATAAGTTATAATGATAGAAAAGCAGAGCTCGTTTAACCTTATACTTATTATATTATCAACCAACGACTCTTTAATAGTTATAAAATTTTGCGGTGTAAAAAGTTTTGATTTAAGTCTAAGTCTATTTTTTATGTTTGATTTTATAACTATTTTTTGCATTTTTCACAAATTCCTTCTAACAACAATATATATCCTTCTACATCAAAGAAGTACTCTTTTTCTACTTTTTTTCTAAGCTCATTAAAGCTATCGTCTCTAAATTCTACAATTTTACCACATTTTGTGCAAACTAAATGGTCGTGATCTGGATAAATATCTATCTCGTATTTACTAAAATTTGAGTATTGGATAGTCTTTAAAAGACCATAGCTTTGTAGTAAATTTAGTGTTTGATATATAGTACTTACACTTACACTTTTTTTATAGATATCTCTATAAATTTTCCTTATCTCTTTTATGCTTAGGTGTTTGTTGTAAAATAAAATTTTCAAAACCCCTTCTTTTGGGGTAAAACTTTTACTTTTAAGCAAAAGATCTAGTATGTTTTGAAAAATTATTTCATGCATTATTTTAGTTATCTATGTGATGTTTTTTAGAAGGGCAATCTTTTCTGCCACAACCACATCCACCTGTTTTAAATGTCTTTTTATAGATATAAAATCCAGCAAAACCAGCAATAACAAGTAAAATTAAAGCTTCATAAATTTCCATTTTTTATCCTTTAAAAGGGAGCTTTTGCCCCCTTGATTATTTCATCTCTTTTGCTTGAACCCAAATAACAGCGTCCTGGCTTAACTCTTTGCCGTCGTATTTATCAGCTTTTCCAGCTCCCAAAGCTGCAAAGCCCCACCAACCTGCTTTTGGAATTCCAAAAGTAAATTTACCATTTTCATCAGCTTTGATTGTTAAAGTTACAAAGCTATCCTGAGGTGCTTCAAAGTGAGCTTTTTCGCCCATTTTGTTGTTTTTAACATCAACATCGTAGTTTAGATACTCAACTTCAATCTCAGCAAAAGGAACTGGCTTTCCATCACCTTTTACAATGCCACTAAATGTGCTTCCAGCCCAAATAGAGTATGGTTTTGTTAAAGGAACGATCTCAGCTTTTAGCCCTAACTCAGCGTCCCAGTCAGTTGGAGCACCCGCCACATTTACCATCATTTTTGTAATTTGTTGAATGTAAGCGTCTTCATTTTTTTCATAATATGGAGCAGGAACTGCTACAAAGATATGATCACCCATCTTTCTAGCTTTATACTCGGTTTCATACGCTTTACCTGAGTTTGAGTTACCTTTAAATGTGATCTCTTTTAAATCTTTTTTAAGATCAGTTTTTTCCTCTTTATGAACTACGAAAAACTCCTCAATTGGCTTAATCTTGCCATTTGCTTGAAGTCCCATATCCATAGTGTGCTCATCTGCAAAAGGGTGATTAAATACAATTTTTAATGGAATTGTTGTTCCTTTTTCTAAAGCACTTTCTGGTGTATAGACCATTTGAAAGTGACCAAATGCTGAACTTGCAACTGCTGCAGCTGCGATTGTTGAAATAATAATCTTTCTCATATCTATCCTTTTTTAAATTTACTCAGCTATATCTGAACTTTTTACTGTAACTTTATGACCTTCACCTGCATCAAACTGAGCTTCATAATCACCCTCAGGTTTATCAAAAGTAAACTCACTATCTTCATTAAAAGTTCCATCTAATACGCTTTGTCCATTTTGTAAAAGATGAAATTTAACACCTTTTGCACTACTTCCATCGCTAAATCCACCTTCGCAAGTGATTGTGTTATCACCATTATCAAAACAACTCATTAAAGCTGTATGAGCAAACATAGAACTAACAGCAAATGCTGAAACAATTAGAATTTTCTTCATTTTTCTCTCCTTAAATTTGATTTAATTTTTTAATCCACCTTGCCAATTTATTCGCTTTTCTGGGATTAATCCTAAAACTATAGCAGTAGCGACTATAAATATATAATAACAACTCATAGCAACCAAACCACTAAGGTTTAAAGCATTTCCTATACTAAAGACAAGAGCTGCCATTATAAGAGCTAAAGCAAAAGGCACAAATAGCGATAAAAGCATCCATTTGTAGCTATTCATTTGAAGTTTTACAACCACCATTGTAGCAATACACGGTGGAGTTAAAAGCATAAAGATGATAATAGCAGCTGCGTGAAGTGGTGTATAGCCACTATTTTCAGCCATCATCTCTTCAGCTCTTTGTGCATTTTCATTTGCTCCTGTTTCATAAATACTTCCAAGTGTAGCTACTGCAGACTCTCTAGCAGCAAATGAGCTTAAAAACGCTACATTTATACGCCAGTCAAAACCTGCAAACTGACTAATAGGCTCTAAAGCTCTACCTGCCATACCAAGCAGTGAAGTCTCAATTCTTACATTTTTCTCCTCTCTTAAAATTCTATCTCTGCCTTTTGATAGATTTCTAAGCTCTCTATTTATAAGTTTTGCATCCTTATCATCACTAGCTGGTCTAATTATGCTATATAAAAACTCATCTTTGTTTTTAAAATCTTCATCAACGCTCTTGCTACCAGCCATTTTTTTACTTCTATAAGAGTCATAAAAATTTAGAAGCTCTGATACACTCTGTCTTGATTTAAAATTTTCATGGTATTTTGTTTTAGAAATTTTCTTATCAAAAGTTGTTAAAATCTTTTGTTCATCTGCTTCAAACTCAGCTCTTTTATCATGACTAACTCCTGGAAATTGAAGTAGAGCAAAAAGCACTATAGCAACAGCTAAAACGATAGTACAAACCTTTTTAATATAAACCCAAACTCTTTCACAAGCCCTAAAAATCACACCCTTAAAAGTAGGCATGTGATATGATGGCAGCTCCATTACAAAAGGTGCGGTTTCTCTTGTTTTAAGAAGAGTCATAGTTAAAATTTTTGCAATTATTAAAGCAGTAAAAATAGTAATAGTTGATATATAAAACATAACTAAACTCATATGCTCCTTAAAAAATGCCCCTAAAAGTAGTGTATAAAATGGTACTTTAGCTAAACAGTTCATAAGTGGAACAGTAAAAATAGTAGCCATTCTAGCTCTATCATCAGCAATGCCTTTTGTAGCCATTACGCCAGGAACTGCACACCCTCCAACAAAAGCTCCGCCTAAAACAAGTGGCAGTGTGCTTTGTCCGTGAAGTCCAAATTTTCTAAATACTCTATCTAAAATAAACGCCATTCTAGGCATATAGCCAACATCTTCTAAAATAGCAATCAAAGCAAACAGAATAAAAAATATCGGCAAATAGTTTAAAAGTGCATTTAAGCTATTTATTAGCCAAATTCCAAGATCAGTTAGCATAGGAACATGAGCTATATCAGCAGCTGGAAGTATATCAGTAACAAAATTCTTAAGTGTTGCTAATATAGGCCAAGTATAATTAGTAAGGTGATAACCAAACACAATAGCAAGCTGATAGATCGCCACTATTATAAGAAAAAGTATCGGAAACGATAGCCATCTGTTTAGGACTATTTTGTCTATTTTATCAGTTAGGGTTTCTTTATCTTTTTTTGTCTCTTTTGTGCATTTATCACTTACTATTTGGGCTGAGTCATACCTAAAAGATGCTAAAAAATTTTCGGTATTAAAGCCATGTATATTTTTAAATTTATCTATCTGTTTTTTTGAATTTTCTTTAAAATTTCTGTTTTTATCTTCTAAAAGCTCATAAACTACACTATCGCCTTCTAAAGCCTTTATAGCAAGCCATCTTTTACTAATGTCGTAGTTTGTTTTTATATCTTTTTCTAACTCATATATAAAAGGTTCAAGCTCTTCATAGTTTATCTTAAACTCTTCATAGTTTTGTTTTTGATTATAGACACTAAAAATAGCTTCTAAAATCTCATCTTTTCCTATTTTTTTTGCTCCACTTGCTACTACAACTGGGCATTTTAACATGGATGAAATTTTATTTGCATCTATTTCTATTCCGCGCCTTTTAGCAACATCCCACATATTAAGTATAACAATAACTGGTTTTGCCATCTCTAAAAGCTGAAATGTAAGATATAAATTTCGCTTTAAATTTGAAGCATCTACAACATTTAAAATAATGTCAGGACTATCTTTTAGTATAAATTCTTTAGCAACTCTTTCTTCAAGCGAGTATGAACTAAATGAGTAAGTTCCAGGCAGATCCACCATCTCAATATCTAAGTCTTTATAGCTAAAAAAACCTGATTTTTTATCAACTGTTACGCCTGGATAGTTTGCAATATGTTGGCGAATGCCACTAAGCATACTAAATATAGTTGATTTACCACAATTTGGCTGACCCGCAAGGGCTATTTTGACATTCATATAGTTTCAACCTCTATAAGGTTTGCTTCACTCTTTCTAAGGGTTATTAAGTAATTATGAATTTTTAGCTCCATCGGATCGTAAAGAGGTGCTTCTCTTATAACTTCCATTGTCGCCCCTGTTATAAAGCCCATATCTAAAAGCTTATAAAATAGTTTTCCACTAGCATTTATGTTCTTAATTTTATATTTTTTTCCACTTTCGCAAGTATCTAGTCCCATGATTTCATAACCTCTTTCTTTTGATAACCATAATCATATTTGATTTTTGAATTATATAATCTTAAAGCTTAAAACAATATAAAATAAACAAAAACTTAAATTCAACTGTATTGATTAAAATATCTTATATTTTACTCATAAAAAATTTTAGTATTTAAGCAAATTTATAGTAAAATACTTAATTTTATGAAAGGCTATAAACTGAAAAGATTTAAATTTTTACAAGGATTTTTTAGTAACTCTATTGGAATTTTAGTTTCAAGAGTGCTTGGATTTATTAGAGACCTTATGACCGCTAGTGTACTTGGAGCTGGGCTTTGGAGTGATATATTTTTTATAGCATTTAAACTTCCTAATCTTTTTCGCCGCCTTTTTGGTGAAGGGGCTTTTACTCAAGCCTTTATGCCGGGTTTTATATCAAGCAATAAAAAAAGCCGCTTTAGTGCTTCGGTTTTGCTAAGATTTAGCCTTTTTATACTATTTTTAACGCTAATTGTTAATATTTTCACGCCACTTTTTACTAAATTTTTAGCTCTTGGATTTGATGATAAAACTATCAATATGGCTACTTTATACGTAAGGCTAAATTTTTGGTATTTAACATTTATATTTTTAGTAACGCTTTTTGCGTCTATGCTTCAGTATAAAGGGCATTTTGCAACAACTGCATTTTCAACAGCACTTCTAAATTTAGCAATGATTTTTTCTTTGGTTTTAGCACAAGGTAAAACTCAAGAGAGTGCAGTTTTATACCTAAGTATAGGAGTTATTGTTGGTGGCGTTCTTCAGTTTATAGTTCATATCATCGCCCTACACTACACCAAAATGCTAAAATATTTAAAATTTGGCTTTATTGCTTTATGGCGAAAAAAAGATGCTAAAACAAAAGGCTTTTATAAAAATTTCTTTCACGGTGTAATTGGCTCATCAGCTACGCAAATAAGCTCATTTATAGAGACTTGGTTTGCATCTTTTTTAGGAGCTGGGGCAATAAGTTATTTATACTATACAAACCGTATATTTCAGCTTCCACTTGCTCTTTTTGCCATCGCTTTATCAACTGCTATGTTTCCTAAAATTTCAAAAGCCATAAAAGCAAATGATGATAAAAATGCTCTAAATTTACTCTCAAATGGCTTTCATTTTTTATTAGCTTTACTTCTTTTTTCAGCTATTGGTGGGATTATTTTAAATTTTGAGATTATATGGCTACTTTTTGAGCGTGGTGAATTTTTAAGAAGCGATACGAAAAACTCAGCTTTTATCCTTTCTATGTTTATGATAGGGCTTGTTCCTTTTGGTTTAGCTAAGCTATTTTCTTTGTTTTTATATGCTAAGATGAAGCAAAATATAGCCGCTAAAATAGCTATACAAAGCCTTATTTTAAACATACTTTTATGTGCAGTGCTTGTTAAACCACTTGGAGCAGCAGGCTTAGCATTAGCTAGCTCACTTGGAGGATTTTATCTACTTTGGAGAAATTTAGTGGAATTTGGCTTTAATAATTTTTTAGCTATAATACGCCCTAAAAAAATAGCCTTTATTTTAGGAATTTGCCTAGTAGAAATTTTGGTGCTTTTAGTTTTTAAGGATTTTATTAATGGTTATATTTGATAGTGTTTTAAGAAAAAAGGTTGAATTTAAGCCACTTCAAACTGGCGTTGCAAGAATTTATGTTTGTGGTCCAACGGTTTATGATGATGCACATTTAGGGCATGCAAAAAGTGCCATAAGTTTTGATATGCTTAGAAGAACGCTACTGTCTTTAGGATATGATGTAAAATTTGTAAAAAACTTCACAGACATTGATGATAAAATTTTGGCTAAAATGAAAGAGACTAACAAAAGCTTAGATGAAATTACTAGCTACTATATAGATAGATATTTAGATGATATGAAAGCTTTAAATGTTTTAAGACCAGATTTAGAACCAAAAGCGACTGAAAATTTAGAAGCCATAACTAACTATATATCAAATTTACTTGATAAAAAAAGTGCTTACATAATAGAAAATGATGGAGTTTACTTTGATACAAGTAGCGATGAAAACTATCTTAGTTTAAGCGGCAAAAGCTTTGATGATGAGAGTTTAGCAAGGGTTAAAAGCAGTGAGTTTAAAAAAGATCCAAAAGACTTTGTTTTATGGAAATTTGATGAGAGTTGGTATGAAAGTCCATTTGGTAAAGGAAGACCTGGCTGGCATACAGAGTGCGTTGCGATGATAAAAGCTCATCTTGACTCAGGTGATAATAAATTTGCTATAGATATCCACGCTGGTGGGATGGATCTGTTATTTCCTCACCACGAAAATGAAGCTGCTCAGTGTAGATGTAGCGAGCACAAAAGCCTTTCAAAATACTGGATGCATAATGGTTTTGTGCAAGTTGATAATGAAAAGATGAGTAAAAGTTTAAATAATAGCTTTTTTATAAAAGATGCCTTAAATTTAGTCCCAGGAGAGGCTTTAAGGTTTTATCTATTAAGTTCGCATTATAGAGCGAATTTTAACTACAGTGTTGATGATTTAAAAGCATCTAAAAAACGCCTTGATAAAATTTACCGCCTTAAAAAAAGAGTAGATGGCGCTAATAAAACTAGCCTGAATTTGGAATTTAAAGATAGTATTTTAAAGGCTTTAAGCGATGATTTAAACGCGTCTTTAGCTCTTTCATTTGTAGATAACTTTGTAAATTTATCAAATGAATTTCTTGATAAAAACCCAAAAGACAGAGCAAAAAAAGGTGAAATTTTAGCAAATTTAGAATTTATTAGTAAAGTTTTTGGAATTTTAAAAGATGAAAGCTACTTTCAATTTGGAGTAAGTAGTGATGAAAAGGCTCAAATTTCAAAGCTTTTAGATGAGCGAAATATCGCTAAACAAAACAAGGATTTTACAAAAGCTGATAAGATAAGAGATGATTTAAATACTCTTGGCATTAGCATTATGGATACACCAAAGGGAACTATATGGGAAAAGATATAAAAGAGCTTAGCTTAAAAGATATTATAAAGCGTTTTGCACCTTACTATAAAGACTATAAACTTGAGTTTATCTTATCAATACTTGGTATGGTCATGACTTCAGTTTCCACAGGTCTTAGTGCTTGGCTAATAGAACCAGTGCTTAATAAAATATTTGTTGAAAAAAACGAAGCTCTTCTTTATAGCTTGCCTTTTGCTATCATTTTAATATATGCAGCAAAAAGTGGTGGAGCTTATATGCAAAAATACTTTACAGTATTTATAGGTCAAGACATAGTAAGACGTTTTCGCCAAACATTAGTAGGAAATCTCATAAATTTAGATATGAAATTCTTTAACGAATTTCGCACAGGTGAGCTTATAAGTAGAACTATAAATGATATTGATAGGATTAGAAATATAGTTTCAAATATGATACCTGAGTTTATCACAAGTGCTCTTACTATACTAGCTCTTCTTGTAGTTGTTATTTATCAAAGTCCAAAGCTAGCTGTTTTTGCACTCATAGTTATGCCTGTAGCAGTCTATCCACTCTCAATACTAGCTAAAAAGATGAAAAAAATCTCAAAAAGTGCTCAAGAAAAAACTTCTGATATCACATCAGTTTTAAGTGAAATTTTTACAAATATAGAAATAGTTAAGGCAAATAACGCTGAATTTAAAGAAACAAAGCGCTTCATAAAAGAAAATAACAATTTTTTTAAGCTAAATTTAAAGTCTGTAAAAATAAGCGAACTTGTAACGCCGATAATGGAAACGCTTGGATCTATTGGAATAGCTGTTGTTATCATAGTAGGTGGAAAAGAAGTTATATCTGATGATATGACAATGGGAAGCTTTTTTTCGTTTTTAACAGCTCTTTTTTTGCTCTATAAGCCTATAAAAACGATATCAAGTTTGCATAACAAAATGCAAGATGCAATTGCAGCTAGCGAGCGAACATTTGAACTAACGGATAAACTTTCATCTATTGTTGGTGGCGATAAAGAATTTCCAAATATTGTAAATAGCATAAATTTCCAAGATGTCTGGCTAAAATATGATAGTGATTTTGTTTTAAAAGGGATAAATTTTACTGTCAAAAAAGGCGAAATGCTAGCATTTGTTGGATCAAGCGGTGGTGGTAAAACAAGTATAGTAAACCTTTTTATGCGGTTTTTTGATGTAAGTAGTGGAAATATTTTAATCAACAACACTGATCTTTACGAGTATAGTTTAAAAAGCGTTAGAGAAAATATCGGTTTAGTTAGCCAAAGAGTCTATATTTTCAACGATACTATTGCAAATAATGTGGCATATAGTGGCGAATTTAATAAAGAAAAGGTCATAAAAGCCCTAAAAATGGCAAATGCATATGAATTTGTGATGGATTTAGAAGATGGAATTTATACAAAACTTAATGAATTTGGTACAAATTTAAGTGGCGGTCAAAGACAAAGAATAGCAATTGCAAGAATGCTTTATAAAAACCCACAAATCATTATCTTAGATGAAGCAACTTCAGCCCTTGATAACACAAGTGAAAGCACAATAACAGAAGTGATTGATAATTTAAGAAAAGATAAGATAGTTATCGTGGTTGCTCACCGTCTATCAACGATTAAAAACGCTACAAATATCGCTGTGATAAATGACGGTAAGGTTGTTGGATTTGGTAGTGATGAAGAACTTAGCCAAAGTAGCAAAATTTATCAAAAACTAAAAGGAAGCCTAGATAATTAGCTTCTTTTAAAGCTAAATTTGATACAATACTCTTTTTTAAAGGATGAAAATTTGAACTATGATAATTTAAAAAAGATATTTTTTAAAATGGATCCAGAAAATGCTCATGACCTAGCTATAACTGGGCTTAGAGTTGCAAATTTGTTTCCATCGTTACTCAGCATATGTGGTAAGGATTTAGTAGTTAATAACCAGAGTTTAAACCAAAATTTACTAGGGCTAAACTTTCCAAATCCAGTTGGTTTAGCTGGTGGGTTTGATAAAAATGGCGTTGTATTAAAATCTTTACAAAATTTAGGATTTGGGCATATTGAGTATGGAACAGTTACCCCTAAACCGCAAGATGGCAACGAAAAACCACGACTTTTTAGACTTGTAAAAAATGAAAGTATTCAAAACTCTATGGGCTTTAACAATCTTGGACTAAAAGCTGTTAAGGCAAATGTGAGTAAATTTTACCCACTAAATGTTCCATTAATAGCAAATATCGGCAAAAATAAAACCACTCCAAATGATGATGCTTTAAGTGATTACATAACTTTAGCAAAAGAACTTGACGGGGTTTGTGATATGTTTTTAGTAAATGTCAGTTCTCCAAACACTCCAAATTTAAGAGCTTTACAAGAAGAAAATTTTATAAAAGAGCTTTTTTTGGCCTTAAAAGAGACAACAAAAAAACCAGTTGCTTTTAAAATTTCGCCAGATTTTAGCTATGATGAAGCTACTGAAATTTGCACAGTTGCTGTTAAGAGTGGTGCTAAAATGCTTATTATAAACAATACTAGCGTTGACTACTCTCTTTCTCCAAACATAAAAGAGCACAAAGGTGGGATAAGCGGAAAGCTCATAACTCACAAATCAAGAGAGCTTTTTAAGGCTATATCTTCTGAGCTTTATGGAAAAGCGGTTTTAGTAAGTTGTGGTGGTATTGATAGTGCTGAGGAAGCTTACACTAGAATAAAACTTGGTGCAAATTTGGTGCAAATTTATACTAGCTTTATATTTAAAGGTCCTACGATAGCAAGAGATATCAACAAAGAGTTGAGCAAACTTTTAAAAGCCGATGGTTTTGAAAATATAGCTCAAGCAGTTGGAGTAGATATCACAGTAAAGGCAAAAAGTGACTCATAACTATTTAAAACTTGAAAATGGACTTGAAATTTACCATGTGCCTACAAATTTAGGAAGCGATGTTATAAATGTAAATGTTTTTTATAGGGTTGGTTCAAGAAATGAAGTGATGGGAAAAAGTGGCATCGCTCATATGCTTGAACACCTGAATTTTAAATCAACAAAAACCCGCCCTGCTGGGGAGTTTGATGCTACTGTAAAGGGCTTTGGTGGGGTAAATAACGCCTCAACCGGATTTGATTATACGCACTATTTTATAAAATGCTCAAATGGGAATTTAGATAAAAGCTTAGAATTATACGCCGATATTATGTCAAATTTAAACCTAAATGATGAAGAATTTCAGCCTGAAAGAGATGTTGTTTATGAAGAGAGACTTTGGAGAACAGATAATAGTCCATTTGGCTATCTTTTCTTTAGGCTTTATAACAACGCTTTTTTATATCATCCATATCATTGGACTCCGATTGGCTTTAAAGATGATATAAAAAACTGGACTATTGATGATATAAAAGAATTTCATGAAATTTACTATCAGCCAAAAAATGCTGTACTTTTAATAGCTGGCGATATAGATGAAAAAAATGCTTTTGCTCTGGCTAAAAAACACTTTTGTGGCATAAAAAATCGCCGTGATATTCCTAAATTTCACACCTACGAACCAAAGCAAGATGGAGAAAAATTTATAAATCTTAAAAAAGATAGTGAAGTTGAAATTCTAGCTTTAGCCTATAAAATTCCACCATCTAAACATGAAGATACTATTATACTAGAAGCTATCTCTACTTATCTAAATAGTGGAAAAAGCTCTTTACTCAATAAAACATTGATTGAAGAAAAACGCCTAGCTAATCAAATTTTTGCTTACAATATGTCAAGTATAGATGAGAATTTATTTATAATTTTTGCTGTTTGTAATCCAGAAGTTAGTGCAAAAGATGTAAGAAGTGAAATTTTATCACTCTTAGATGAAGCTAAAAAAACCTTAATAAATGATGAAGATATACAAAGAATCATAAACACTATAAAATCTGATTTTGTCTACTCTTTTGATAGTGCTAGCAAGGTTAGTTACATTTATGGAAGCTATATTTTAAGAGATAATCTTGAAGCACTTTATACTTATGAAAAAAGGATTTCAAAAATCACAAAAGAGGATATAAAAAGAGTATTTAACACTTACTTTATAAACCAAAATTTGACAAATGCTATACTAAAAAAGGACTAAAAATGGACAAAAAAATAATTATTGGAGCTATGACAGCGATCATTACGCCATTTAAAAATGGAAAAGTTGATGAAGAGAGCTACTCTAAACTTATAAAACGCCAAATAAATAATGGCATAGATGCTGTAGTTCCAGTTGGCACAACTGGTGAAAGTGCTACTCTAACTCACGATGAGCATAGAATTTGTATAGAAATAGCTGTTGATGCATGTAAAGGAACAAATACTAAAGTTTTAGCAGGAGCTGGAAGTAACGCAACTCACGAAGCAGTAGGTCTTGCTGAGTTTGCACAAGATCACGGTGCTGATGGAATTTTATCAGTTGCTCCTTACTACAACAAACCAACTCAAGAAGGTTTATACTTGCACTATAAAGCAATCGCTGAATCTGTAGAAATTCCTGTACTTTTATATAATGTTCCAGGTAGAACTGGATGCAACATAGAGGCAAAAACAGCCATAAGGCTATTTAACGACTGCGAAAATATATACGGTGTAAAAGAGGCTAGTGGCGATATAGATAAATGCGTAGATCTCTTAGCTCATGAACCACGAATTATAGTTATTAGCGGCGAAGATGCGATAAATTATCCAATATTAAGCAATGGCGGAAAAGGCGTTATCTCAGTTACATCAAATTTACTGCCTGATTACACTGCAAAACTAACTAAATTTGCACTTGATAATGAGTTTTTAAAAGCAAAAGCGATAAATGATGAACTTTATAATATCAACAAAGTTATGTTTTGCGAAAGCAACCCGATACCGATAAAAGCGGCGATGTTTATAGCTGGGTTAATCGATAGTTTAGAATACAGACTTCCACTTTGCAAACCAAGCAAAGAAAATTTAATAAAAATAGAAAAAACAATGAAACAATACAATATAAAAGGATTTTAATGCAGAATTTTTTCAAAAATAAAACTCTAGTAATAAGTGGTGGAACGCGTGGGATAGGAAGAGCGATAGTTGAAGAGTTTGCACAAAATGGTGTAAATATAGCCTTTACTTACAACTCAAATGAAGAGTTGGCAAAAGAGATAGAAAAAGAACTCTCAGAAAAATATGGCATAAAAGCTAAGTCTTATTCACTAAATATACTTGAACCTGAAACTTATAAAGAGCTTTTTTTAGAGATTGATAAAGATTTTGATAGAATTGACTTTTTCATCTCAAATGCCATTATTTCAGGAAGAGCTGTAGTTGGCGGATATACTAAATTTATGCGTTTAAAACCGCGTGGGATTAATAATATCTTCACAGCAACGGTAAATGCTTTTGTTTGCGGGGCTCAAGAAGCTGCAAAAAGAATGCAAAAAAATGGCGGTGGGTCAATCATCTCAATTAGTTCAACTGGAAATAGAGTCTATATAGAAAACTACTCAGGACATGGCACAGCTAAAGCTGCGGTTGAAGCTATGGTAAGATACGCAGCAACTGAGCTAGGTGAGTTTGGTATAAGAGTAAATGCAGTAAGTGGAGGACCGATTGAAACTGATGCATTAAGGGCGTTTGTAAATTACGAAGAAGTAAGAGACCAAACCGCAAAACTAAGCCCAATAGGCAGAATGGGTCAGCCAACTGATTTAGCAGGGGCGTGTTTGTTTATTTGCTCTGATAAAGCTAGTTGGGTAACTGGACATACTTTTATAGTTGATGGCGGAACGACATTTAAAAAATGATAAATTTACCAAATATTTTAGCTATTTTTAGGATATTTTTATCCTTTTTGTTTTTCTTTTTGCTTGTAAATTTGGCTGGGATTTGTCCAAATTTACACCAAAGCTGGATAAATTATTTTGCAACACTTGTTTTTTTAATAGCTTCAATAACTGATTTTTTTGATGGATATATCGCAAGAAGTTGGAACCAAATAACCAAATTTGGTGAAATCATCGACCCACTTGCTGATAAAATGCTAACTTTAGCTGGATTTATAGGGCTTATGTATTTAGGCCGTGCAAATCCGTGGGCGATTTATTTGATTTTAATAAGAGAGTTTTTTATCACAGGATTTAGAGTTGTCATGGCAAGTGATGGCGTAAAAGTAAGTGCTGGAATGGCTGGAAAAGTTAAAACCGTTTTTCAAATGGTTGCAATTGTGTTTTTAACTATGGAGTGGTTTTTTGGTGAAACTTTGCTTTGGATAAGTGTGTTTTTAACCCTGTATTCAGGCTTTTTATATGTTTATGGATATGTAAAAGAGATGAAATTAAGGAAAAATCTTGGATAAGAAAAATCTAAATTTAGCAATTGTTTTGGTGATTTTAGGAATTGCTTTATGGCATTGGGGACCGCTTTTTATAGTTACTATTTTAGTGATTTCATTTTTAATATTTTTCCACGAACTTGGACATTTTCTAGCTGCAAAACAGCTTGGGGTTTGTGTAAATGTTTTTAGTATCGGTTTTGGAGAGAAAATTTATACTAAAAAATTTAAAGAAACAACATATGCATTAAGTGCTATTCCACTTGGTGGATATGTCCAGCTAAAAGGTCAAGATGACGCTGATCCAACTTTAAAAAACTACGATAAAGATAGCTATAATATGCTAAGTCCTTGGGGGCGGATTTACATACTTTTTGCAGGTCCGTTTTTTAACCTTATTTTAGCGTTTTTTATCTACATCGCACTTGGTTTTATAGGTGTTGAAAAACTTGCTCCTACCATTGGAACTGTGATGGAAAACTCAGCCGCACAAAGTGCAAATTTGATGCCAAATGATAAAATTTTAAGCATAAATGATAAAAAAATAAAAGAGTGGGACGATATCTCAAAGCTTGTTACATTAGAGAGTATGAGTTTAGAAATTTTAAGAGATAATGAAATTTTAAATCTAACCCTAACTCCTAAAATAGGCGATGCAAAGACCTTGTTTGGTGAAGATATAAAAAAACCTCTCATTGGAATTACACCAAATGGCGAGTTTGTAAGAGTTTATCACAAAGGCTTAAGTGCGATTCCTTATGCTTTTAATGAAAGCATCGAGGCTTCAAAACTAATCATAATAAGCCTTGAAAAGCTAGTAACTGGCGTAGTTCCTGTAAAAGAGATGGGTGGAATCGTAGCCATTACCGATATCACAACAAAAGCTGCAAGTATAAGCTTATCTGTGCTTTTAGTTTTAACAGCACTAATTTCAGTAAATTTAGGCATACTAAATTTATTTCCACTACCAGTTTTAGATGGCGGACATATCGCTTTTAATCTCTATGAAGTCATCTTTAAAAAGCCAGTTAGTGATAGAGTTTTTGCTGGGCTTAGTTATGCTGGAATGGGACTACTTTTTATGCTTATGGCGTTTACTATAGTAAATGATTTTTTAAGAATGTTTGGAGCGTATAATTGATAAATTTAAAAAAACTTTTAGATGAGATTGATGAAATTTCAAGCAGCAAAGTTGAGTTAATCGCCGTTAGTAAAAATGTCACTTCAAAAGAGGTAAAAGAGCTTTTCTTACAAGGTCAGATGAGTTTTGGAGAAAACAGAGTTCAAGAGCTAGTTAAAAAAAGCACTGAGTTAAAAGAGCTAAATTTAAACTGGCATTTTATAGGCACTTTACAATCAAATAAAATAAACCAACTTCTAAGAACTCGCCCTACTTTATGGCAAAGTTGCAACTCTTTAAAGTTAGCTCAGGCTGTTAATAAAAGGCTTGATTATACTTTGGATACTTTGCTTGAGATAAATGTGGCAAATGAAGATAGTAAAAGCGGCATCGACCCACAAAAAGCGCTTAAAACTTATCACGCTATCATGGAGAGTTGTCCAAATTTAAACCTAAAAGGCATAATGTGTATTGGAGCTCATAGTGATAACGAACTAGAAGTGGCAAAAAGCTTTGAAAAAGCTTATAAAATTTATGAAAACCTACAAAGCATGGGGGCTAAAATTTGCTCTATGGGAATGAGTAGTGATTATAAAATCGCTATAAAATGTGGCTCAAACATGATAAGACTTGGAAGCTTGTTGTTTAAATAATTAGCTAGAAGTAACTTTTAAAATTATTAAAAGTTAAGAGTGCAAATCTGCACTCTTAACTGACTTACCAGTTAGTTCTAGGTGTAAGGATTTGTTGAGAATTTTGTATATCGTTACCTGTTCCATTCTCATCGTAGTTTAGGTAGTTTCCAAGAATATCTCCGGACTTAGTTGTACCTACACCACCCCACCTTCCAGTTCCAGGAGCTGTTTTAGCAAGTGATAATATAAACTCGAAGTAATTATATTTTGTTGAAGTTACACCACACTTACTAGATTCTTCTCCAGTATACAATAACCATGGCTCAGTCTCTACTTCTATCACATACCATTTATCTAC
Organism: Campylobacter corcagiensis; assembly: GCF_013201645.1. Classification (NCBI taxonomy): domain Bacteria; kingdom Pseudomonadati; phylum Campylobacterota; class Epsilonproteobacteria; order Campylobacterales; family Campylobacteraceae; genus Campylobacter; species Campylobacter corcagiensis. The sequence continues at coordinate 735,106 of NZ_CP053842.1, read as the reverse complement.
ATCTGAAGAGAGGTTCAGTTTTTGGAATTGCCTAACTGAAGTAATAACACCATTATCATTTTCTACATCTTTTGTTTCCATGCTTTTACTAGGATTTAACCCAGAAACCTCATATGATCTAACGCATGAACCAGCTGGTTTACTATTTTCAATATATCTTATCACAAAATCCTTACTTCCACTATGATAGAGTTCTGATGGATTTTGATAGAAATTTGTTCTATTAGGATTTTTATCACCAACATAGTAAAGTTTGTCATTAACACCAGTTACATTTTTATTTAAATCATCATCATTGGCTATCAAAGACAACTTAGGACTAATATCACCCGATCCATTATAATCAAGATAAATCATAGAGTATACATCTACATTTTGTTCATCTCTTATGCCTTCAACATAGTCTATATCCCAAGTATACTGATTTTTCTCAGCATTCACATAGCCATAATAAAAATCTAATGGTGATTTATTGCTAACATCAGCTAAATTAGAAAACTTAATATTTTTAGCTTTTATGCCGTCAGTTTTAATTTCATATTCTGTTATCTCGTTATCTGTATCAAGCCCCTCTTCAAAATGATCAACTGCACTATTTTTCTTAAAGTCTTGAGCATATATTACTTTAGGATTTAGTGGAGTTTTAACACTTCTAGCAAAATTTATTTTTATAGTGCCGTTGTTTTCTCCATTTATAAACTCTTCCTTAGGAGCAACAAATACTGGAAGTCTATAAGGTGTGGTTTTGTTATTTTCAAACATGTTCTCAAGCTCATCAAATACATTGGTAATTGAACCTTTTCCACTGTTTTTAACAAAATTTATATTTTCTATCTTTTTATACTTGTCTCTTTTATCTGTGAAATGCTCTATGCCACCACTTGCTGAAAATTTAATACCCTTTGTAAGGTTATCATCTGCATCGTAGTCTGCCTTTTGTTCAGCTAATAATGTTACATTTTTATAGCATCTTGAGTCTAGGATATTATTTTTACAAAACTCAGCTCTATTATATAATTTACCACATCTATTTGCTGAAGAAATCTTATCGGCATTATCATTACAATCAAAAGTAAAATCAAGTCCAAATATCATATCTCTTGAATAACAACCGCCATTATAAAGAGTGGTTGTTATATTATGCTCTTTTCCATTTATTGTTGTTGGTACAAATGCTTTTGATAGTATAGTCATATCTGCACCCATTCTTTTAGATGCTTCAAAATCATTAAAGTATGTATATTCGTATACTCTACCGTCATTACTCCTAGTTGTAGCATCATCAAGACTTACTATATCAGTCTTAAGCGTATCGTAAGTAAATTTTAGAACTAAATCTTGATTATCAAGTCTGTTTTCTGTTACAACTGAGCTACCTATGCCCAATAGATCAAATTTTTGATCATTATCCATACCGATATAACAACCAACTTTACCTTTGTTATTTTTAGTTTTATATGTATAGTTACCTTCTATACATCCAAACCCAAAATCAGCTCTATCATCAGCAGTCCAAGCACTATCAGTAAGTCTCATTCTAGCATATCCTATATTGTAGTAGTTAAGAGCTCCTAACTTACCTAGGCTGACATCAGAATACTTCTTGCTATTGTTAGCCTTTCTTTTTAAGTTATCTTTTGTAGTTATAGAGTTATATGTTTTTATCTCATCAGCTAAATCTTTTTCGTACTTAAAATCAGCTATTAAGTTATTTGAAGATTTTTCACTTCTATCCCACAAAGTATTTATAGCAACTCCTGCTGAGTTACTTACATCAGTGCTACTTTTTGCATAAAAAATCTCATCGCCTTTTAAGTATACATTTGCTACTTTTTCATTTAAACACTCTTTTGTGGATAACTGAGCAAATATAGTACTTGGTTCTGGTTGTTGTTCTTCTTGTGATTTATTTTTATCAAATGTACTTGGCTGTAGTAAAGCATCATATCCTAAAACATAATTGCCATCCTTATCTGATGGATATATGTTTGATTTAAAATCACTAGCAAGTTTACTATCACCAGCAGTATATAGATCTTTTACCTTTTTTGATAGTTTAAAGTAAGCTGGTCTTACAGCAAATTCATCACTATTGCAGATGTTTATTCTATAAACTTCATCTTTAATTTGCTGGTCATTGTCCGCACTACACTTTGATTGGCAAGCTTTTATCTTTTCCATGTCTCTTATGCCATCTTTAGTATTATTTTTTATACAATCATACTGACAATTAGTAAGTGTTTCTTGTCCGCTTGGTATATAACTTACAGCAAATGTATAATCTTTCCTAGCTAAGCCTATATCTACTTTTTTCATATCTATAATAGGTTTATCAGAATTTTCATCAGAGAAAAATTCATAAGAGTTATATGCATGATCTTTGCTTTTATCATCATTTATTAGGGTTATAGTGCCATCTTCACCTACTTTTTTGGCTTTATCATCACCCATAGCAAAATCTTGAAAATGCTTAAACTGAAACCACTCTTTTGAGCTTGAATCATAGCTGTTCTTAACAACATAATCGCACTGTTCTTTTTTAGTGGCTTTACCTGTTTTAGCAAGTGCACTATTAGTAGTAAGAGTCGTAACAAACACTCCATCTAGTCTTGAAAATCTATTAACGAATTCATCTTTAATAGGTGCTTCAGTATCTTGTAAATCTTTTTTAGCTTTTTCTAGTTTTTTCTTAATGTCTTCTAGATTTTGTTCTAAATCATTTATTTTTGAATTTAAATCATCCACTTTTTTCTTAGCATCATCAAGAGCTTTTTTACTAGCTTTATAAGCAGCTTCTAACCCAGAGTCATCTTTATTTGCATCATACTTATTTTTTGCTTCATTATATGCTGTTTGTGCATTTTGTAGTGTTTTTTCTGCCGCTGAAAGCTCTGATTGTTTATTGTAGAGCTCTTTTTGTGTTTCTATTCGTTCATCATCGGTCTTTTTTATCTCCTTTGCCTGCTCTGCTCTATCTTTTTCAAATTTCTCTATTTTAGCAGCACAACCTTGATCAGTAGGGTTTGATCCCTTGCCACAAAGCAGCTCAGCTAATTTATCATCACCTAAAATATTTGTGATTCTTGTATCATTCATATCAGTTATATTTTGATCATAAACCAACTTAAGATTAAATGGCTCGTTTGCTACTTGCGTATATAAGCTAACATCATCTCCTTTTTTTTCATAGTTTTCATTTACAACTATCAAGCCCTCTACAGGAACAAGTTCTACTATGTTAGTATCGTTGCTACCGATTGGATTTGGGCATTGCTGCATTTGAAGTTGATAGTCCATAGTAACACCTTTTAAAGAGAAGCTGTACTTATAAACTGGCTCTTCATAGTAGCCACCTATCCTAGTTTTAAATTCAACATATGCTTTTGTGTCTTTTGTAAGCGTACCACCAGAGATACTATTTCCCACTTTAACTCCAGCACCCTTACCTAGGTATAGTTCATAGTTTTTACCTTCGAGTTTGTTATAGTATTTATTAGCTCTGCTGGCTTTATTATCTTCTATAGACTCTAGGTTATCAAAGCCAGTTGGGTCGTGATCACCTGGGTTACTTACCTTAGTAGAATTATCTATATATACAAGGTTTCTTGATAGTTTTGGAACTATAACAAGACCTTCTGAGTCGTAAGAGTCAGAATTTTTGTGAATAGTAAAATAGACTTGATTTCTCAATGTTTCATTTGGTGTTACAACAAAACCATCTTTTCCCCTAGAGCTCTTACCTGCCATATTATAGACTGTGCTGTAGTAGCAAACTTCAGGGACATAAAGATCTGTTGAAAAAGCTATAACACTTGGGTAGGTTTGTTCACCTGAAGTATTATGAGCTAATACACCATATTGAAAATGGATATTAGTTTGTTCTGGCACCATGAACTGCGTTTTCTCATCAGGATTTTTAAATTTATTTAAGATATATGAGTTTATAGATATGGATCGCCATTTGTTAGGATCTATAACTGATACATCATTATCTCCTGGTTTTACAATAGCTCTACCACCTGAGAAGTTATATCCATTTGTTATACTGTTATATGCTTTTCTAAGGTCGTTTGGATTGCCTTTATATGAAACTGCAAATTTATCTCCTGGGTTAAAGTAGTTTGCGTTTGATGCAGCATAAACTGTGGCTTTAGCATCATAGTTCTTTTGCCTTGGAGTATAAAAACCACCTATATCAAAGTCAAGATATGCACCTTGAGGATTATTTATATCTGGGTCATTAAGTGCGGCAAATCCATTAAAAATAGTAACATTTTTAGGTTTATAAAATTGATATGTTTTGCTCTTTTTATCAGGCATTTCTTTTGCTACATTGTCATTGCTATAAACGATAGTTAAAAGATATGAGCCAAAATTTGCTGTTAGCCAACCACTTTTAAACTCCCTACCTAGATGCCAAAATGCTCTTCCATTTATAACTTCTCCATCAGAAGTTAAAACATCACCACCAATTATTGGTAGTTCCCAGATATCTCCTGATGATGAGTTATTCGTCATAGAAAGAGCGTTTTTAACATAATCCGTTACATCAGCACTTGCAGAGTATATAAACCATAAAGAGCCTTGCCCGTTTGCTTGAGTGTTGTCAAGTGACATAGTGTAGTATATATCCTCATCTCTAGCTTCTACTTTTGTAGTTTCGCCATTTCCTACTTTTAAGGACATATTGCGATATCCACCTAGTTCTTTTCTTGCAAGTTCGGCTATGTTTAGATTATCTCTTGAATTAGTGTTTTTAGCTGGTGCTTTAGTTGAGATATAGTTATATCCCATACAAAAATTTGCCATTTCGCATTTATCTTTATTTTTATCACAATAACTTGAATTGTCAGTTCCATACTCCCAAGCTTTACAAGTTTTTACATTTTGAACACACTGGCTTGGATTTTCTTTACAAAATGTTTCAGTATCTTCTCCAACGCCACCGCTTAGAGATATATTTTTCCAGCTAGGTAGGTTTGCCTCGCATCTCTCAGGATATAAATCACACACAAAACCTTCTGTTGTGCGTTCAGTAGTTCCTGGGGTTGAGACCTCTTCTACTTTTTGAAGCCTACACATTTTTTGAGATATTCTATAACCATCTATATAGCTACAATCCCTTCCTGCTCCTGGGCATTCTAGCTTTATACTAGGAAACATTTTTGTATTGATTTGCTTAGCAAGGTCTGGATTATTTGTACCAGCAAAGCGAAGCGAATTTTCATAGCCTTTTATATTATCACTAGTTAATTTATCACACAAAGAAGTATTATTTTTAAGAATTTGCTTACAATCTGACTTTACATTTTCTAGAGTATTTTTCATTTTATCATTGTGATACGCATAGCCAAGACCAGTAGAATATCCATGTAGGCTGCTCTTATCAAAACATAAAAATGTAACTTTTGGAACTTTAACTGTTGGACCAGCAATTATCTCTTTTTTTTCTACTATTAGACCTTCTAATTCTTCTTGTGTGTAGGGTTTATATATAGGATCATCTGAGTATCTATTACAATCTGGATTATTTCCAAATTTTTCATTACACATCTGTCTAAGTGAAGTTTTTCTACTAGCCACATCTTCTTTTAAAAGCTTTGTTGTATCTGGTTGAATATCAATTCTAACAGGTGCAGGTTTGCTCTCACTAACAGGATAATAATAATCCTCATAATTCCCTAACATTTTATCACAATCTGCATTTGGAAATTTTTCTTTACACTGTTTAATAGCATCAGAGGAGATAGGCTTTAGATTAACTTTTTTCATCCATGGGGAAACGCTTTCATCTTTACAAGTAAAAAAAGCTTTTGGCTTATTTGAGACTGGTTTTTCACCATTTTCCACATAGGTCACATAGTTTCCTGGATCATTATATTTTTTAAGATCTATGAAGTAATCATTACCTTTTACTGGGTCGTAAACACCATTTTCCACCATACTTGGTATGGCACCGCAATCCACATCATGCACCTTGCGACTTTTAAGTGCATTTTCGCAAATATTTCGTATCCAATTTGGAGAGAGTTGCTTCTTATCAGATTTTAAGATCAACTGCTGTGCAGAATTTGTACATGTTAATTCAAATACATTATTAGCAACCTTTGAGTTTGTAAAATTTGTCGTATGGATGCTTCCCACCCATGTAACACGGGCGTATTTGATATACTCAGGCTTTATACTAGCTGGTAGATACATAGTACTTTTTTTACCATTTAGCTCAAAGTCACTACCACCATCTTTTTCATATTCTGCAGGTTCAAAGTCCATACGTCCTACAGCATTTTTAAATTTCAAAACACTTTCCCCAGCAACAGCGTAGTCTCCATAAACTAAAGATGAGTATGAGGGGTCTGTTTTAAAAGATGAGAAAGAACCAACCCTTCCATCTTTACTAGGTATATTTGTTTGGTAATAAATCGGAACACCAGTTTTCATTAGTTTTTGATAGCCTTTACCTGTACAATCAGTATCTTCCCAGCAATGATCATTTTGCCAGTAGTATCTACTTCTAGTTGAACTACATCTATCTTTATATTCGAGAGCTTTACACTCATTTTTGTTTAAATTTCTACCATTACCATAAAATAGATTGAGATTTCCCATTATAGAGCCATCTTCTGCTGGTGGACAAAATGCAGCACCATTTGGGCAAGGCGTTCCACCATAATCACCTGGACTCAAACCATCGGCATTAAGACTTGATGACAAAAGCACCAAAGTAAAAGTAGCTAATAAATTTTTGAAAAACACACTTGTTTTCATGACTTTTCCTCCTTAAAAGGCTTAAATTTATAAAAACTCTACTTGTAGAACTTTTATAAATTTTAGAGCATTTAAGCTCTAAAATAGTTTACTTATGGTCTTTGTATAGTCCTTCTGTGAAACCTTATAGGTTCAGGGCTAACGCCTGATGCAGTACTAACCACAACATCAAATATTGCTATATTATCTCCTTTGCCACTTTTTACAGAATAAGTAGATACTGCACCACCTGACCTGTTTTTACATCCAGTCATAGCACTATCAAGATATGTAATATCAACATTAGCACTAAAAGTATCATCAAATTTTATAGTCAGGTTATCCAAACAATTTTTTGAATAGTCATTTCTTTGCATAGCAAGAACCGTAAAGTCTATAGCGCTTTTTGCGTATAGCTCAGCTTGCTCTCTTAAGTATAAATTTACAGTTTGTTTGCCTGTTTTAGTTGAGAAGTTAAGTGATAGCATACCAAGAGTTGCTATTATAACCACAAAAAATATCGCCATTATCAAACTAAATCCTCTTTTCATTAGAACACCGCCTTTGTTTTACAAGCAAAAAAGTTATAATTCTCACTAGGGTCTGTGATACATATCTTCATCTCCATAGCTCCATCAAGTCCTCTAAATCTAAACAGAGTAACATTTTCTAAAAGCAAAGCACTTTTAGTATTAGCATCTGAGTAGGCCTCACCAGCCCAAGGCTTATAGTTATAGTACAAAACTAGATTATACAACTGCATTCCATTTGCTGTACCGCTAGGTTCAGGAACTATAGCATAAGCACTATGTGCTAAGTGATACATATCTGTTATCTGACCTAAGTTAAAACTACTATCTGTTCGAACTTTAAAAGTATCTTTACTATCTATATCCACACGCATTATTTTATTAGATTTCATATCTGCTGCTTCACTAGAATCTTGATAACCAAAACCATTTTTACTCTCTCTAGCATTATAGCTTAAAAGGCCAGAAAAAATCAAAGCTAAATCATTTTTATTACCAACTAAAGTATTAAGAATATTTTCTGTGTTATTTAAGTTACTACCTAGAGTTTTTATTGTATTACCACCACTAGCACCTAAATCAACATATCCACTCCAACCAATCGTATTAGCTAAAGTAGTATCTGATAAATTTCTAGTCTCTACGCTAGAACCTATCCACTCAAGAGCTAGACTTCGGTCAGCATGGACAGGAATTCTATGTGCATTGTACAGCCTGTCATTATTATTGCCCGCTATTATGTCTCTTGCTATGACAGATTCTGGAATTCTATCACTAAGTCTTGAAGAAATTTGCTCTAATGCTATCTCTGTCCTAGACTCAAGGTCATCAACAACTCTTGTTATAGCATAGTTTTTATAAATATTTAGATAAATATCAGAAGCTATTGTTGCTAATATACCAACGATAACAATTACTAGGATAAGTTCTATCATAGTAAAGGCTTTTTTAAGTTTATAGTCTATCAAAGCTCTCATTATTTCCATTCCTTCTTATATACATTTGGCGTACCAACATTTGCAGCAAATGACTTAAGTATCACACGCCGACTTTCTTCTTGTGGTAAACCTGCGTCTATATCATCTTGAACAGTTGTGAGAATTTCTATAAATTTAATATTGCTTATAGTATTAATTCTTCCACCACCAGTAGCGGCTGTCTTAATATCTGCTTTTATAGTTTTTCCTGTTGGATTGATAAAATTTTTATCATCAAAATAAGTAACGGTAGTAGCAAAATTTAATCTAAATATAGAATCAGAATTATTTCCTTGAAAACTACCAATAAAATTTCCACTAGGTCCACTAAAATCATCAATATCATTCATATCAGGGTTAAGACCAAATGAGTTTTTAAGAAAATCAGAAGAATTTGATGATGGGATGGCCACATTAACCCCTCCTGCACTCCTATCTCCAAAAGACCTTGATAGTTCTCCATCAGTAACAACCCCACTTGCATTATAATATACACCTGGCGCTTCTGCATAATTAAAAATTGGTGCACTCCACTCAGTGGTCTTAAAATTATTTACAAAAAGAAGTGCACCAGCAGTTTCTCTTTCAAAATCCCTAGCTATATTTTCCCAAAATGGTGCATTATTACAATTCGCAGCATCAGCGATACTTTTAGTACGACAGTTAGCTGCAATATGTGTACTATCAAATGGTCTTATCATAACCTTACCCATCAATGCCTTTGACTGAAGTACAGCTTCTTGCTGTGATACAATAAAGCTATTTGAGCCTAAAGAGCTGCTTACTATTCTTGGCAAGGATGCAATCGAAATAGCAATAATAACTATAGCTAAAACAAGCTCTATCATAGAAAAACCTCGTTTCATACATGTCCTTTTAATTTATTTACTTAACACTTTAAGTATAAATGTCTATATTGTACTATAAAGTTATGAAAAATAGAATAAAAAATTTTATTTTTTTCAAATTAGTGCTAAATTTTACAATTTTTAAATGAAAATATATAATAAAATTTAAATTTAATAATAGAAATTTTACACACCAAAATAGATTATTTTAAATTTTATAAAATTTCTATTATCTATACAAAACAATGGCTTTATCTTTTAAATTTATTTTGCAGCCAGTGCTGCTTTTACTCCAAAATCATAAGCTTTGGCATTAATTTCTTTTGTTTTTTCTGGAACAGATGAGAGCATTTTAGTTTTTACTAACTCTAAATCCATTACACCAGTTAAAGCTACAGCCACACCCAAAGCAACAACACTTTGGGTTATGACATTTCCAACTTCATCTTTTGCGATAGATATGATAGGAATTTCATAAATTTGCCACCTTTTTCTATCTTCATCGCTTGGAGTTACCAAATTGGGTTCTATGACCATTATACCGCCATTTCTTAAGCCATCTTTGTAAATTTGATAGCTTTTATTAGCAGTTGCTAACATAAAATCAATATTTCCTTCATCAGCATATGGATATCTTATCTCTTCATCATCAAGTAAAATATCAACCTTTGTTGGACCGCCTCTAACTTGCGAAGTATAAGTTGATGCTTTTACGCCGTATCCACCATCTTTTATCTTTGCAGCAGCTAAAATTTCCCCTGCTAAAATAACGCCTTGCCCCCCAACTCCTACAAATCTCAGCTGTTTCATACTATATCCTTGAAATTTATCGCTGTGTTTTCTTGATATGCATCTATAACTTTAGCATAAGCTTTAGTGTACTCTATATGGCTACTGTCTTCGTGAAGTACACCTACTGGAAATTTCCCAACTTGCTCTTCTTTAGTCAGTTTATCAAATTTGATTTTATTTACGCACATACCATCTATCCATTTGAGCATATCAGTAGCTTGTGCCATTTTGTTTTTTCTTCCTAAATTTACATGACAATTTGAAAATATATCAAAAAAGCTATACCCATCATGCTCAAAACCTTTAACAAAAAGCTTAACAAGGCGGTCTGAGTTTATGACATTTTCTCTACCTACAAAAGTCGCTCCTGCTGCGATTGCAAGTTTACAAGCATCAAAATTTGGATCAATGTTACCTTTATTTGCCGTAGCAGTCCAAAAGCCCTTTGGTGTTGTTGGGCTAGTTTGAGAGTTGGTAAGTCCGTATATGAAGTTATTTATTAAGATGTGATTTAGTCCGATATTTCGTCTACAGCCATGAATTGTGTGATTTCCGCCGATTGCCAAACCATCGCCATCTCCAGTTATAACGATAACATTTTTAGTTGGATTTGCTAGTTTTATGCCGGTTGCGTACGCTATGGCCCTGCCGTGAGTTGTATGGACAGTGTTACAGTTTATATAGCTTGAAAATCTTCCAGAACACCCTATTCCACTAACGATACAAACATCCTTACTATCCCAGCCTAGTGTATCCATAGCTCTAATAACTGCTTTTAGTATCACACCATCCCCACAGCCCCAGCACCATAGAGTTGGAAGCTTATCTGTCCTTAAATATTTATCATAATTAAATGCCATTTTCCATCTCCTTAACCTTAGCTATTATCTCATCAGGACTTATTGGGCGACCATTTGCCTTAAGTAAAGTATAGATATCATCTCTTTTTGTGGTTCGTTCTATCTCGCCTAAATACTGACCCAAATTTAGTTCTATAACTAAGAGCTTTTTAAATTTAGAACCAACCTCTCTTAGCTTTTCAGCAGGACTTGGCCATAGAGTTATGGGTCTAAAAAGCCCTACTTTTATACCCTCATCTCTTCTTAGGCGATCTATCGCTACTTTTACACTTAAATTTAGGCTTCCATACGCTATAATACAAATTTCAGCATCTTCTAAAAAATACTCTTCAAATTCTAAAATTTCATCTTTATGGTTTAAAATTTTATTAAAAAGCCTTTTTATATTATAGTCAACTATAGTGCCATCTTCAGTTGGAAAACCGCTATTTCCGTGATGAAGTCCGGTTATGTGGTAGTTATAACCTGTAAAAAAAGGATTTAGTATGGCTGGTTCGTCTTTTCCTGCTTTATATGGCAAGTACTCGCTTGGATCTTCTTTAAATACAGCTCTATTTATAACTTCAAGGTCTGAAATTTCAGGAATGCTCACCTTTGCTTGCATATGCCCCACAGTCTCATCTAAAAGCAAAAATACAGGAGTCATAAATCTCTCAGCTAAGTTAAATGCCTTTATTGTCATAGTGTAGCACTCTTCTAAATTTCCAGGTGCTAAAGTTATGCTTTGAAAATCCCCGTGAGTTGGGTTTTTAGCCTGTAAAATATCACCTTGAGCGACGCGAGTTGGAAGTCCAGTTGAAGGACCACCACGCATAACATTTATAATAACAAGTGGAATTTCAGCTATAAAAGCTAGTCCGATTTGCTCAGCTTTAAGTGAAATTCCAGGTCCACTACTAGCTGTCATCGCCTTAACTCCGCTCATAGAAGCACCAATAGCAACCGAAATGCCTGAAATTTCATCTTCCATCTGGATAAAAGTTCCACCATTTTTTGGTAAGAGTGAGCTCATTTCGTGAGCTATCTCACTAGATGGAGTTATAGGATATCCACCAAAAAACCTACATCCGCACTCAACTGCAGCCTTTGCCACAAGAGAATTTCCAACTGCTATAAGCTCTCTCATTTATCACCTCCAAAATCCTCTGGAAGCATGTAATTATTTGATTTTATCGCTTCACTTCTAGCTTTTGACTCTTGAGTTAGTTTTGCAAATTTAAAGCCTTTATCAGCTACAAATATAGCAAAATCAGGACAATGCGTCTCACAATCCCTACACCCGATACAGGTACTAGCGTCAATTACTTCTATCATAATGCCTTGAATGGCACTTGGTTCATATCTCATAGCTAAAGTCCCACTAGGACAGTAGCTTACACAGATATTGCATCCCTTACAACGACTCTCATCAGTCCAAACCGCAACTTCTTTTTCCATAAATTTTTTCCTTAGCTTTCTAAAATGCTAAATTTTATAACTGTTTTTTAAATATTATTTAATTATCACTCCAAAAGAGATATTTTGTCTTTTAAATTTGTAACATCAATCTTTGGAGATTTTAAAATTTCACTAACCTCCATATCTTTTAGCAAAACCTTTTGTCCATACGATACGCCCCTGTTTTCATCAATAACCGAACATATCACAACTCCACCAAATTTCAAAGCCTTTATCATCTTATAAACAGCAGCTGCTGGAGCAAAATATGCTGAACTACCAGTTAGCTTAGTAATAACTTGACCAGCTTTTTTAGTCTCATCAGATATAAAATTTGGCTCTACAATCATCTCATCATCATGCGTACCTAATACATAAGCACTATCTTTAAGGGGTGAAATTTGCTCTTTTTTAGCTAAATTTAAATTTGCTCTTGCTGAGTCTAACTCTCCTGCCATACCTATAACCTTACTAGGCTTAAAGCCACTTTTTTTATAAGCGTAGTAAGTAAGAACATCAAGAGGATTTGTAACCATTATCATAGTAGAATTTGGTGCAAATTTGGCTATATTTTGTGAAATTTCGCCTATTATACTAGCGTTTATTTTAAGAAGATCATCTCTAGTTTGATCTAGCTTTCTAGCAACTCCAGCTGTGATAACTAAGATGTCAAAATTTCTAATAATTTCATAGCTTTTAGAGTGATTGATTTTGATATCTTTTTTTAAAATAACACTCATAGTTTCTAGATCTAAAGCTCTACCTTTTACAAAATCATCCCTAATATCAATAAGTGAAATTTCAGATACAAAATCACTTAGCATAAGCAAACTAGCAAGAGCTGAGCCGATATTTCCAGCTCCTATGATTCCTACTTTCACGAATTTTCCTTTTAGTTTATGATATCGTTTAAGGTTTTGCTAGGTCTCATAACTAAAGATGCTTTTTCATCATCAAATTTATAATACCCACCAAGATCTACACTTTTTCCTTGAACGCTTAAAAGCTCATCATTAATCTTTGCTTCGTTGTTTTTAAGGTTTAAAGCTAAGTCTGAGTAGATATTTCCAAGCTCAGTTTTAGTTAACTCATCAGCAAAATACATAGCTAAATAAAAGTGTGAGTTTCTATTATCTGGTTCTCCTGCTCTTCTTTTAGGACTTTTATCCTCTTTTAAAAACCTTGAAACAGCTTTATCTAAAGCTTTGGCTAAAATTTTAGCATTTTGTGTGCCTAAATGTTCAAGACTAACGATTAATGCCATAAACTCGCCTAAACTATCCCATCTTAGGTGGTTTTCACTTACTAGTTGTTCAACATGTTTTGGTGCTGACCCACCAGCTCCAGTTTCAAACATACCGCCACCATTTAAAAGCGGAACTATTGAGAGCATTTTAGCACTAGTTCCAAGCTCTAAAATCGGATAAAGATCAGTTAAATAATCCCTTAAAACATTGCCAGTTACGCTTATAATGTTTTTACCTTCTCTTATGGTTTGATTTGTTTTAAGCGTTGCGCTAAATGGATCTAAAATTTCATAATCAAAGCCTTTTAAGTCATACTTTTTTAACTCATCTTTTACAAGCATTATTAAATTTCTATCATGAGCTCTTTTTTCATCTAGCCAAAAAATTGCTTTTTCGCCCGTTAGCTTTGCTCTATCAAAGGCTAGTTTTACCCAGTTTTTTATAGGCTCACTTTTAGTTTGAGTCATTCTAAAAATATCGCCCTTTTCTACTTCAAATCTGAAAATTTCTTCACCATTTGAGTCATTTACTATGATTTGTCCATCACTTTCTATGATAAAAGTCTTATCATGGCTTCCATATTCCTCGGCTTTTTTAGCCATAAGACCGATATTTGTCACACTTCCTATTTGGCTTGGATCTAAAGTGCCATTTTCTTTTAAATCCTTAATCATCGCCTCATAAACTACAGCATAACTCTTATCTGGAATAACAGCTAAAGCCTCTACTTCTTTAGCATCTTTATCCCAAAGTCTGCCACTATTTCTTAGCATAGCAGGCATTGAAGCATCAATTATCACATCACTTGGAACGTGAAGATTTGTTATGCCTTTATCACTATTTACCATGCTAAGACTTGGTCTTGAAGCGTAAATTTCATCAAATTTAGCTAAGATTTTATCTTTTAGTTTTGAATTTTCTATTTTTATAAAAAGATCGCCTAAGCCGTTATTTGGATTAACTCCTAAGGCCTTTAGTTCACCTTGAAATTCAGTAAAAACCTCATCAAAAAATCCCTTTACAAAGTGCCCAAATATAACTGGATCGCTTACTTTCATCATTGTTGCTTTTAGGTGAACTGAGTATAAAAGGCTCTCATCTTTAGCAAGGTCTATGCTTTTAGCTATAAACTCATCAAGCTTTTTTGCACTCATAAATGTAGCATCCACAACTTCACCAGCTTGGATATTTAGCTCTTTTAGTAGCTTTTTATCGCCATTTTTAGGAATAAATTCAACTTCTAAATTTGTACTGTTTTCAAAAATTTTAGACTTTTCGTTTGAGTAAAAATCCCCGCCATCCATATAACAAACTTTTGTCTTTGTATTTTTATTCCAAACGCCGTTACTATGCGGGTTTGCTTTAGCGTACTCTTTTACAGCGCCAGCAGCTCTTCGTATGCTATTTCCCTCTCTTAAGACTGGATTTACTGCACTTCCTAGAATTTTAGCGTAACGCTCTTTTATTAAACGCTCTTTTTCATCTTTTGGCTCATTTGGGTAGTTAGGAACCTTAAAACCCTTATCTTGAAGCTCTTTTATGCAATCTAAAAGCTGTGGTAAAGAAGCTGAGATATTAGGAAGTTTGATGATATTTGCATCGCTTTTTTTAGTTAATTCTCCTAAAATTTGAAGGTAGTCTTTAACTTTTTGATCTTCATTTAAATACTCAGGAAAATTTGCTAAAATTCTCCCTGCTAATGATATATCAGCTGTTGTGATATCAATACTTGCTTTTTCTAAAAAGTGCTTGATGATAGGATAAAGCGAGTAAGTCGCTAGTGCCGGTGCTTCGTCAGTGTAAGTGTAAATAATCATATTCTATCCTTTTTAAGTTTTTTGAATTCTATCATAGCTTTGTTAATTGCTTAATTTCCTTTGAATTCTTACTTGTTCATTGTGTTCTTTTAAGGTTTTAGTAAACACATGTTTTCCTGTTTTCTTATCTCTCATAAAGTATAAATACTCTGTATCAGCTGGATTTATAGCAGCTTTTATAGCATCAACTGAAACTGTACAAACTGGGCTTTTTGGAAGTCCATCATGGATATAAGTGTTAAATTCACTTGTGTCGTTTCTAATGCGTTCAGGCGTTACTTTTTGGTGTGAAAATTCACCATAATTTAGCGTTCCATCCATCTGAAGTTTCATACCTTTTTTTATACGATTATCAATAACTGAACTAACAACTCTCATCTCATCAGCATCTGCTGCTTCTTTTTGGATAACGCTAGCTTTAGTTATTATTTCAAGCCACTTAGTTTTATTATCATCGCTTAGTTTTTTTGATAAGCTTTTATGAATTTGGTTTGATTTTTCTACTAAATTTTTAATAATTCCTTTTTCATCTAAGCCCTTTGCCATATGATATGTTTCAGGAATCAAAAAACCTTCATAAAAAGGCGCTGTAGCGTTATACTCACTTTCTAACTTTATAAAATCAAGATTTTTATTTTTTGCAAGCTCTTTTAGAAAAACAATAGTCGTCTCGCCAGGAATTAGCGTAATATCCATAATAGCAGGTTTAGCTGTAGTAAGCTTATATAAAAAGTCTATTTTAGTTAAATCCTCACTTCCGATATCTAAATATCCGCTTTGAACTTTTCCAAGACGATCTAAGATATGTGGATCAAGTGGGGTGAAATTTGTATAAGCAGTAGAAAAATGTGTTATAATCTTAGTTGCACTTCCTTTTGGAACTTCAACGATGCCCTTAAAAGGCACAGGTGCAACAAGATTGGATAAAAAAGTAAATATTATGATAAAAGCGATATCGAAAATAGCAAATGTTATTGTTAAGATTGTTCTCATTTTAGGCATTGCCCTTTCTGTATGTTTTATAGCTATAAAGCATGGTATAAACATTGATGAGTTTAGCCACGAAAAGTTTAGCTTTAAAGGATTATATATAAAATTAGATAAAAAGTTAATATTAAAAGCTGAAAATATAGAAATTTTTGACTCTAATGATACAAAAAATAACAAAAAAGGCTACTCTGCTGTAGAACTTGATAAGATAATAAATAACTTTAAATATATAAGAGAGTATTTTAAAGAGATCGATCTAAAATCAGTAAAAATAGCTAAAAACGAAATTTCAGCAAAATATAAAGATGATATATTTTTTATAAACACACCTTTTCTTAAGGTAGATGCAAATCTAAATAAAAAAGGAAATGAATTTTTAATAGCCATAGATGAGCTATCTTTTAAAGATGCAAATATAACTCTAGCTGGAAATGGCAAAGCAAATTTAATAGACGATAGTTACTCATTTGATGGATTTTTTGTAGGATATGGAATAGCTGGAAAGCTTGATTTTACGCTAAAAGATAGTCTTATTAAGTATGAAGTATCAAACGCTGCTGCTACAAGTCTTGAGGATTTAACTCTTTGGCTTATGCAAATAGGACAGCTTGATGAAGAGGTATCAAAGTGGATATATGGCAATGTTGTTGCTTTGGAGTATGAAATAGAGAGCCTTAAGGGAGAATTTGATATAAAAACTCTTAATTATCATCCAGATAAATTTAAAGGCGTAGCAAAAGCAAACTATGTTTGGGTTAATTTTCATAAAAATAGCCCACCAGCCATCGCAGATAGTGTTGATATCAAATTTAAAGATAAAAAACTCTATTTTGATCTAATAAATCCTGTTTTTGAAAGCAAAGATTTAAATGGCAGCAAAGTTAGTCTAGAAGGCTTTATGGACAAACATACAAAAGTTTATATAGATTTAAAAACGAATAGTTTGCTTGATAATGAGATATTAAATGTCATAAAAAATTTTGGTGTCAAACTACCGCTTTTACAAAAAAGTGGCAAGCTTAATAGCAATCTTTTAATAACGCTTGATATCAAAAAAGATACCACTGATATAAGTGGAAATTTCAATCTGCAAGATAGTAATATTGAGATATCTGGGGTGAGCTTTTACTCAAAAAGTGCTGATATAAAGATAGATAACTCAAAAATCACTATAAATAATGCAAATTTAAACTTTAATAAAATTTTTAACGCAAACAACATAAATGGGATAATAGATACAAAGACAAATAAAGGAAATTTCACTACAAATTTTAGCCAGATAAAACTATCAGATATCTATGATAGAAAAAATTTAAACTCAAAAGTAATTCTTGATTTTTCTGGTAAAAATACAATTATAGATGTAAAAGAACTTGGAGTAAAGCTAAATTTAGCCAAAAACCAAAACACAATAAATCTGCCAAATATAAGCGAAATTGCACCCTACTCTAATCTTTTAAACAACTTAGGAATAAAAAGTGGAAATGTTTTAGTTACAACTAAGGATTTTAAAAATTTTATAGTCACTACAGAAAATGTAAATTTTGATATGCCATTTTTAGTAAATGAAGCTCCATACTCTAATGATAGCTTTACTATAAATATCTCACCAACTGTCGTTAGTGGCAAAAGCTTGAGTGGGAAGCTAAATTTCGTCGTTAAAAACGAAGTTGTAGATGTTGATGTAAACGGAATTGATCTGGTTTTAAGTTTTAAAGAAAATAGCAAAACTTCGGAATTTCCAAAGGTAAATTTTAGAGGAAAAAACTCAGATATTATATTTAAAGATATCGGTAAAAGCCTAAATTTAAGCTCATATAGTGGAAATTTGTATAAAAAAGATATAGATTTTAGTGCTAAAATGATACCACAAGGCGATCTATTTTTTAAAACAGATAAAAATATAGTTGTATTAAATGGTACAAATTTAATCGGAGAAAGCGTTAATAACTTTCTTGGAAGAAATAGCTTTAGTGGTGGAAATTTAACCATCAAAGCAGTTGGAGAAAACCTTGATAACTTTAATGCTGAGATTTTGATGCAAAATACATATCTAACGGATTTTATCGTATACCAAAGAATGCTAACTTTTTTAAACACCATTCCATCTCTTGCTTCGTTTAAAACTCCTGATTTCAACGAAAAAGGTTTTACTGTAAAAGATGGTAAAATTTACTTTTCAAGAAAAGGTAATGATATCCACATTCAAGGAATGAATTTTCTTGGTACTAGCGCAGATATCGCTGGAATTGGTGATATCGATCTAAAAACAGGTGCTTTAAATATTGATCTTGAAGTTATGTATCTAAAAGATGCTAGTAGTTTACTACAAAACTTACCTATAATTAACCAAATTTTTCTTGGTAGCGATAGAACACTTTCAACTATAATTGAAATTCGTGGCACCACAAAAAACCCAGTGTACTCAAATAAAGTCGCAAAAGATATACTTATGAGCCCTTTTAACTTAATAAAAAACATACTTGAACTTCCAGCATCGATATTTGAGTAAGGAGTAAAATTTGAAGTATAAACTAGACTATAAAGAAAACTTTAAAGCCTCAGCAATTTTTTGGCTAAGTAGATTTATAAAGTATAAATTAAGCTCACTGTCAAATAAAGAGCTAAAAGATCCAAAAGCACTAAATAGTGTAAATTTTGCATTAACTAAAGGCGTAGAGACTCTTGATGAGCTTGATGGGCTTGTAAAACAAGCTAGAAATGCTGGAATTACGGGCATAAATACCTACTTTAATCCGCTCAAAAAAATCTTTGAAACTATATTTTTCTATGAACTTGATAGTTTTAAGCAGATTGATGAGGAGTTTTTAAGCGAAGTTTTAGCTAGTGTGACAGGTGGACTAAGTGATGCAACTAAGAAAAACTACCGCATAGCCACGCTAAATTTTTTCTCATTTTTAGATAAACAAAATGAAGAAAATCAAGTAAGTCATAACTTTGGTATAGAGTTAAAAAACTGGGGTGGTATAAGTGGAAGTATGGGAACAAAACTTCCTGAATTTATGAGCGAAGATGAGTTAAAAGAATTTCTTGATGCTGTAGAAGCAAGTGATTTTAAAAAAAACACAAATAGAAACAAGCTTATTATCAAAGTTATAATCTTTACTGGAATACGTGTTAGCGAAGCTTTAAACCTTAAATTTAGAGATATTAGCCAAGAAGGTGATCTTTTTATTTTTAGGATAAGGGGCAAAGGCAATAAATATAGAATCGTAATGGTAAAAAAACATCTCATAGAAGATCACTTAAACGCTTTAGAAACACACTATGAAAATAAAGATGGCTTTGTTTTTATAAATTCCAAAGGACGCCCTTTAACTCAAGCATATGTAAGCCGTATAGTTGAGCAAATTCTCTTTAAGGCTGGAATTAGAAAGGCTAAAAATGGCGCTCATATGCTTAGGCATACTTTTGCTACGATGCTA
Source organism: Campylobacter corcagiensis (assembly GCF_013201645.1). Taxonomy (NCBI): domain Bacteria; kingdom Pseudomonadati; phylum Campylobacterota; class Epsilonproteobacteria; order Campylobacterales; family Campylobacteraceae; genus Campylobacter; species Campylobacter corcagiensis. The sequence goes on along the minus strand of NZ_CP053842.1, from coordinate 715,415 downwards.
TATAAAAAGCATAAAGACTTAGTTTTAGTCCAAGAAGCCTTAGGTCATGCAAACCTAAATACATCAAGAATTTATACTCACTTTAATAGCGATAAACTCCGCCTTGCTGCTCAAACAGCAGAGGAATTTATGGAATAACCCAGCTTAATAAACATATCATCAACTATGGTTTTAGCAGCATTTGGGCTTAAAATTTTGCTTAAATTTTTACTAGTTGTAGCAATGTCATAAGATAGTATTTCGTCTATGAAATTTTGTGAAATTTCATCTTGTCTAAAAATCTTAGCCAAATTTGAGTTAGCTAAAAATCTAGCATTATAAAACTGATGATCATTTGCAGCGTAAGGAAATGGTATAAAAATAGCTGGAAGCTTATTTGCACATAGTTCCCAAAGAGTTGAAGCACCACTTCTGCTTATGCACAAATCAGCCATATTCATCTTAATGTCAAGCTCTTTTGAAAAGGCAAAAACATCAGCTTTTATAGAGTTATCAGCGTAAAATTTAGCCACTCTTTCAAAGTCTGCTTTTCCACACTGATGAGAGATTAAAATGTCTTTTTTTGTTAAATTAAGAGCTAAATCAAGAGCTAAATCATTTATAAATTTAGCACCTTGAGAGCCACCTAAAAATAGTACCTTTTTAAGACTAGTTCTATTTCTTGCTGATTGAAAAAATCTACCACCTACTGGATAATCAAATTTTGGCTTAGAATACGAGCTATAAAATCCTTTTGAAAATGGCTTAAAAAGCCTGTTTAATCTCCCTATAAAGGCGTTTTGTTCATGGATAAAAAGTGGAGTTTTTGTAAAAACACAAGCAAAACAAGCTGGACTTGCGCTGTATCCACCAACGCTAAAGACTGCTTTTATTTGATGAGTTTTAAAAATGTTAGCACACTCTTTTGATAAATTTAAAATGTTAAAAAGTGAGCTAAATTTAGCTAAACCTTTTTTATTTATAACCCCGCTACTTTGTAAAAAGTAAGTTTTAGAAAACAGATTACTACCTTCAAACCACTCTCTGTCTTGACCATGAGTTGAGCCGATAAATATAGTCTCAAAGCCCCTACTTTTTATCTCAGTAGCTATAACTTTAGCTATTGCCAAATGCCCACCAGTTCCACCACCTGTAACAACTATAGAACTCATTTAATACCCAACTTTGAATACTTTGATATCATTAAAATTAACCCTATGGATGTACAAGCTGCTAAAAGATGGCTTCCACCATAACTTAAAAACGGTACGGCTATACCCTTTATAGGTATAAGTGAAGTAATGCCATATCCATTTATCATCATAGTAAATAAAAACATCAAAGCTATACCCATGCAAAAAAGATAGTAAACCTTATTTTGTGATCTCTCGCCAATCTTAAAAATTCTATATAAAAGAATAAAAAATAGCCCCACAACAAAACAAATCCCAACAAAACCCATCTCTTCAGCAATACCTGCTAAGACAAAATCGGTGTGAACTTCACTTAAAAATCCAAGCTTAAAAGTTCCAAGTCCAATTCCTTCTCCAAAAAATCCACCATTATTTATAGCATTTATAGAGTGAGATACTTGATATGGTGTTTCTCCACCTTCAACTTGAAGCCTTGAAGCAATATCATCAGGTAAAAAAGATAGTACAATATCTTGAGAACCTGCCCACCAAGACATTATTCTATCTATTCTATGCTCGCTTGTATTAATAGCCAAAACAACAACAAATGCTACAAGACATACACCAAAAATAAAAATTTTAAAACTAGTCCCAGCTAAAAGAACCATAAAAATAAGCACAAGACCAAGAACAACAATTTGCCCAAGATCATTTTGAAGTACGCCTATAATATAAATAATAATCATAAAAACAACAATATATGGCATCAAAGTCATTATCTCAGCACCAAATGTTTTTTTAAAATTTCCTATCTTTCTTGTAAAACTCCAAGCTAAAAAATATATAAATCCAATCTTAAAAAACTCAACAGGAGCAAAGCTAAAACCCGATAGTCTTATCCATCTAGCAGCACCATTTACCTCTCTAACAATAGAAGATGGCAAAAAAGGCATTATAATCATCAAAAAAAGCATAGATAAAAACATAAACAAACATAGTGGTGTTAAAAATTTATATGGATTTATTTTTGATAAAACCCACATAAGAAAAATTCCAAAACTTCCAACTATAAACTGCCTTATAAAAAAATGAAGGTGGCTATAGTCAAAAAGAAGTACCGTAAAAACACTAAGCGATAGCGAAAATACAATGCCTATAGCTACCAAAAAACATGTAGTATAAAAAAGAATTCTATCAGTTTTCACAATATCTCACGCTGACCTTTAGAATTTGGCTCACTTAAAACACCTGTTTTTTCAAGCTGTTCTATTATGGTAGCTGCTCTATTATAGCCAATCTTCAAGCGACGCTGTAAGTAACTAATAGAAGTCTTTTCATCACTTAGTATTACCTCTTTTGCTTCATTATAAAGCTCATCAAGTTCTAAAGCTTCATCACTGTTAGATGAGCTTGAAGTGCTACTTTCTTCATCAACTAAAAAACTCTCATCATATATAGCTGGACCTTGTGCTTTTAAAAATTCCACAACTTTTAAAATTTCTTCTTCGCTAGCAAAAGGAGCATGAAGTCTTATAAGACCAGGACTTCCTGGAGGTGTAAATAGCATATCACCACGCCCTAGTAAACTCTCAGCTCCCATTTGATCTAATATTACTTTACTATCAATTTTTTGACCTACTCTATAGCTTACACGAGATGGTAAATTTGCTTTTATAAGCCCAGTTACGACATTTACGCTTGGACGCTGCGTTGCAACTATAAGATGAATGCCGCTAGCTCTTGCCATTTGAGCAAGACGGGCGATATAAAACTCAACATCCTTACCACTTACCATCATAAGATCAGCAAGTTCATCTATTATAACAACTATATAAGGCATCGTCTCTAGGCCCTTTTTTGTAGCTTTTTGGTTGTAGTTTTCTATGTTTTTAGTATGCGTACTTGCCATTGTTTTATAGCGTCTTTCCATCTCAGCTACTAAATTTGCCAAAGCAGTGATAGCTTTTTTATGGTCAGTTATAACTGGCGTTAAAAGATGCGGTATGTCGTTATATATACTAAATTCAAGCATCTTCGGATCTATCATTATAAGCCTTAGAGTTTGTGGAGAATTTCTATATAAAAGACTTAAAAGCATAGCATTTATCCCTACACTTTTTCCACTACCTGTTGTTCCAGCTATTAAAAGATGAGGTAGTTTTTTAAGGTCTGTAACAAATGGCTGACCTACTATATCCTTACCTAGTGCGATAGTTAAAGGGCTGGCTGCACTTTTATAAATTTCACTTTCTAAAATTTCTTTTAGATAAATAGTCTCAATATCTTTGTTTGGAATCTCAATTCCAACTACATCTTTTCCAGGAATTGGAGCTTGTATGCGAATAGTTTCAGCCTTTAGTGCCATAGCTAGATCATCTTGTAAATTTAAAATTTTACTTACTTTGACATCAGCAGCTGGACGGAATTCAAAAGTAGTAACAACAGGACCTGAGTAGGTTCTAACAACATCACCATTTATCTTAAACTGCCTAAGTTTATCTAAAAGATCAAAAATTTTCTGATCGATCTCTGCTTCATCCACGGCTTTTTTCTTTTTTGGAGGGTCATTTAAAAATTTAAGAGGCGGTAACTCAAAATCTTTAACTTTAGGCACACTTCCTTTTTCTAAGTTATCTAGAAGTTTTTTGTTTTCAGCTATTTCACTAAGATGTTCTACTTTTTTAAATTCATTTTTAGCCTCTGGTTTTAAATTAGAATTTTTTGTAATTTCACTACTAAAATTTTCTAAATTTTGTGATAACTCCTCATCTTTTGAGATGTTTTCCACAAGCCCTACATCTATCTCTTTTGGTTTTTTTCTAGATTGAGATTTAATATCTGGCTTAGTAGCAGCCTCTTTTACTTCTAAATTTTCATCATTAGAGGGGCTAGTATCTATTTTTATCTCTAAATCTTTTTTTGTAGATATGAAAGCTTTTTTTATGATAACAGCAATTTTTTCTTCAAAAATAAGCACTAAAGAAAGACCAAATATAACTGCTATAAATACCCACATTCCAGCACTTCCTATCATATCCTTAAGACCTGATACAATGTAATAGCCTATCCTTCCACCATTTATTACAAATATATTTGCTTGAGCTATCAAAATGGTAAAAAATAGAAGTATAAGCCCTGAAACAAGCTCTATAAATCTAAAATTTATCTTTTTTATATGTCTAAAAGTAAGATATAGTAAAACAATCCCAACAACTGGATATATATATGCAAAATAACCAAAAAGTAGGATATTTTGCTCACCAATAGCCACGCCAAGTGTTCCAAAAGCATCAGGACTTAAAGATATAGTAGCAAACTCTACAAACAGAAGAATTCCAGCAGCGATAATAAAGATAATCTCTCTTAAAATAGTATATTCCTTTGTTAAATTTAAAGAAAGGTATTGTATCAAAAAAAGGTTTTAAAAGAGCTAAATTTGGGCATAAGTTGCCCAAATTTTAGTTAGCTTTTTACAGCACTTCCCAAATCCCACATTGGCATAAATATACCAAGTGCCAGAAGTAGAACCATACCAGCCATAAAGAAAAGTAAAATCGGTTCAACATAGCTTGAGATATTATCTATAATATCATCGAATTTCATCTTGTAATAATCAGCAACATTTCCAAGCATCTTATCTAAGCTACCACTTTGTTCACCTGCACTAATCATCTGTATAAGCATGCTTTCAAAAATTTCAGTATTTCTAAAAGCATCAGTTAGGCTCACACCTTGCTGAACAGCTATCTTAACAGTTCCTAGCTTTACTTTTAGAGTTTGGTTTTCAACCATTTTATTTGCAGTATCAAGTGCGTCTGCTATAGGAATACCAGCTTTTACTAACTCAGTAAATATAAGAGTAAATCTTGACATTGTTGAGAAGAATATAATCCTTCCTATAAGATATACTTTTAATATACCCCTATCCCAGCCTTTTTTAAACTCATCACTTGTCCTAAGCATATACCTTATACCAAAAATAGCAGCTATAATACCAGCTAGAACATATAGTCCATAATTACTCATAATGTTTTCAATTGCAAAAAGAAATCTAGTTGGAGCTGGTAAATTTGCACCAAGTTCATCAAAAATCTCTTTAAATTTAGGAACAACATAAATCATAAGTATAGTAAAAGCTGCAGCTAAAGCTACTAAAATCGTAATAGGATAACGCATAGCTTTTTTAAATTTTTGCTGGTTATCCCAAACTTCTTGAAGAAGCATCGCAAGTTTGGCAAGAGCTTCTGCTATATTACCAGTAGTCTCTCCAAGACTTACCATAGCAATAACCAAATCACCCAACTCTTGTTTAAATTTAGTAACTGACTCAGAAAGACTTAAGCCAGCATTTAAATCGTCATTAATAACAGAAAAAATCTCTTTTAATCTCTTATCTTCAGTTGAGTTTGCAACCTCTTTAATGCTATCATGAATTGAAATTCCAGCATTTGTCATAACAGCAAGCTGTCTAATAGAAGCGACCAAATTAGGAATTTTTATCTTTCCACTAAGGCCAAGAAGCCTTGTAACACTGCTTTTAAGCTCTTCGAGTTGTTGACCCATAGGAACTTCTTTGGTCTCTCCAACTTTCATTATTGTACCGCTATTTGATCTTTTCGCAATATTCTTAGCAGCAACACTATCACTTGCCTTGATAAACATTTTCTGCCGTTTACCATCTTTAACAAATTCAACTTCATAATTTTTCATTCTTTTGCCACCCTATAAATTTCTTCTACACTTGTTGCGCCTCTTGCCGCCCTCAATATACCATCATGAAACATATCTATAAAACCCTCATCATATGCAACCTTTTTCATCTCATCTTTTGAAGCACTATTTGCTATAAGAGTTTGAAGTTTTTCACTTATTGGCAAAACTTCACTTATCATCTCACGCCCTGCATATCCACTACCACCACATGCATCACATCCAACCGCCTTATAAAACTGATAATTCTCAGGAAGTTTATAATCCTTAAAATTATCCAACAGATGCTTTGGCAGAGTTGTTGGTTCTTTACACTTAGGACAAAGTTTTCTAACAAGCCTTTGAGCCTCTATTGCCATAACTGATCCACTTATAAGATAGCTTTCTATTCCCATATCTGCCATTCTTGGTATAGAACTAATAGCATCATTTGTATGAAGAGTTGAAAAAACCAGGTGTCCTGTTAAGGCTGATTGAATAGCAATTCTTAGTGTTTCTTGGTCACGAATCTCACCTATCATTATAACATCTGGGTCTTGACGAAGGATAGATCTTAATGCAGCAGCAAACGTAAGACCAGCTTTTTCATTAACATGAACTTGTTGGATAAGATTTAGCTGATACTCAACTGGGTCTTCAACTGTAATAATCTTAGTTGCAACATCTTTCATATCGTTAAGTGCTGCATATAAGGTAGTTGTTTTACCACTTCCTGTTGGACCAGTAACTAAGATAATTCCATAAGGAGAGTGCATTGCAGCATTAAATTTCTTAAGATTATCAGGGTGCATTCCAAGCTTATCAAGACTTATGAGAATTTTAGATTTATCCAAAATTCTCATAACTATACTTTCGCCATTTACTATAGGAAGAGTTGAAATACGAAAATCATACTCCTTATCACTGATTTTCATAGAAAACCTACCATCTTGTGGTTTTCTTCTCTCAGATATATCCATATTTGATAAAAGTTTTAGTCTTGAAACAAGTGGTGGATATATATCCCTATCAAAAATGAAAATTTCATTTAACATTCCATCAATTCTAGTTCTAACTACACAGTTTGTCTCAGTTGGTTCTATATGAATATCACTTCCTCTTGATACAATTGATTGTTTGATAATAGTTTCAATAAGTTGCAAAATTCCTGAACTTGTAGATCCATCTGTTCCACCTTGATCGTTAGTGCTAGATAACTCTTTTCTGATATCTGCAACAATGCCTTTAATGCTCTCACTTAAGGCAACTTTTCCTAAATATTTTTCAATGTGTAAGGGATCTGCTAAAACAACCTTAAGAAGTTTTCTATTAAATAGTGCTTGAATTCTATCTTGAGCATTTATATCAAATGGCTCCATTAAAGCAACATAGATATTTAAATCATCTTCTTTTATAGGTAAAGCACCAAATTTTTTAAGCTGCGCAAGAGATGTCCTTTCAGCAATTCTATAATCTATATCAACATCATTTAGATTCATATATACCATACCAAATTTTCTTGCAAAATTTGAAAGAAATGTATCTTTATCTATAAAAAACTTTTCAGAAACTTCATCAAGCGTAATTTTATTAGCCCTGTAAAGATCAGCTAAAACGTTAGATAGCTCATCTTCAGTCAGATAGTTATCGCCTATCAAAACCTCACCTAAAGTAAGCCCAATATCCATCTTTTCGACTATCTCATCTTCAATTCCAGCTGGAATTCTTTCAGCCTTTACAAGCAAGTCTACTATTTTTTTCTCTATCTCTTCCATTTTTTCACCAATACTTTTTAATAGATACTATCTTTGAATCCCTGTAAATGGCAATAACCATCTGCTTAATACCATTAACTTCTTCAATAAAAAGATCACATTTTTCGTTTTCGCCTAGAATCATTTTATAGATATCACCACTTTTTACATAATCCTTAGCTACAAATTTATCAAACACAGTTGATAAAATATAGTTTACTTTAGGAGTTACAATATAACTTATATCAACACCATCGACTAGTGCTAAATAGAGCATTTTTTTCTGAAAAAGAATAGTTGAATAAAGAGCTGAGTTTTCTCTTCCATCTTTGGTGCTATAAAGCATTACCATAGGAATTATCAGTTCATTTATCTTATCCATCTTAAGACAAGCATTTGCATATATGTTTGCAATGCTAATATTTTGATTTTTAATAAACAGTTCCCTTACATTATCGCTACAAATTCTATTATATTGCCCAATATCATTCCAGTTTTTAATATCATACTCATCAATTGACCAAAGATATGAAAATATCAAAATAAAAGTAGCTAAAAATCTCATAAAGTTCCTGCTTTTATCTGATTTATAACTGCTTGAACTTCAGGGTTTTGCCTTTTGGCATTAAAACTTTCAAGAGCTATAAGAGCATCTTGTTTATTGCCTTTTTTATAGTTAGCTTTAGCAAACAGTATCCAACTTTGAGCACTATTTTTATCAACTTCATTTGAAATAAGTGCCCATTTTATTGCTTCATCATAGTTCTTTTTACTATAAGCATTCTCACTTATACTAAGAGAGTACATAATATTTCCAGTAGAGTAAAATTTACTCTCTAAACTGCTTTTATCAGTTTTAAGATTAGATGTTTGAATTTTAATCTTTCCTCTATTGTCGCTACTAGATCTAGCAGGAGTTTTATTTTCTATGTTTGATGCTACTTTAGGAGATGTTGGTGGTTTACCAAAATCAATAATTTCATCCTTTGGTATGGCAGTAAAAGATTGTCTATCATCAACTATCCCAGAAGTTGTTGAGTCATATGAGTTATTGATAGAAAATCCACCAGAATCAACACTAACATCAACTCCTATCTCATTAAACTTTAAGCCACCTCTATTTGGTAAGTTAACTACTGGGGCTATTTCTTCATTATTATCAATATTATTATTACCAAGAACTTCCAAATTATCAGAAACTTTTGCAATCTCTTCTTTTTTTATAATTGTTGTGGAAGTTATATTTTTTTCAAGATTTGATAAATCAGTACTATTATTAGTTCTAAAAAACAGCCAACATATAGCACCTACAGCTACAGATGTCAAAAGTAAAAAAACAACCTTGTCAAATTTAAAAACCAAAGGAAACTTCTTACTTCCTTCTTTATATTGTTTCCATTTTTGTTCAAGTTCTACAACTTCAAAATGTTCAAGCATCTATAAGTCCTGCACTAATTGCTGCCATCTCTATAAGCTTTTGGTTTAGAGTTGCACCAATTTCTGTTGGTTTATTCTCTTCATAATATTCACAAAGCTCATAAATTTTAAAAAGCAGTTTATTTAAATTCCTTAAATTACCATCTGTAAGATGATAAATGATATTAAAATTTTCATCATTATACATATAATAATACTGATGAAAATTATGAAACATAAGTTTTTTTTCAATATATAATTTTAGCTCATTAAGAGTAGAATTTGGAAGTTCAATACTCGACCAAATTCTCGTCTTAAAGTAGTCTTTTGCCAATGTATCCTCTTCATCTGTTTTATGAACTGTAAAGAGAATTTTAAAAAGTCTTGTGTCAGCCAAAAAACGAATTTTTTCTATTAAATTAGGTGGATATAACTGAGCCTCATCGAGAAGTATAACTACCTGTTTTGGACTACCACTATCTTTTTTATCAACAAGATAATCCCTATATAGTCTTATAAAGCTCTCATAACCATCAACATCTCCATATTGTCCAAAGATTTGAAAATACATTTCTGAAAAAAACTCTTTTTCATCAAAAAAAGGTTGTGGAAAAAATACAACATCTAGTTTTTTTTCCAAATCCTCTTTAATCTTACACAGCAAAAAAGTTTTACCAGTACCAGGCTTACCATAAAAAAGTATAAGTTTAAGTGGTTTTTGCAGTGCACTTAAAATTTTATGATAAGCCAAAGTTGATTTATCGAGATTAACAAAATCTTTGACATCGTCAGTCTCGATAAATATATCTTTTATAGCAGTATAATTATTACTCATATGTATATAAAGATTTAGAAAAGCCAAGCTCTTTTAAAGAGTCACCAATAGGTCTTGAAGTATCGTTAACCAACCTTGGAGTTATAATAAAGACAAGTTCTGTTACTCTTAAAACATCACTAGTACTTTTAAACAAATTTCCTACCAATGGTATAGAACTAAGAACTGGCACACTTGTACCATCTTTTCCTTTTTTCTGCTCAATCAAACCACCAAGTATTACAGTATCTCCACTATTTGCAGTGACAACAGTTGAAATCTTCTTCTCTATTGTATCAGGAGCTTTTTTTCTATTATCAGACGCTTCTTTGGTATCATCGCCTGGATATTTAAAATCACTTAAAGATGGATTTATTCTAAGCATAATCTTGCCATCATCAGCAATCGTAGGAGTTATATTTAAAAGAACACCAATAAATGATGAATACTGCTCATTATCCTCTGTTGATACACTATCAGATGTAACACTATTTGAAGATAGGATATAATTGATAACATTACCAACAGTTATAATAGCTGGTTGATTATTAAGAGTCATAACTTTTGGGCTAGAAACAGTTTTTGTTTTTCCACTCATTTCTAAAAAGTTTATCATACCAGCTATATTAAAGTTAAGACCTGCACCTATAACAAAGCCATCGCCTGGTGTTGTACTAAAAGAGTTTTTTAGAGAATTTATTCCTTTTCTATTTAACCAAGAGTTGTTTGGGTCATTCCAAGGAATAACTCTACCACTCTCATCATATCTTACATTATAAATTTTTTATTCTCATCAGTACCCATTACTGATAAATGATTTTTACTATAATCAAGATATGTATCAAATCCAAGTTTAAACTGAGACCAATCAATACCCTTGCTATAGCTATTTGACATATCAACTGCTATAATAGATACATCAAGTATAACTTGTTGTTTAAGCCTACTTTGCATACCATCTATATAATTTTGAACTCTATTTAATTGAGATTTAGTTGCAGTTACAGTTACAAGCCCAGCATTTTCATTTATAATTGGTGCTACAGCTACATAGTTTTCTGTACCATTATTCATAATGAGAGTTATCTCATCACTCAATGTCTCCCAAAAACTAAACTTCTCACTTGCTCTAATGGCATTATCCTCCATTGTCTCGTTATTTCTTTCATCGTCAAACTCATATGGACTAGAATCAGTTGAAGCTTTTAGGTTTGCAGTTCCCTCTCTAACAGCCTTAATATAGTCAAGTCTAAAAGTTTTAGTTTGAAGTGCTGATACCTGAAGGACATTATTTATGTACTTATATTCCATATTATTTTGACTTATAAGAACATTAAATACCTCCCTTAAAGACATATCTTTTATACTAACACCTACTATTTCTTTATTAAGCTCACCAGCTGCAACAGCATCTTTTGCAACTATACTAAATTTACAAGTATCTGAAAGTTGAATTAAGATATCATTAATTGTAACCGAATCTGTAACAGATATATTAAATGCTCTTCTGTCACATACAGAAGCACACAGCGAACTAGCACTGAGGCTCAACACTAGTGCTAAGGTAAGTTTTTTACTAATATTTGATAATAACATTTTTATTTCCTTTGTTTAGTTTTAATTCTAGTTTACCACTCTCATTTTCCAACAAAACACCATCGCCACTAAGAGATAAAATTTTAAAAGAACCAATATTATCACCAAGTGTATACCACTCATTGTTAATTCTAACTCTATCACCTATAATAGCTGTCAAATCTTTACCAATAAGTTCATCAGGTGAAACATCTTTAACAACCTCATCTTTTGCAGGAGAAAATGGGTTATGTAAAGATATAATCTGCTGGTCACTCAAACCCACTCTTTTTTGACTAAGCATATTAAATCTCTCGTCATACCTAGATGTATCTGGCTGTGCAAACATAGATCCAACTAAAGATATAAATAATAAAATGCCTCTTTTCATCTATACTTCATCCCCCATACTGAAATTTTAATATTACTACCTATGCTTTTACCATCTTTTGTTGTAGCATTCATCTCAAGACCATTTACATCCACAACCATTTTTGATTCCTCTATAGAGTTAATATATTTTAGCATACTATGGAAGTTCCCCTCACCAACAATAGATATATTTAGCATAGGTTGAACCTTTTGTAAAACAACATCTTTAACTACATCACTTGTTATCTTATAAATTTTAACATCATGTTCTTTAGCAAATGTGGTAAGCGAATCAAGAAAATCAGCCCAATTTTGCTCATTATAAGTAAGTACAGAAATTTCTTTAAGTTTTGAGTCAATATAGTCATTCTCAGCTATTGCATCATCTAGCTTTCTTTGCTCATTTGCAAGATCGTTTTGAAAAGTTGCAATTGTTGAATCATTTTTTGTTCTAAGATAATTATTTGCTTCATTTAAATTTTTAACAGCAGTATTAAGCCTTGTTTCGTTTTCATTAAAATAACTCTCAGCATATGGAAAAACCCCAAGATAAACTATAAGAGCAACAAATAATGCCGCACCAATTTTTACTACTTGAGCACCACTTGCACCTCTTTCAATAAGGTAGGCATCAAGTTTATCTAATATTCCTTGCTTTCTCATCTAACAACCTCCACATTAACACTAACATTACTCTCATATGCAACTGTAGCATTATTTTCATCTAAAATAATCGATTTAGTATCGACTGAATAACCATCGGTATTGCTTATATTTTTAAGGAGTTCTGTCATTTTTTTCTCTGTTTCTGTCCTTACGGAGAAAGTCATATTTTCATCATTTGACTCAATCCTAGTAAGCATACCTTCATTAGAATTGACCATGCCTGATATATCATAAACAGCTTTACTTCTTAAAGGATAGTTTACTTTTTTATCAAACATTGCATCAAGAGTCTCTACTCTTTTAGTAAGAATTCCATTTTGTTCTTCGAATTTCTTAACAGTATCATCAATTTGTTGTTGAAGATCTGCTAAAGTATTTCTAACTCTATTTCTTTCTGCATCTTTTATGGCAAACTCTTTTTCTGTTTTTTCTGCTACTTTTTGATTATAAAATCCATATCCATACTGGTAAATCGGATAAGCCATAGCAGCAATAAAGGCAAGCGCACAAATTCCAAGAAGTTTTCCACTCTCCCTCTGGTTAAGAGCAGGTGGACGACCATATGGTGTATAGTTATATGAATCATCCTTATTTAAGATATACTCTTGAGCCATAAGCATCATAAGAACATCAAGCTGTGTTAAATCAAAATCTTTCTGATTTATAGCAATAGAAAAATCAAAAGCCTTGTAGTTTAAACCGAGTCTATCTTGTATGAAAACCTCTATACCTGGTATATCTCCTATATCAGTACCAAAATACATATTATCGATCTTAATATTGTTAATTTTAGATATGCTATTAGTTATATCACCTATATAAAATATCATGTCATCAAAAATTTGTATCATAAAATCTCTAGAAACTGGATCGTTAGAAATATTTGCACCATTTCTAGATAAATCATCATAAAACTCTTGTTCTGGAACTCTATTGCCTGTAAGTTCAGTGTATTTATCATGTATAAATTTTAGATTATACCTAAGAGATCTTGAGTCAAAATACTCTCCATTTTGATAAATTGTTAAAAATGCATCATCTTTTTGCAAATAAACAAAACAATCAACCCCAGATGGTACAACAATATTTCTCTTATATAAAGCACTCATCAAAAAAGGAGCTTTTGCAACATAATCAATATATCTAGTGTGATTAGCTATTGGCTCTAAGTCCCCACTAAGTAGGGTGTTATTAATAGCAAAAACATTGTAATATCTACTATCATTACTATTTGCTGGCACTTCTAAGTACGTTATTTTATAATCATCACCTGGATCAAGTGATAAATCCTCATAAGTTTTTATCGTTATAGCGTCTGCTATTTCATTATCTGGTGTTGCCCTATTTATTTCAACATTTGTCGTAACTATGTCTCTATATGGAATATAGGTAATAAAAAACTCTTTTCTTCCACCCCTTTTGGACATTTCATAATTGTTGATGATATTATCGTCAAGAACAAAGGTATTTTCGGTTGCCCTATTTATAGCAACTATAGGAATGCCACCCTTCTTTTTTGATCTCTTAGCCATATCCCCTCACTTAAAGTAAATTTTAAATACTATAGTTTAAATAAATTTTAAAAAAAAGTCAATATATAAAATGCTCTTTTACACTGTTTTCGTCTAAATTCCATCCTTTTTTAACTATTACTTCCAGTTTGACAAAAATTTTAACCTTAGTAAATTCTGAAATGAGTTTTTTTGATCTAATTCCTATGCGTTTTATCGTCTCTCCGCCTTTACCGATCAAGATTTTTTTATGGTGGTTATTATCAGTAATAATTTTGGCATAAATTTTAACAATATCATCTCTTTCTTCAACTCTTTCTACAATCACATCAGTGCAGTAAGGAATTTCACTACTTACCGAGTCAAATACCCCTTCAAGTATCAAATCCCTATATATATCTTTTGTATTTGTAGTGCTAATAAGTTCTTTATCATAGTAGTGTGGATGAAGTGGTAAATTTTTTGAAATTTCATCAAGGAGTGCTTTTTTACATATATTTTTTTTGATAGAAACTGGCACAAGAGAGATAAATTCTTTACTAAATTTAGAGTATTCCATAAGTTTATTTGCTAGTTTTTTATCATCAACTTCATCAATTTTAGTTAAAACTAAAATATGACCAACAGAGCGTTTTAAATTTAGAAATTTTTCATAATTTTGTGTAGAATCATGAACGCTAGCTAAAAATAGCACTAAATCTGCATCTCCCATGCTTTTTAGTGCCACATCAATCATAAGCTTATTCATCACTTTAGAGCTTTCATGTAGGCCTGGGGTATCTATAAAGATGATTTGATCATCGCCATTCATCACAATAGCGTTAATTTTACGGCGAGTGGCGTTTTGCTTATGAGAGACCATAGAGAGTTTTTCGCCTAATAAAAAATTTATTAGGCTACTTTTGCCAGCATTTGTTCTACCAATTAGCGAAACAAAACCACTTCTTGAGGATTTCAAAGAATATACCTTGCCAAATCAACATCTTTTGAAATTTCGCCAACTTTTTGTTTTACATAATCAGCGTCTATTTTCACAGTTTGACCACTATAACTATCTGCTTCATAGCTAATATCTTCCATTACTTTTTCAAGCACGGTATGAAGTCTTCTAGCTCCTATGTCTTCGATATTTTCGTTAGTATTAGCAGCTATTTTAGAGATCTCTTTTATACCATCTTGGCTAAATTCTAAGTTAACATTTTCAGTTTTTAAAAGTGCGGTGTACTGCTTAAGAAGTGAGTTTTTAGGCTTTGTAAGGATTTCAAAAAGTGCATTTTCATCTAAACTATCAAGTTCCACTCTAAGTGGGAAACGCCCTTGTAATTCAGGTATTAAATCACTTGGCTTACTCATATGAAACGCCCCAGCAGCGATAAAAAGGATATGATCAGTATCAAGTGTGCCATATTTTGTTGCAACGCTACTTCCTTCAACTATTGGAAGCAGGTCTCTTTGAACACCTTCTTTGCTAGGATCACCCTGCCTTGCTCCATTTCCAACAGCCACCTTATCAATCTCATCTATAAAAATAATTCCCTCATCTCTTGCTCTTCTCATAGCTTCAGTTTTTATAGCTTCCATATCCAAAATTTTCTCACTAGCCTCGCTTCTAAGGACAGTTTTAGCATCTTTTACTTTTAAATTCTTTTTGACCTTTTTATTAGCAACACCGATAATTTTTACAAAACTTTCTTGCATATTTTGCATCTCTGGTGGTAAATTTGGATTAGTATCAAGCATGTTTTGATTGACTTCTATGTCAATATTTAGATCATCTAAAGCCCCACTTTTAAGCCTTTGTCTCATTTTTTCAAAGCTTTTTTCATAATCACTTAGCTTTTCATCACTAGCACCTTTTGGAAGTGGCGGAAGGAGTTTTTCAAGAATGATTTTCTCAACTTCAAAGTCTATTTTTTCACTACTTTTTTCTATCTCTTCATTTTTTACCAAATTTAAGGCCGCTACAGCTAAATCTCTAACCATACTCTCAACATCACGCCCCACAAAGCCAACTTCAGTGTATTTACTAGCTTCAACCTTCACAAAAGGAAGACCAAAAAGCTTTGAAAGTCGTCTAGCTATCTCAGTTTTACCAACGCCAGTTGAACCTATCATAAGGATATTTTTAGGAATTACCTCATCTTTTATATCATCATCAAGTTTCATTCGGCGATACCTGTTACGAAGTGCTACAGCGATGACTTTTTTAGCCTCACTTTGCCCTATAACATACTCATCTAGTTTAGCAACAATCTGTCTTGGTGTTAGCATTTTACTC
Source organism: Campylobacter corcagiensis (assembly GCF_013201645.1). Classification (NCBI taxonomy): domain Bacteria; kingdom Pseudomonadati; phylum Campylobacterota; class Epsilonproteobacteria; order Campylobacterales; family Campylobacteraceae; genus Campylobacter; species Campylobacter corcagiensis. Next base: position 699,228 of record NZ_CP053842.1, on the reverse strand, counting down.
CTTGTCCCAAATAGCGTAAGTTTTAATGTTTAAATTTGTATATATACAAATTTCACCTGCGATTTTAAGGCTTTCTTTAACCAAATTCTCTTCATTTAAATCACTAAATTTCTCTAAAGCTCTAGCAGCAGATAAAGCGTAGTTTCCACCGCTTCCAATGGCTACAATCTTACCATCATCAGGCTCAACCACATCACCTAAACCACTAAGCAAAAAGATGTGATCTCTATCTAAAACTATCATCATAGCTTCAAGTTTTCTTAAATATTTATCTTTTCTCCACTCTTTACTAAACTCAATAATAGCTTTTAAAAGATCACCTTTTGCGCCGTCAAGTGCGTTTTCAAACATATCAAAAAGATTAAAAGCATCTGCTGTACTTCCAGCAAATCCTGCTAAAACTTTGCCATCTTTACCAATTTTACGAATTTTAGTAGCTGTACCTTTTAAGATAGTGTTTCCAGCAGTTACTTGCCCATCACCACCTATTACCGAGCCATTTTTACCCCTATATGCAAGTATAGTAGTTGCGTGAAACATTACTCAGCCACCACTTCTATCTCAAATTTAGCTGAAATTTGGTGTTTAAATTTAGCCTCTACATCAAAAATTCCCACATTTTTTATACTATCTAGTTCTAAAATTTTCTTATCAAGTTCGATACCATTTTGCTCTTTTAGAGCATTAGCTACATCATCTTTTGTTACAGATCCAAAAAGTGTGCCATTTTCACCTACTGGCTTTTTAATAACCGGGCGAATTTTTTCTAGTTTTTTTGCTAAATCTCTAAATTCTTCCTTTTGGGCCTCAAGCTGAGCAGCTTCTTTTTTAAGCTGAGCATTGTGCTGTCTTATAACCGCATCAGTTGCTACTTTCGCAAAACCTTTACCAACTAAAAAGTTATGCCCATAGCCATCTTTTACATCTTTTATCTCTCCAGCTTTTCCTAAACCTTTTACATCTTTTATTAATAAAACTCTCATTTTTTTCCTTTTTATACTAAATTTTACTTAAAATAATACATATTATTCTACATACTTCTACCATTTTTACCAGCTATTATAAATCTTAATGCATTTAACTTGATAAATCCAGCCGCATCTTTTTGGTCATAAACCAAATCCTCTTCAAATGTGCTAAATTCCGCATTAAATAAACTATCAGTCTCACTTTTTCTACCTAGAACTATGACATTTCCTTTGTAAAGTTCTAATCTAACTTTACCATTTACATGCTTTTGACTCTCATCAATTAGTGCTTGAAGCATGAGTCTTTCAGGGCTAAACCAGTAGCCATTATATATAAAGGTAGCATATTTTGGCATTATCTCATCTTTAAGATGAGCTGCTTCTCTATCAAGAGTAAGACTTTCCATAGCCCTATGAGCTTTTAACATTATAGTTCCACCTGGAGTTTCATAGCAACCTCTACTTTTCATTCCAACATAGCGATTTTCAACCAAATCAAGTCTTCCAATACCGTGCTTTGCACCAAGATTGTTTAGAGCATCAAGCATTTCATGTGGTTTTAAAGCTTTGCCATTTAGAGAAATTGGATCGCCATTTTTATACTCAATCTCGATAATTTCACTCTCATTAGGTGCATCTTTTGGATCTGTTGTCCATCTCCACATATCACTTTCTGGTGCAACGGCTGGATCTTCTAAAACAAGCCCTTCATAAGAGATATGAAGCAAATTTGCATCCATTGAGTATGGAGATTTACCCTTTTTTTGCTGAATTTCGATGTTGTGTTTACCAGCATAAGCTAAAAGCTTCTCACGACTATTTAAATCCCACTCTCTCCAAGGAGCAATAACTTTTATGTCAGGATTTAAAGCGTATGCACCAAGTTCAAATCTTACTTGATCATTGCCTTTGCCAGTTGCACCATGACTTATTGCATCAGCTTTAGTTTTCTTAGCGATATCAACCAAATACTTAGCAATTAGCGGTCTAGCTATAGAAGTTCCTAATAAGTACTCGCCTTCATATACTGTATTTGCTCTAAACATAGGAAAAACATAATCTCTTACAAATTCCTCTCTTAAGTCAAGAGTAAAGATATTTTCTTCTTTTATGCCTAATTTTAGGGCTTTTTCTTTTACTGGTTTTAAGTCTTCATTTTGCCCGATATCAGCGGTAAATGTTACAACTTCACAACCATAAGTATCGCCTAACCACTTAAGAATAATACTTGTATCTAATCCACCCGAATAAGCTAAAACTACTTTTTTAACATCTTTCTTCATCTCTTTAACCTTTTTAATCTGAAATAACCTGGTATTTTATCTAAAATATAGTTAAAAGTTATTAAAATTTAGGTAAAATGTAGCTCTAATATGAATTTTAAGGTGTTAAATGTCAGAAAAACATAAACTTGAAGCTATAGATCTAAAGAAAATAATTAAAAAAACTAATATAATAAAAGGTTTTTCGCTTAAAGTAGAAAGTGGTGAGATAGTTGGGTTACTTGGTCCAAATGGTGCTGGAAAAACAACTACATTTTATATGATATGTGGTCTTATACCTCCAAGCAGTGGTGCTGTTGTGCTTGACTCAAAAGATATCACTAAAACTCCACTTCATAAAAGAGCTAGACAAGGCATTGGGTATTTACCTCAAGAAAGTAGCGTTTTTAAGGATTTAACAGTCGAAGAAAATTTACTTTTAGCCGCAGAGGTAGCACACAAGAGCAAAAAAGAAGCAAGAGCTAAAGTTGAAGAGATGCTTGAGCTTTTAAATATAGAACCGATTAAAAACCGTCTTGGAGTAAGTTTAAGTGGGGGCGAAAGAAGAAGGTGTGAGATAGCAAGAAGTCTTGTTATAACGCCTAAATTTTTGCTACTTGATGAACCATTTGCTGGAGTTGATCCAATAGCTGTAGCTGATATACAAGGTATAATTAAAAGCTTAAAAGAGCTAAATATAGGCATTTTAATAACTGATCACAATGTTCGTGAAACTTTAGCAATTTGCGATAGAGCTTATGTTATAAAAGATGGAGAACTCCTTACAAGTGGAACTGCAGCCAAAGTAGCAAATGATGAAAATGTTAGAAAACACTACCTTGGAGAGGACTTTAAATTCTAAAAATATTTAGTAAAGGACAAATTTATAGTTTAAATTTAAGGTATAAAAATTACAATTTAAATCTGTAATAAATTTATCATATAAAATCTTTAAACTTAGCATTTAAAAATTATACAAATTTAGACTTATTAAATTTTATACTTTTTGGATTAAATTTAAAAACAGACAAACTAAATTTAAATTTTTTCTAAAATTCTTTCATCTTTTATACTATCTTTGCTTTCTAGATTATAAACAACAGGTACATTTGCCATCTTTTGATTTACATATCTTATATCGCTAAATGTATAAACAGCCCAAGGATTGTTTTCCTTAATGATAGGAATTATTGCTGATATCTCTTTTCGTTTGATGATAGTTACCATTAAACTTACCGCACCATCATTTCCTATAGCATCTGCTTCAGTTACCCAGTATCCGCTATCTCTAAGGATTTTTATAAGTTTTTTAGCATCAGTTTTTGTGATGATAGTAACCATTACATGCCCTAAAGCGATGCGGTTTTCTATAACGATACCAAAAAAATTTCCAAGAGCAAAACCAAGCGCATAAGCTATGTAGTTTTGCCAATGATCTAAGTGCTGCATGACTTGCGTGATAGCCACTAGCCATATAAGAATTTCTACAAACCCCAAAACAGGAGCTATAAAACGCTCACCTTTTGATACAAAAATAATCCTTATTGTACTAAGAGTAACATCGCAAACTCTAGCTAAACATATAAGTAGTGGTATACCAAAATTTATATATAACCAGTGATCACTTAAAGCAAATAGATCCAAAGCGTATCCTTTCTAGGAAATTTTACAAACTTTAGCATTTGTAGCTAAGATCAGATCTTTTACACAGATCATAAGCTGCTTGCCTCTAAGCCCAGCACTTACTAAAACGCTATTTAAATTTAAAATATCAGAGTCTATAAAGGTAGGAAAAGCTTTTTTCATTCCTATTGGCGAACAGCCACCTCGTATATATCCTGTGATTTTTTCTAAATTTTTAAGATTTATTAGTTCAACTCTTTTAACACCAGCTTCTTTTGCTAAAAGCTTTAAGTTAAGTGTTTTATCTCCTGAAACTAAAGCCACAAGATACTCAAAATCATCACTTTGACAAACTATAGTTTTATAAATGCTAGAGATATCTTGACCTGTTTTATTAGCCACACTAACTGCTCCTAAATTTTCTAAGTCTACTTCATACTCTTTTAGCTCATAGCTAATTTTTAGAGTATCTAAAATCCTAGCAGCGTTGGTTTTGGACACTTTTTTTGACATCCCAATAACTCCCCCACTCATAGTCAAATTCTCGTGGTAAAATTTTAGCAAAGCCACCATTTGGCGTAAATGTAAGCTCACCAAAGTAAATTTCATCGCCTAAGTTATAAAGATCAACCCTTACATAGTCAAACTCATTTGAAAGCTCACTTGAGACCTTTAAAATTTGTTCTAAATTTTTAGGTTTTTTCATAGGATTATTTGAAGGTTCATTTCTATAAATCACATCTAATCTATTCCAATCTAGATCAAATATATCATTTGTTGTATGCTCTGGATTTGCTATTTGGATAAATTTTGGCTCGCCATAAAAGCAGTGAATTTTAATGTCATTTGGAATATTTCCACTCTCATCAGTCATTAGTTTTTCAGCTATTATTTTGGGTGGAATTTTTGAGTAGTGACTTTCCCTGGAAAACTCACCAAAATCCATACTCATAGCAAAATCCATCTGTTTTTTCAAAGCTTTCATATCAATTTCATCACCCTTTTTAATGATAGCTACAACTGAGCTTGCGTGATTTGTTTTAAGAATAACATCACAATCAAATTTGCTAAAATCAATCTCATCAAAACTATCATAAACTCCAAGTAGTGGTATGAGTTTACAAATTTGCGTGTGGTTTTTAACATAATCTCTAACTCTATATTTATCAGCACATAGTGAAAAAAGCGGATTTTTTTGATAAATTTTACGGTAGTTTATCTTCTCGCTTAAACATTTTGGATCATCCCAATTAATCTCTTCATGGTGGATAAATTTATATATTATCTCAAATAACTTTTTATCATCTTTTATGATTAAATTTAAAATCTCAGTGGCAAAAAAGTAGCTAAATTTGCTAACCCTATCAAACATATCTAACCTTTTATAAATTTATACAATGATACAGACATAACAAAAACAATAAGTATCATCCACGAAGCTTTACTTAAAAATGCTGGTGAAAATGGCAAAATAAGAAGCAATATAAAGCTACAACTTATCAAAAATGATATAAAAAACAAAATCTTAAAACCTAAATTTGAGCAAATTTTAAATGATAAAAAAGTTATATAAGCATAGCATATAGTTATGCCAACACTTGCTGTTGATACGATATCAACAAGATAAGCCCTACCTAAAAAAGGAGCTAAAGCACAAAGTAAGACAATAAATCCTATCAAATTTGCTCGACTTGTGTGCTTTATAATCCCGATTCTACCTGAGTTTTCTAGTACCTTTACAGTAGTAAGCATAAAGCCATTTATGCCTGAAATTATTGAACATAGCATTGAAATAGCAAGGATCAAAAACCCAAATTCGCCAAGTTTTGTCTTTATACCTTCGCCCATCGCCCAACTACTTGATAAAACTCTATCTAAACTAAAGTCAAAATTTATAGCCGTAATAAAATTTACAACTATATAAAAAAATGCGCCTGAGACTATAGATATAAAAATAATAATATTTCTAGGATTTTTAATAGATGTAGAAATTTGTGGAGTTGTTTCAAACCCTACAAAAGCCCATGGCATAACAGCTATAATAGCAAGATAACTAAAATTTAAAGGCTCAAATTCCATCATCCTAGGCTCTACTAAGCCATTAAATTTAGCACCACCAAGCGACCAAATAAACAGCACCAAAATAGAAATAACCATACCCAAAGCGATAAAAAGCTGAGTTTTTGCACTGATTTCTTTTTTATTTACATAAGCAAATATAGCTAATGTTAAAAGTGCTACTAAAACCTCACTAAAAACTATATCCCAGCCACCAAGTGTATAAAGCTTCCCAAAAGAGATAAAATCTGGCAAAGTATATCTAATCAAAAGCGGTATAGCAGTTAAATTTAAAGCGATGATTGATATATATCCAAGAGTTGTAAAAAGAGTGTAAAATTTAGCGTGATTAATGCCAAGATATCTTAGCACCCAAGTCACACCATCACCACCATCACGCTTCATCATATACATATAGCTAAATGATATAAAAAGTATCATAACAAAACCAACTATGATAGCAAAAGAGCTATTACTAAGCCCGCCATTTTTTAAAAACAGATCTCCTGGCATAACAAAAGCACCCCAGCCAATAATGGCACCAAAACTAATTGATATGGCTTGTAAAAAACTTATGCTTTTCAAATTTATGCCTTAAAATTTACCCAAACAGGACTTTTGTCTAAGTCCACATACTCAACTAAACTCTCTTGAGGTAGAAAATCTTTTTTATACTCTAAGCTTTGACAACCTTTAACATAATAGCCTAAATATATCCACCTAAGCCCCATTTCTTTTGCAAAACCAATCTCTTTAAGAAGTGAGAATTTACCCAAACTTAAGTGCGAATAATCAGGGTCATAGTAGCAATAAATCGAGCTTATTCCATCATCAATAATATCTACTAAATCAACACAAACTAGTTTTTCATCCACATAGTATGAAATTTCTTTGCCAAAACTCTCATATCCTGCTATGTAAAGATCATAGTATTTTATAAGATCTATATCGTAGTATTTCCACTCTCTTTTAATGTTCATATATTTATGATATTTTCTAAAAAGCTCAACATGACTATCATCTGCTAAAGGGCGTGAGATATAAATTTTGGTATTAGAATTTTTACGAATTACTCTTCTTTGGCTTTTACTTAACTTAAAATTAAAAGCATCAATCCTTACACTTATACACTCACCACAACCTTCACAAATAGGCTTTTGGAAATACCTTCCAAATCGCCTAAATCCTCGCTTTACAAGACTATTATTAATCTCTGGCAAACACCCTTTTATATAAATATACTCCGTTCTACTGTTTCTATCTCCTAAATATGGACACTTTGTATCAAGAGTACAAAAGGGTATAACGCTGTTCATATCTTTTTTATACAAGCATCTTTTGCGTACTTTAAAAACTCATCTTGAAGCCGTTTTTCTCTTTGTTTTATACTCTCTTCAATTTTAGTCTTTTCTTGTTCTAATTTAGTTTGCTCTTTAGTTAACTCTTTTTTTATAGCTTTTAGGTCGTTAAAAAAGTCATTCATCTTTTGTTCTCACTTTCAAACATCCTAACCGCTTCAGCTATTACTATATGAAGGTCGTCTTCTTTTTTAAATTTATTAGCTTTATTTTTGTATTTTTCCATCTCTTTTACAAGACTAGCCATATTTTTATCAGTATAAGATGTATCAAAAAATCCTCTTCTAAACTCTCTTCCTTTTACAACAGCCAAAAGTAGCGGTATAGTTGTGGTGATTCCTTCAATGCTAAACTCTTCTAAAGCTCTTTCTAGCTTATTTACAGCTAAATCGTAGCTAGTTCCAGTTACTATTAACTTTGCAAGAAGTGAGTCATAAAATGGCGGCACATTGTAGTCTTTATAAAGGTGACTATCTACTCTAACTGATGGCCCAAGAGCTGGATAGTATCCTACAACTTTGCCCAGAGCTGGCAAGAAATTCTTAGATGCATCTTCAGCTGTAATACGAGCTTCAATAGCAAATCCATTTGCTTTAATATCGCTTTGTTCAAGATCTAAAATTTCACCCGAAGCAGCCCTTATTTGACGAACTATCAGATCAACTCCTGTAATCTCTTCTGTTACTCCGTGTTCAACTTGGATACGAGTATTCATTTCCATAAAGTAAAAATTATTATAATCATCTAGCAAAAACTCAACCGTTCCAACATTGCTATATCCAACAGCTTTAGCAGCGGCTACAGCTGTAACTCCCATAGTTTTACGCAAATTTTCACTAACTGTTGGACTTGGTGCGATTTCTATGATTTTTTGATGGCGACGCTGAATAGAACAATCACGCTCCATTAAGTGTATAACATTTCCGTAATTATCAGCTAAAATTTGAAACTCAATATGCCTAGGATTTATGACAAGTTTTTCCATAAATACCTCTTCATTATTAAAAAACGCCTTTGCTTCTCTTTTGCAATCTTCTAATAGCCTTTCTAAATCCTCTTCTTTATGAACTTCACGAATTCCACGACCGCCACCGCCACCACTTGCTTTAAGGATAACTGGATAGCCGATTTGTTTAGCATATCTTTTGATAGTATCAATATTTTCATGATTTATCGCTTCAGTTCCTGGAACAACTGGAATTCCATTTTTACGCATTAGATATCTAGCTATGTTTTTGTTGCCCATTTTTCGTATGACATCGGCTTTTGGACCGATAAAAATAAGCCCTGCATCTTCTACAAGCTTAGCAAATTCGTAGTTTTCACTTAAAAATCCATATCCAGGATGGATTGCATCTGCTCCGCATTGTTTGGCTATTTCTACTATTTTAGCACCGTCTAAATAGCCATTCATAGGGTGTTCACCTATCTCATAAGCTTCAGTTGCTATTCTTACATGAAGGCTTTCTCTGTCTGGTTTTGTATATACTGCAACACTTTCAATATGCAAATCCCTACATGCTCTTACAACTCTTACAGCTATCTCGCCACGATTTGCTATGAGAATTTTTCGTATCAAGTTCATTTTGCGACCTTTTTGAATCAATATAAAATGATAATGGTATTATAAATTTGATTAAAAAAAGTATAAATTTCTAAATTTGATATATTTTTGCTAAATTTAAGCTTGCTTTGAGTATAATTCTAGCCTTACTTTTGCTTAATGCGTCCTTAGCTCAGCTGGATAGAGCACTTGATTGCGGTTCAAGAGGTCAGAGGTTCGAATCTTCTAGGGCGTACCACTATTTTTTTAAAACTCCCTTATAATGGCGTTTTATATTGCTTTAAAAATCAATTGTAGTGCTAAATAAAAACATTATGAAAATAAGGAAATATTATGAAGATACTATTCTCTCCAAGTGAAACCAAAAGAAGTGATGTTGGAGATACTAAATTTAGCGTAGAAAATCTCATATTTGGCCTAAATTTAAGAGAGGAATTTTTATCTAAATATGATGATTTCATTAAATCCTCAAGTATTGATGAGCTATCAAAATTTTTTGGCATTAAAAACTTAAGCGATGCTCAAAGATTTAAATTCTCTTATAAATCTAAAACCGGACTAAAAGCAATAAAACGCTACACTGGAGTAGCATATGATGCCTTAAAGTACCAAAATTTAGACCAAATGGCTAAAAATTATATAGATGAAAATGTGCTTATTTTTTCAAATTTATATGGAGTATTAAGAGCTAAAGATATAATACCCGAGTATAAATTTAAGCAAGGTGCATCTTTTTTGGGCTTAAAACCTGAAATTTACTATGGTAGAAATTTAGGTAAATTTTTAGATGAGTACCTTAAAGAAGATGAAATTTTAGATTTAAGAGCCTCTTTTTATGAGAAATTTTATAGTATCAAAAAGCCATTTATAACGCTTAAATTTATAAAAGATGAAAAAATAGTAAGCCACTGGGCAAAATTTTACCGTGGAGCTGTTTTAAAAGAGATAGCAAAAGCAAATATAAAATCCTTAGATGAATTTCAGGATTTAAAGGTTGAAAACTTATCAATTAAAGAGATAAAAAAACAGTCAAATAAAACAGAGATAACATACAAAATAAGATAACATTAACAATTTCATACAGTATATAAGAAAATTTTAAGATAAATATCCATATTTTTTGAAAAAATTTCTAAATTTTAAACGATTTTAGATAGAAATAGCTAATTTTAGGGGTAAAACCATTGTTTTTTTACCAAAAGTATTGTAAAATAACCCTGCAAATCTCATTAAAAGGATACTTTATGAAAAAAGCTGAATTTATAGCTGCAGTTGCTGAAAAAGCTGGTTTAACTAAAAAAGATACAGAAAGTGTTGTTGATGCAGCCCTAGAAGTTACAAAAGAGTGCCTAGTAAATGGTGACTCAATTAGCTTTATAGGTTTTGGTTCTTTTGATGTTGCTACAAGAGCTGCTAGAGAGGGTAAAGTTCCAGGAACTGATAAAACTTACAAATCTCCAGCTACAAATGTAGTTAAATTTAAAGTTGGTAAACAACTTAAAGATGCAGTTGCTGCTTCAAAAAAGATTAAAAAGAAATAATTTTAAGCCTAGTTTTTAACTAGGCTTTTTAAATTTATATCACTTAATACTCATATAAAAACGCTTTTATTCCTGTACTTTCGCCTTGTTCTACTTCTTTGTGGACATTTTTTGATGGTTTTATATTTACATCTCTACCAAAGATATAGCTTTGTTCATCAACTACAGCTTTATATGCTTTGTTGAGTTTTATAGCTCTTTTTGCACTTGGCATTAAAAGATAGCTAATGTCATTTTTTAAAATTTCCATAGCATCAGCTTTTAATTTCCAACTTCTATCCATTTTTAAACCTGGAGTTTTTTGATTTAAAGCATACTCTTTTTCTATCATCTCATGGTTGTTTTTCCAACCCTCTACAAAGAATTTTTCAACTATTTCGGTATTTGATCTAAACTCATCTCCAGCGTTATTTAAAGCTAAATATTTAGCATATTCACCCTCGCCATCTTCTAAAACCATATCTTTTATGCCAGAAAAATCTTTTTGGCTCCAGTGAAACCAACCATTTTGAAACTCATCATCTCCAAATTTACGCTGAAAAACAAAAGTTGAATCAGCCGTTGCCCCTATATTTGAGTGACAACCCATGCAAAATAGAGTTTCTTCATAGTTTTGTGGTCTAAGTTCGCCATCTTTATCCTCTATAAAAGCTTGAAAAAACCAACCCCTATCATTATTTAGCCCAACTTCTACATTTCCGATATACTGATCTATTCTATCAGGAAAATCACTTTTTTCTTTTACGACAGCTGCACCAGTGTCTGATAAATCCCCATAGCTTTGCCAATAGCTTTTTACACCATATCTAAGCTCTTTCATTCTTTTTGCCATGCCTGTTTTATCGCCATTTACATCTATATATCTAACAGAGTGTAAAAACTCAGTTCCTACAGGATAAAGCCCAGGAGCAATATTTACTTCATTTTCTATAAGCAAATTTTTTGCAAGCCCAACATAACTCATACTAAAATTTGAAAGCTTTTCGTTCATTAAATCATAATCAGGCTTATTCCATTTAAAAACTATCTCATTTGCGATATCAAATTTGCCATTTTGATTTAAGTCAACGCCATATTTACTCTCATCTATATCAAAAGTTTTTACACTTTCTTGCTTTATCAAACTCTCAACTATAAGCAAATTTATCTTATAAATTTCAAGGTCAAATTTAGCATTTTCATCTTGAGTAAAAATTTCAGGCAAACGAATCAAAACATCATCAGTATTTCCATTAGTTGGCCAAAAAGTCCCTAAAAATGGATAATACCCAAAAGCTCTCCAGCCTGTATATCCGCCATCTTTTGTTCTATCAAAACCCTCATTATCAAAGCTATATTCACAATCTGGTATATATCCATCCCAAATTCCATTTTTGTTATAATCCCAACTTTTATCTAAATTTTTTAACTTTTTAGCTAAAATAATCTCGCCATTTTCATCTTTATAGTTATCAGTTTTAACATATTTTAAAATTTCATCATCGCTAATTTTAGCAATATCTTCACTTCTATCTACAAATAAATTTGTAAAAGGATTTTTAGTAGCAGGAAGTGGAAAGTCATAACTTTCTTGAACATCATAATCCTCATAAGTAAAATTTGGCTCTTTATTTAGACTATGGCAAGTAAAACAAGGATTTGAGATGATTTTTGGATTATCTTCATCGATAGTTTTTGTATAACACTGCGATGAAACATAAGAGTTATCTGAGTTGATAATCTCTTTACTTATTATGTCAACCGCAAAAGAATTGATAAAAAGCAAATTTAATAAAATCAAACTTTTTTTCATAAAATCTCCTTTTAAATAACAAAAGCCTACTCAAATAAGTAGGCTATAAGAGTATAAATTTTTGTGTAAAATTATTTTGTAATTACAGGAAGTGGTCCGATATATCCTGTGTATGCTCTTGCATCTTGTGGATTTGAAAGTTTATCCTCATCACTCTCACCATATGGGTGTTGAATAACTGCAGTTATATAACCAAAACCACCGATATTGTTGTAGTAGTATGGTGATGTTGTTTCGCTTCCATAAGGAGTTGTAAAAATTCTAGTTAGCTTATCTTGTGCTATATTGTATGACCAAATAGCATCATTTTGATGACCTGAGCCTGTATCTTCGCCGATTATCAGTGTTCCGGTATTGTTTATGTAAGTAACATTATCAGGATTTGCTAAACCATTTAAATCACAAGTATTTAGTTTATCACCTGTGTCGCTATATTTTCCTGATACCATACCTTTCATTACGCTTGGAACATATTTTGAACCGATTTTTTCATTTTCAACTAGGCTTAGTTTATATACAGTTCCACAAGTGTTGTGAGGAAGTCTGATATGGTCTTGACCTTTAACATCGTATTTATTGCTATCTTTACCTTTTGATTTAAAGCTTTCCATACCTTTATTAATCTCACTCATTCCAATATAAACTTCATTAAGATTGTTGTTGTATGTAATACCTTCCATCTTTCTAAATTCAGTTGTAGCACCTTTTATAGCCGCAACTCTTCTTGACTCTAATCTACTAGCTATTTTTTCCATGCCATCTTTTAGCTTTATACACTCAGGCTCAGTGTCTTGGTTAGAGTCAGCATTTGCTTTTGTAGGAGTAAATCCAGCTGGGCAAGTATCATCTTTAAAATCAGCTACTTCAAACATATCGCCAAATTTAACGCCATCATTTATAGCTTTTTGAATCTCTGAATTTGTTGCATGTCCTAGGCTAATCCACTCCAAATCAGCAGTTCCGCCATTTTTATCATCTGTTTGATTCCATTTTGCTGCATAAAGTGTTCCAGCACTTAAATCTTCTTCTTTATCAGCTATAAACATAAATAAAGAGACATTTGTACCATCATCGCTTAATAAAACAGTTTTTTTATCAGGAAGCACGTAAGATAGCTCATGTGCCATTCTACCCATAGTATAGTGTTTTGTAACCTCTACATCACCATTTTCACTAGTGATTTTTATCTCTGGGATATAACCATAAGCATATGGATTAACTTTTGTTAAATCTCCACCAAAATACTCGCCCATAAGATCAGAATATTCACCATTTGAACCATCTTCTTTTACTGTTCTAGCATCTGGTTCATACTCTTCACTTCCTAAGTGTGTTCCCCAAGGACTTACTGAACCAGCACATGGAACCCAAAGCCCTCCAAATTCAGAAAAATCAATGTTTTTTGTATTAACTGCTGTTAGTTTTCCATTTTCATCTTGACTTAGCTCTGTTATATACATAGCTGCTGGTCTTGTCTCAAAATGAGAAATCATAAAAATTTTATCTTTATAAGTTAAAAGTGAAGAAAAGTCATTATCATCAGAAATTCTAGGACTTCCATCTTTTGTTGTTATAAGTTTGCCATTTTTATCATATAAAGCACCAAAAACGCCATCACCAACTTTATCGCCTGAGCGCATAATGGTATTAAAGCCTATTTTATACTCTTTGCCATTTACCTTAACTGTATCGCTAGCACCAATGCCTCTTTTTTCATCATCAGTCATTGGAACTTTTACCTCGCTAAATTCAATACTCGTAAGTGCATCACTAGCAAAAACGCTCATGCCTGATAGTGCAAGAAAAAGAAATTTTTTCATTATATACTCCTGTTAAAAAATAGAAAAGAATTGTATAACCAAACGGAAACAATGAAATACATTAAAATAATAACTGTTATTATAAATAAATTTTTAGCTAATTTTAATCTAAAATTTTGTATAATCTCGGATTGTTTTTTAGCCCAAGTGGTGAAATGGTAGACACGCTAGACTCAAAATCTGGTAGAGGAAACTCTGTGTCGGTTCGAGTCCGACCTTGGGTACCATGGAAGTTATTTTAAATTTTTATAAACTATCAATAAAAATAAAATAAACATATATAATAACAAACAACCTTATGTATAAAAATAAAAATATAAATTTGTATTTATTGTTAAATTTTAAAAATATTTTTTATTTTAGGAGTTTTATCTACATCAATTTCTAATTTTTCTAAAAAATAATCCCTTACTTCAAGCCTTTGTTTATAACTAGGAAGTATGTTAATATACTCATACTCTTGTACAAATTTAAATTTCCATATCAAAATATTTCCATAAAATTTTAGATTTTTTACGCTTTTATTTGTTAGAATTTGAAAAATCAAACTAGGCAGATATAAAATAGTATAAATCATAAAAATAAAAAAAATTATAAAGAATAAACCATAAGTTCTATTAGTTACTAAAACTATTAAAGCCCAAAAAATAGCAATTGCCATAACTATATAAAATCCATCCTCATCTTTTTTTATAGAAGTAGTTCTTGTATCAGTTGTTTGGTAAATTTTTAAGTGTTTGTTTATAATAATTTCTTTTTCCAAATTTTTATCTATGAATTTTATATGTTTATCTTTTATAATAATTTTGCTACTTTTTCTATTAAAAAACGCCGTTAAAACAGCCACCAAACCAGTAAGTGAACCAAAGGATGAATTTACGCTCTCATTAAATTTAAAAAATATAAATGCGAATGCTATAAAAAATACTCCAATGATAAGAGCTATAAAATTTATTAAAATAGCATTATTTTCTATAATAATTGGGTCTTTATCATAATCTCTCTTGCTTAAACTCTTATTACTTAAATTTTCTTGATTTCTCATAACAGCATCCATAAAGTTAACCTACTAATAAATTTAAAATTTTATGTATTATTTCTAAATTTTATCTTAAATTTAAAGCAATAAAATAGCAAAAATAAAAGTAAATTGTGTATTTAAAAATCTAAATACCTACTAAAAATTATTTTAAGATTTAAAGATGTAGAATACACAAATTTAAAATATATTCCATTAATAAGATTAAAATTTAAAATGGTAGTAATAAAAAATATAGCTATGGTTTTTAAATTCAAATAAATTTAGGGTGAAAATAAGGAATGAGATGAATATTTTTGAAAAAGAAATAAATTATTTAAAAAAATTAGAATTTATAAAAGAATTTAAAAAACAGAAATTTATTTAAGATTTTTTGAAAGAGTTTTAAATCCAAAGTCCACAAAAAATGGGCTTTCATCAGTTTTTATGTGCATTGCTTTTATATTTGGTTTTTTATATTTTTTAAGCATAATCAGCATTAAGCTAAAACCAGAAACCAATCTTTACAAAACAATAGGTATTGTAAAAAAAGTTGACGCTGCCTCAGATTTTGGACGTCGTGGCAGAGATAGCTACTTTACTTGCAGACAAACGATGGTAAAATAGTTAAATTTTGGCATTCTCCAAGCGTTGATAAAAATATAACACCAAATTTATATAATAAAAAGGTGATAGTTTATTCAAATTCTCCTACTTATAAGATGAGTGCCGATAAAGTAGTTGATGAAAAAGGAAATGTACTAGTTGATTATGATTATAAAGAAAGGCTAGATACAAATAGTATTTTAAAAAGTTTGCTTTTCCAGTACTAATTTTAATAAATTTAATCATAGTGTGGAAACTTAATAAAGATTAAGTAAAATAGTATTAATTACGAAAATAGATAAATTTATACAAAATTTTAAAAAGTTAGCAAAAATAACTAGTTAATAACTAAAAAGATTTATAATTTTAAAAGTTATAAATTTGTGGCGTAAATTATTAAAACAAAAATAGAATTTTACAAAAGGAAAGAATGTGAAGCAAATTTTTAAAGCAATACTCTTTTTATTTTTAACATTAAATTTTGTCTTTGCAGATGAAGTAAAAGATGATAATACAACACTGCAAAACCAAAATTTAACTAAACAAGTTGATGAACTAAACAAAACCATCAATTATGCAAATTATGATAAATTTATAGAAATTTTAAATAAATACCCCAATCTTATAAATGCTACCGATAGTGAGGGTTTAAGACCGCTAGAGCATGCAATTGTATTTGCTGAATCTATAGATGAAATTATTGCAAAAAATAAACTTTTTAAAAAAACAGAAAAAGTAAACCATTATGAGTTTTTTGATCATCTGGTTGAGAAGGGTGCTGATTTAAATTACGAAGTGCTTGATACACAACTTACGCTTATACAACATGCCACCATAGCACTTAATGAAGAGTATTTGATTGACTTTGTAAATAAAAATATTGATAAGATAGATATAAATTTGGATTATAATGATTATCAAACAACTGTTCTTACTTTAGCACATAAACATAATAAAAAAATCTTTTTGAGTGCTACATTAAAAATGGAGCAATAGTAAATGATGCTCTAATTATAGATATAGCTTACAATATTTTAGTTCCATTTTATGAAAAAACTAAGTATTTTAGTATTGATAATTTTCATCTTACGGATGAACAACTAGCTCTTTTAAACTCAAAAAAGTATCAGCTGGCTTTAGATAATGAACTTGATTATTTAAGCTTATCTATAAAACATCTTAAAAATAGAAACGATAGAGTTGATGACGCTATAAATAGACTTTTAAAATTTCAGAATTTAACAAAAAACTTAAGACTTAAAAATATATTAATAAAGGAGATTGACAATGGCTAACTTAAAAAAGAAAACTGAACATGCTGATGAACAGATAAAGAACACAAACCCTAGCGGAGAAAACGAAAGAGATTGGGCTGATGATGCAATAGATATTACAACAGGAGTTTTCGATAAATATTTACCTGGTGTGGATGGAATTGGTAATCCAACAATAAAAGATTCAAAAAATACTTTAAAAAATAGAAAAGTTGATGATTATAATAGATTCGATAAGCTTGACGAAATAGAAAAACAAAGCCCTAGAGTCAATTGGGGTAACTCCAACGCCCAACCAACCCAAGACCAGAATCCAAAAAAAGACTCTACTACTCCACCACAAAAGCCAAACAACACAGGCGAAACTGGTGGTGGCACTGGAAATGGTGGAGATACATATAGCACAGAAAATAATACAGGTGGCAATGCTACTAACTCAAAAAATAATACTAATGGCTATCAATGCAATAACTCAATATCTTGGGGTGGTGGCACAGATTGTGAATGGTTTGAGCTTATAAATAAATATCTCATTGACGAATACGACCCTTTAGTCCTAGACCTAAACAGTGACTCTAAAATTTCAATCATAAATAGAGATAACTCCAACTCATACTTTAATCACGACGGTAATAATGTTAAATATAAAACTTCTTAGATAGATAAAGATGATGGATTTTTAGTTATAGATAAAAATAACAATGGCTATATAGATGATGGTTCTGAACTATTTGGAAATTTCATTGATTAATTTTATATTATTAAGATTTATATTGATATTAATTATAAAGATTTACTTATTCTGACCAATATCCTAAATTTACACCATAATTAATTATTACTTTTTATTGCTTAATGCATTAGTTTTAATATTGATTTTACTTTGGCAAAAAGAGCCTCCACTATTTTAGTAAAAAGCTCTTCTATTTGCATATCTCACTACTTACTTTTTATCTCTGTATTTCCACTTGTTTTAATATCATCCTTTATGCCTTCATAAACCTTATCGCCTATTCCTTTTACATTTTTTGTGGGGGTGTAGATAAAATGGGAAAAGTGGTTGGGTGGAAAATGGTTTTAAAATAGCGATGGAATGGTGGTTTAGATAAAAATATTCTTATTTTAAGTGCGTGGTTTAAGGATAGTAAAAAATCCCAAATATCCCAAAAGGGCGATTTTCTCACAAAAGCGTTCATAAATTTAAAGTTTTAAACGCTATTTAAAGGGCTTTAAACGGCTAATAATGGCTAATGTTTAACAACTATACAATTTCCTAAAATTCATCACAAAAATAACAAAACAACTAAATATGGGCATTTTTTGTTTTTAAGGTTTGATAGTAAAAACAGATAAAATTGTTTAAGGTTTGGGGATTAAGTCAGTAAATTTAGCTAAAAATATGACTTAATGAAGCTTAATATATTTTAATGTTCATAAAGCACGATTAATCGGTAGTTTAAGATTAAGTCAGACAAAAAAATATGCCACTATCTTATTTGTTAACTTAAAATACAGTACTTTTTAACCTTAAATGATTAAGTTAGACTTTAAGATTTTTTTTATTTTAGCTTATAGTTTTAATTACTTTGCCAATAATATCAAAAATTTCTTGTGAGTCTTCTTCTAATTCATAGCTTTCATATAGTGGGTTTATACTTTTAATTTTTAAGCCATCCGGTTTTTGTTGCAACATTTTAACCATGAAAATATTTTTATAATTTATCACATAAATTCCATCACCTATAAAATTATTGTCAATATTTATTATGACATAATCTCCAGAGTTTAATGTGGGGGACATACTATCTCCAACGACCTCTACTATTCTAGTTTTTTCAGGATTAATATTTGTCTTAAAAAGATTTTTCGAAATAAATATAAAATCATCTGTATCATACACCTCAATGCCTTCAATATCTGTCAAAGTTCCAGCACTTGCATTATGGCTAATTTTTTTAATTTTATAGCCGTTATTCTCATTATGCGAAGTATTAAAATTTTTGTTTAAAAATATATAATCTACTGGAATATTTTCTTCTTTAGATATTGAGAGCAATAACTCATAAGGAATACTGTTTCTAGCTTTCCAAGTACTAAGAGTATTTTGTTTTATGTTGTATTTTCGGCAAAATTCTGCATCACTCTTTATATTCAATTTGTGATATAGTCTATTCAAAATATCATTTATGTTACCCATTTTAACCCTAACTTTCTATAAATATCGCATTTTGTATTGACTTACATCTCTTTTTGCGATATAATACTTCCAACTTTATATTAGTATTGTAGCATAAAATAAAGATACTTCCATTAAATTTGAAGTATTTTTTTAAAAATAAAACAATATGAAAGGAGAAGTAATGACACTTAGCGAAATATTTGATAAAAAATGCATAACGCCATCAAAATGGTTTAGAAACAATAATTTAGATCCAGATATTGGTTATAGGGTGCTTAGGGGAGAACTAACTGGCGAGAGAAACACAAAAGGAAAAACTAGAGAAGTATTTGAAGCACTCCTTAATGATGGTTTTATAGATGAACTTCCTAGTGGCTTAAGAGACAATAAAAAGGCTAGTTAATGTTTTATGTGGGCAGTAAAACCGCATCTATAGTATTTAATGTAGGACAAAGTACATTAAGAGAATCAGTTAGCCGAAATTCTAATCGCTATCCTTTTCTACGCATAGAAAATACAGGTAAAAGGGGTCGTGGTGGGGCTAGGTTACTTTTTAAAATAGAAATAGCCCAGTTAAAAATGGCACTACATAGTAAAAAAATATCAAATGATACGAAAATTTACACCTTAGATAAAGGTGGGTTAAAAGAGATTAGTTTGGGTGATATCTTTGGTGATGATTTTATACAAAATTTAGGAAGTGGTGTGGTAAATGGTGGTGTGAGTGGTGCTGACAGCCATAGTGACGGCGTGGCTGGAGTGAGTGGCGTGAATGATTATGATAGAGCAAGTTATGTAAATGGCGGTGTGGATAAAGCAAGTGGTTTTGACAGTCATAGTGACGGCGTGGCTGGAGTGAGTGGCTTTGATACTCATAGTGACGGCGGTGTGTATAGTTGTGACAAGATAAATAATAAAAGACGCATTTTAGATAACAAAAATGGTTATCAAGGCATTGGTGGTAAAAACAAAAAAGAGATAAAAAGCAGTGAAATTTCAAGTGGCGATGGTGAGTTAGATAGTCATATAACGCGAAACGAAAGCAAGATGAGTGATGATGAAAAACAACATATCGCTAGTTTAAATTTAACTAAAGATTTAAAAAGTGGTGTTTTAGGTGGCGTAGTTAATGACGCTAAAGAGTCTAAAAGTGGCTTATGTGGCAGTAGCACTAAGGGTGGTTTATGTGGTGTGGGTAGCGATGTAAGTGTTTTAGGCGGTGTATCTAATAACTCTAGCATTTTGGGTGGTGATAACTCTAAAAATTCCAAAGCCGATAGCCATAGTCACAACAGTGCTTTGTGTGGTAACGCTAAAAATGTGACCTACTTCCAGCTTAGCGATAAACAAAAAGATGAAGTTAATGAAAAGATAAAACTCATCAAAGAGCAAATTTCAAGTGGGCAAAGTGTGGCTGATTTTTGTAAGGCTAGAAATCTCTCCAAATCTACATTTTACCGCTGGAAAAAAGAGTATAAAAACGGCGGTGCTGTGGGGCTAGCGGATAAAAGTGGAATGCACCGCAAAGGTGAGTCTAAGCTTGAGCCTTGGATGCAGGAATTTGTTTTAAGTAAATTTAGAGCTTACGGGGCTGGAAATTTTAATCTAACTGAGTGCGTAGATAGTCTAAATGCTGAGATTATAAAAAGAGATGGCTTAAAGTATGGCTTAAATTTAAGCGGTGAGTTTAGCTTTTGTGATAGTGGTGTGATAAAGAGATTTTTAGATAATCACTACAAAAACAAGCCACTTGAATACACAGTTATAACTAAAGGCTTTGATAAAGCAAAAAGCTATTTTAAACCATCAATGGGAGATCAAAGAGAGATTTTTACCTTTAGAAATCAGTGTTGGCAAATAGATAGTAGCCCACTTGATATGATAGTAAGAGATGATGAAACTAATGAGCCGTTTCGTCCGCACATTTTAAGCATAGTTGATGTTTATAGTGGTCGTGGGGTAGTAAGCTTAGAAAAAACAAGCAATAGCTTAAACATTATTCGCCTACTTTGGAAGGCTATAAGCACCCTAGGAAAACCACAAACTATAAAAGGCGATAACGGAAAAGACTATTTAAGCGGAAATTTCCAGGAGCTATTAAATGGTCTTGGTATTTTTTATGAAGCGGCCTTGCCTTATAGTGGGGAACAAAAAGGAATGGTTGAAAGAAGATTTAAAACGCTTCAACACTCAGGTATTGCAATGCTTCCAGGATATATCGGAAATGATCTAAAAACAAGAGAGCAGATAGAACAAAGAACGCCTAAAAAAGATCGTCACGCAAAAGATGAGTATGGACATTCTAAAATGACAAATTTAAAGAATTTACTAAGCTTTAGCCAGGCTAAAAAAGAGCTTGAAATTTTAAATATGAAGTGGGATTTAATAAGTGGCAAAAGAAGAAAAGGAAAACCTAGCCCAATGGATATATGGAATAGCGATGATACTAAACTTTTAAGCGTGGATTACGCTGAGTTTTTACTTTATGCAAGTAAAGGTGTAGATAGAGTAGTAACTAAAAAAGGCATAAATTTTAACGGAGATGTTTTTGTTAGCTTTGATATGCCACCAGTTAAAACAAGGGTAACTATTCGTCAAAATATAGATGATGTTAGTGAAATTTATGTCTTTAGCCAAAAAGGCGAGTTTTTATGCGTGGCAAGAGATAGTAAAAAAGCAAATTTAAGTGCTGATGAGTTAAAAATAGTAAATAAAAGCTTTAAAAAAGATCTAAGTGAGATAAAAAAGGTTATAGATAAAGCTAGCCAGTCTTTAAAAAGAGATGCTTTATATGAGTTAGAAAACATAAAAAAACTGCATAGAAAAAGTTTAAAGGCTGAAAAATGGGAGTTATCAAATGATATTAGTAGTGTTAAAGAAAAAATACAAACATCTAAAAAGCTAAATGAGATCTCAAACCAAGCTGCAAATTATGAAAAATATAGGCTTAAAAAAGATGAAACTAAGACAAAGAAATTTAAGGGCTTTGATGAGTTGATAGAAGATGTTAGTTAGTTTTTTAAAGGGCATAAAAATGCCTTTTAAAAAGCTTTTAAAAATTTTAAATGCTTGTTTGCTAAGACGGTGCCTTATGGCTAAATAACTTTAATAAAATAGGCAGTATTACGCTTTTGACTTTGCATATTTCAAGGGAGCTATCTTTGTGATAGTAAGTGCAGAAATATGCACAGGAAAAGCGTTAAGGTTGTCAAGATTTAGAAGTTTAAAAAAGGAGAATAGATATGAATTTACAAGAGAGAATCGCTGAGTTTTTACTTAGCAAAGGGGTAAGCCAAAATCAGTTTGCAAAAACAGTTGGGATAAATCCTGCTTACTTAACTGGATATATGAAAGAAGGCAAGGACTTCAAATATGCAAATAAAGTTGAAGACCTTGCAAAAAATTACCTTGATAATTTTATCCAAAGTAAGCCAAAAAATCAAGACGACCTACCATTTATCACTACAAAAGATGCAAAAAGCATAAATGCTGTGATTGAGTGGAGTGTGGAAGATAGAGATCTAGGCGTAATCATAGGAGATGCTGGAACTGGTAAGAGTAGAGCTATAAAAGAGTTTTCTAAAAGCCACCCAGAAGCGGTGCTAATAGAGGCAACTATATCAACAAATGCAAGGGCACTTTTTCGTATGCTATGCCTTAAATTTGGCATAACTACAAGTAAAAGCGTAGATGAGATGATAAGAGATGTGGCAGATAGCCTTAAAAAGATAGATAAGGTAATCATCATAGATGAAGCAGAACATTTGCCATATCGTGCTTTAGAGGCGTTAAGAAGGATGTATGATTTTAGTAAAAGCCCTGTGGTGTTGGTTGGGACAAAAAAACTGCTAAACAACTTAACCGGGGCTAAAAAAAGCAACCTTGAGTATGAACAACTTAGTAGCCGTGTGGGGTCAAAGTGGTTTTTGGAAGGGTTAACATACCTTAACGGTGATAAAGCAAAAGTAAATAAAGATCTAGTAGAAGTTTGTAAGCTTTTTGGCGTGGAAAATAACGAGCTGATAAATCAAATAGAACGCCTTACAAGGGGAAATTTTAGAAAAACGGAAAAACTACTTAAAAGAGCTAAAAGAGTGGCGGATTTAAATGAGATGGGTATAGATGGGGAGTGTATAAATGAAGCAACAAAGATGCTTTTACTTTGAAAGATTTAAATTAGTAACAGATTTGTCAAAAACTCTTAAAAATCCACTGCGTTACGGACAAAAAGTCCGCTCCTTGTGGATTTTACGAGTTTTTGATAACTATGCTGAAATTTGAAAATCTATTTTGTTAAAAACATTAAATAAAGGAAAAAATTATGAGAAATTTAGGAGAGATGATGATATTTAAATCAAAAATGAGAGCTTTAGGCTTTGATGTTGTTAAGTTTAGACCAGATGGAGGTGTATATGCAAAAAGAGTAAAAAGAGAGATTAGCTTTAGTAAAGACGGCTTAAAAATAGCTAATAGAGTGCTTAAAAAGGCGTAAAGGATTACGCAATACAGAAAACAGAAAGGAGAGAAATGAAAAGCGGTAGCCTACAAAAAAGGCTTTTTGAATTAGTTAGAAAAATCAAAAAAAGAAAGGTAAAAAATGTTAGTAAAAATAGGAAAAAACGAAGTAAAAAATAGTGATAAAGCTCTAATTAGAGCAGTTGAGGATTTTTGTGATTTAAAACTTGCAATTGATGAGTTAAATGAGAAGTTAAAGCCACTTAGAGAACTAATTGGCGAGTTTGCAAAGGAGATGCTTAAAAGTAAAAACGCTGCCACCATAAACTTTATACTTGATAGTGATAGTGGTGTAAAGGTAAGTTTGGGCTATGATGTAAAAATAAGTGATGAGAGTAATTTAAGGCTTATTTTAGGAGAGAGGTTTGATGATTTAGTTAAAACTACGACTTTGTTTAAGCCTGAAAAAAAGCTTCAAGAACTAGCTTTAAATGATGATGGGATAAAAGGGTGCTTGGATATAAGAGAGAAAACGCCTTATATAAGTTTGATTTAAAGATTTTAACAAAGGGCTTTGTAACAAAGCCCTTGATTAAGGTTTTAAAAAGGTTAAAAAATGAGTATAGATGAGATTTTTGAAGCAATTGGATATGAAAGACGCAAACTTATAAAAGAGCTTTTTGGCGATAATAGATCATTTTTACCACGCTCAAAGGTTATTAAATATCACAAAGTTTTAGAGGGCATTGAGACAGATAAATTAATTGATTTTAGCATCTATATGGACACTTTTAGAGAAGAGTTTGTAAGTGTGGATGTTGCGATGCAAAGAGCAGTTAATGCGTATAAAAAAGCCCTAATTTTAAGTGAGATAAAAAAGGGCAAAAAAGCTTTAAAAAGCATAAAAGAGGTTGAGAGATTTTGTAAATTAGCCTTTAGGGGAGAAGATCTTTTTAGTGGGTGCAAAGGAAGCCCTTACATTGAGGGTGTTGTGATATGCATAGATGATGAGGGGAATTTAAGAAATAAATTTATAGTCAATAAAAATGGAGTTTTTCAAAGGCTTGATAGCTTTGATACTAAAAGGGTTTGGGAGTATTTGTTTAAGCATCAAGAAAGAATTGGTGTGATTGAGTATAAGGAAGTAAAAGTTAGCCAAATAGAGAAAAAAGATGAGAAATTAAAAGTCCTTGATACAAACACAAAAGCTTATAAAATGGTAGAAAATGTAGTAAAAAGGATAGGAAATGACTAAGAAACAGCGCCTTTTAAGAAATAGCTTGCTAGCTAGAATTCACCTACATCCTTTTTATAAAAGTGCTTTTGAAGTGGGGGCTTGGAGTGAGTTTTTAGAAAACTCATTTAAAACTAACTCATCAGCAAATTTAAGCATAAAAGAGCTGATTTTACTACTTGATATTATGAATGGTAAAGATGCTATTATAGATGAGATTGATTATAAGGGTAGAGCTAGATTAAATCCAAACCTTGCTACGCAAAAGCAGATCACAAAATGCCTTAGTTTAAAGGATGAGCTTAATTACAGCGATGCTAAATTTAGAGAGTTTGTCTTTAAAAATACAAAAAAGATGCTTTGGAAGTTGGAGATGATAAACTCTTTTACAAAAGGTGAGCTTTCAAAGCTAATAAGCATAATGAGTAAGATAAAGGCTTGGAGAGATAAAAGATGATATGTCCATATTGTGCAAATGATAAAACTGAAGTTATAGGAACGGCTAAAAGCCTAGTCGTGCACAGATTTAGAAAATGTCCAAAATGTGGTAAAACATTTACAACAACTGAGAGTGTTAATCCTGCAAACGAGTATCTAAAAGAGTATGAAAAAATAGCTAATGAAAGTGAGAAAAAACAATAAATTTTGATATAATTTTAACCATAATTCTTGACAAATTTTATAAAAAAATATAATATAAGCAAAGAGGGTTATCAGGCGATATGATAAATCAAATTCAAAAAATATTCAAGCGAAAAAACAGTCTATCAAGTGAAAATATTATTGATTATATATTTGAAAAGACAAAAACACTATATTTTCAATCGTTAAAACCGTGCTTATATAGTGATTTCTTAAAACTAGATAAATTTGAAAAAATCCAACATTTTACAATAAAAAACCTAGATATAGATGTGATAAATTTAGTTTATAGTGGATATTTTTTTGATAAAATCTATTATAAGTGCTTAGACAAAGAAAAAAGAAAACTCATAAGGCAACTTGGACATAACTCTAATACACTATCTGATATATATCACTATCATGAAAATTTAGCGTATAATATAGTTTTTTATATATTTCAAACAGCCAATATGGATGATGATTTTTGGTATTTTAACATAAGTGGATATGACAACCCTAATAAGAAAGCAGATAAAAAATATTTAACTCCAAACGATCCGTTTTTTGAGATATATTATCCACCAAATTTTTTTGGTGATACTTCTAGTGTTAGAGCCATAAGCGAATTTGCTTTAAAATACTCCAATAAAGAGCACCAAAAGTATAAAAAACTCAAAACAGATACAAAGCTCTATGTAGATGATGATTTTAATTTTAATATACCAAAATATTTTATAAACAATGTTTTTGATAAAAAAGAGATTAAGGATGTTATAAAAAAAGTAAGAAAATTTAACATATCTTTATGTTAAATTTTTAATGGACTTAATAAATGTTTTAACAGCCATATCTGTGGCTTTTTTATTTATATCATTTTCTATCATCTCTAAAATATCACGCTTTAAATTCGGCTCTAAATTTCCACTACTATCAATTGGTAAAAATGGTCGTGGGGGGATGCCTTTACTACCAAATTGATGAGTTAAACCATATGGAAAATTTTGCTTACCACCCTTAGCATAGCTTTCAACCACTACGCTTTTATTATCAGCCTTAACGCCCCAGCTAGTCCTTAAATTTCCACTCTCATATAAAAGCTTTTTATCTCCATGAATGCCGTATTTTTGTAAAAAACCCTTTTTTTGTGATTTGCCATTTTTATAGTAGGATTTTCTTTTACCACCTGCATAGTTAAAAGCTGTAGTTGCAGATATTGGCTTCCAACGCTTGCCAAATGGACTTTTTTCACTCTCAAAACTCTCATCTATGCTAGTTCTTACCATCTCACCAACTGCTTTTAGAGTGGGTTTTAAGTTTATTGTGTAGGCACGAAGCCTTTTAAGGCTTTTTTGTATTTCATCTAAATTTGTTACTTTAACTGGCATTTTAACTCCTTTTGTGGTATAATACAATAAAGTAAGTGTGAAGATGTGAAGCTTAAAAGCAGGTAACCACAGAATGAAAAGTTCGATGTTGTAGGTTCAAATCCTACCCACACTTACTTAAGTTTAACTATTTTCTTTCCTTTTATCCAGTTTTCTATGTCTATTTTATCCACCTTATCAAGTGTTATTATATAGTTATCATCTTTGAATTTCTTATGAGTTTTTATCATCTCAATTGGTATTAAATTTAATCTTTTGGCATCCTTTACATCATCAAAGATAAAAACTATGTTGTTATGATTGTCTCTTAAATCCACATAAATTTTACTCTCATCGCTTAAAATTTTAACTATTTGCCTCATCTCATCTATACTAAAATCATGATTATACTCACCTTTTCGTTCAGGTCTTGCATGATATAATCTATCTTTTGTTAAAATAAGTCCTTTTTTATCTCTGTTTTTAAGTGGTAGGAATTTAGATATTAATTCCATAACCTCCTTATTTAGCATTCCAACTTGAATAGCATTTATAGGGCTTTTATAGTTTTTCTTTACAATTATCTCATCTACCATCTCATCAAGCCCCTTTTGCCACACATAAAGATTTCTCTCACTCTCAAATTTAGCTATTTTAGGGGTATTTTTTAGCTTTTTATTAGCCTTTTTGTAAAACTCATCTTTTAAATCGTGATCTGTTATGTTATAAGCAAAGTCCTTATCTGCGATATCAGGGTGCTTTAGGCTTTGTGGGGTTATACCCATTTTTTTAAGCTGATCTTTTGTATAGCCCCTAACACTGCATCTACAACCCCAGCCATTTGGTGGAAAATTCTTTTTCCAAAAGGGGTGGTCTTTATGAAAAACTTTACCATGCATTTTTCTATGACTTGGTCTTGTTCTACTATCAAGAACTGCTGTGTAGCGGTAATACTCTATAGAACTTTCATCAAGGCTTTGCTTTTTAGCTCCTGCATAAGTAGTTCTTAAATTTGTATCAAATATAGTCTTTAATCGCCTTGAGCCAACAAAGATATCTTTTTCTTTGCCAGTTTTAGGATCTTTTACCTTAACTTCACCCCACCAACCACTCTTTTTTAAGTGCGGTATGATATCTTTTTTCCACTCATCAAAGGTTATACCATCATTTATCGCCCTACTAATAGAGTTTTGCATATCTTTTAATAGATCAAGATTTATCATCTTAGCTATTGTAAAAACTCTTTTGTGGGCTTCATGCCTTATCTCATCATAATCAAAACTAGTCTTTAAATCTTTAGACTTAAATTTAGCCACCAGCTCATCAGGATTTTTAAAAAAATCAATCAAAATTTATCCTTTTTTATTAACCCCCACCCCTGACCACGTTCAAAGGGCGGATATAGCACTGCAAAGCAGTGCATCCGCAGTGGATTTAAATAAAACTTTAATAAAGTAATCTTTAGAAGTTTAAAACTCATCACTAAGTCCTAAAATTTCAGCATTAGACATGGCACTAAACATCACATTTTCTAAAATGTCTAAAGGAACACCATCATAAATTTCATAAAGCTTATTAAATGCTTCTTCGTAAGTATTGCACTCTTTTAATAAGGTGTTTAAACTATCTTTAATCATAGTTTCAACGCCCTTTAAAGGCTCTTTAAAATTAGGACTTTCTATAAACTCATCAAATTTATCAAGTGGTTTTTTAGGTAGTTTATAGTTTAAGCTTTTTAATTTTTCTTTTTTTGGAAGAGGAAGATCAAACTCTTTAGCCATATCATCTATACTCATTTCATAGCCAAGTGGGTATAAAATTGAGAGCATTTGGGCTCTTTGAAGCAGGTTTTTATCTTTTTCATACTGAATATTTAAATTAGCCTTTTTGTTAAAACGAGAGTAAAAGTTCTTTACTTGACGCGAGGCAAATTTAATATCAGCATCAATTATCTCAAAGCGGTTATTTTCGTGGATCTTGCCTTGTGCGTAACTTCCAGTAGTTGCCGTGTTTGAACTAAGAACTGAGCCATTTATACACTTTGCTATCTCAGCATCACAGTAGCGGATAAACTCCATAAAGTCCTCTTGGCTTCCACGCCCTTCAAGTATCTTAATCGTATCATTTACGCCAAATATAGCATAACTTCCACTTCTTAGGTTTTCAAATGCTTCACTCATCTGTTTAAGTGTTTTTTCATCACTACTAGTAGCTCCACCAATTAGCGGTGGAACGCCTAAAAACTCAGCAAATTTCAGATAAAGGCTTAAAACATAGTGTTTTGCATAAGCTATCCAAAGAGTTTTTAACATAGCAGGGTTTGAAGTAATAGTTATAAAAAATGGCTCTTTGGCAATAAAGCGGTTTTTACCTATCCTTAAAGTTGGCAAATTTTCTCTAAACTCAATATAACTTCTATCTACCAAACTAACTTTTATAAAATTATTTTCTAAATATAGCTCAAGCAGTGAAAATCCATACAACCTTGCCTCAACACTAGCTTTAATTATCTCTTCAATATTTTCATCTTCACTCTCTCCTAAATCGTGGGTAAAAAACTTATTTAAAGTAGAATTTAATCTTTTTTCGCACTCACTACCTAAACTGGTATCTTTATCAACTAAGAGATTAAAAAGAGGAAATAGTTCTTGCTGGTTTTTGGTTAGAAGAGCTGCTCTTACCCTACTAGCTGTTAGTTCTGTGTAGTAGCTTAAATCTGTTTTGATAAATTCTCTTTTTGGTTTTAGAAACTCTTTCATCTAAATATCCTTTTTAAAAAGCTTTTCTTTTGTCTAATTTCACTCATAAATTTATTTGCCTTTTCATAATCAAAATTTGGCACTTTTGCTATACGCCATGCAAACTCTAAACTATCAAGCCCATCATCGTGAGCTGATTTTGGGTAAGTATCAAGTTCATCTATAAAAGTATGAGAGTGCTTGTCTATTAAGATAACTCCATTGTTAATTGGTGGGGTTAAACTATCTATCCTTAACTCTTTAGCCACTGTATTTTTAAGCGAAATAATCGGCAAATAAATTCCTAACTCACAAGACCTTTTTTCTAAATAGTCTTTAAAAAACTCTTGAAACTGCACAGTTTCAATGGCTATTTTTAAAGGCCTGTTTAGACTTAAGATACTAGCTGCTTCGCTGATAATTCTCTCAGCCATCACCTCAGGCTTTAATTTTGTCATCTTAACTTTTGCATAAAATTTATTATCTAATAGCCCTAAAATAGCTATACTAAAATAATCCCCTTTTGACTTGCCCAAACTTGGGTCTATTCCCATATAGTAAGCATCACATAGTGGCATCTCATCAAATGTTTGATAAGAGCTAAAGCTAAGCTCATCACTACTTAATGGCTCTTGTTGATACTCACTTAAAAAAGCCCCCTTACTTGCTTTATACTCTAGAAAAAATCTCTCTTTATTTAAAGAGATATCATCTAAGATAAACTCATCTAATGCAAAAGTCTCTAAATCAAAAGGAAAGCTTAAAACCAAAGGAAATGTAAAGCTTTTAAAATCCACTCTTTTTTCAAGGCGGTTAAGTAAGCAGTCATAATGCAAGGTTGTGCCTATAACAAAGATGTTGTAGTTTTCATCATCTCTTGCTGGTAGCTTCATAATGGCTTTTTCAAACCAGTTGTAAATTTTATCTCTTTGACTTTTTGTTTTAACATTTTCATCATTTTCTAAGTCATCGCATATTATCAAATCAGGTCTAAAGCCTCTCCAGTTTTCGCCCCTTATCTTTTTGCCAGCTCCATATACACTTATCTTAAAAGGCTTTTTACCAACATAAAACACAATCTCTTCACTACTCCAAATCTCTCCTTTTGTGATGTTAAAATCATCTATAAAAAGAGAATTTGTCTCTAGTTCGTCTTTTATAAAATCAAGCGTTTTTTTGCTTAGATCAAGTGTGGCTGAGACTATGATGGTGTTTCTTTTTTCTTTTTTAACTACTTTTATAAACAAAACATAAAGTCTACTTATAAGAGTAGTTTTAGCCGCACCCCTGTAGGCTTTAAAAACCATATGATGGTTGTTTTTAGTTAGAGTGGAGTTGTGTTTATAAAAAAAGTTTCTAAATTTAGAAGTTTCTGGAAATTTTACATGGTGGCCAAAATAGATACTAACCATATCTTTAAAACTGCTCTTTGCCTTTTTTACTCTTTCATCTTTTTTTGTAGGGTCTAAGCCACTTTGCAAGGCTTTTTTAAGATCAGAGCTTAAGCCATCTAGCCACTCTTTAAACTCAAATTTGGCTATTTTTTGTAAATTAGAGCTGTTTTGATTAGTTAATTTAACATCATTTAAAAAGCCATTTAGTTCGTCTTTATTAAATAGCATTTAAATTCTCTATTTTTTTGTTAAACTCAGCACTATCTAAAAGTAAAACTAAGTTTTGTAAGCTCTTATCATCCCCACTGCTTTTAAAGTGCTCTACTATAAGCTTAATAACCTCTTTTACAATGCTAAGTTTATATGATGCTGGATCTTCAAGCTTAGCAATATACTTCATCTTTGCAAAGCTATCGCCTACTTTTGATAAAGCGTTTGCTTTTTCTATAGACGAGAGCTTATCATCATCGGTTATATCTTTTATGGCTTGATACATCTGGTCTATGAAGCTATTATAGATAGTTTCACCACTATTTTTAGCATTTAAGATAGCATCTGTTGCTTTTATCATATCCCAGTTACCATCACGGCTTTTATAGTTTTGGATAGTTTTAGGGCTTTTATGTAAGATTTGGGCTATTTTTGAAATGTTAAAGCCTTTTAAGTAAAGCTCCCTAGCTAGCTCCTTTGTAGAACTCAAAATATCTCCTTTTTTTAAAGATTTAAAATCTTGACGGATTTATTCAAAACTCTTAAAAATCCACTGCGTCACATACAGGAAGTATGCTCCTTGTGGATTTTACGAGTTTTTAATAACTACGCCTATTTTTGAAAATCTATTATTTTTACTAAAAACCTTTTGCCTAGACGCCTACTTTATCCTAAGTTATTACTTTGCATAATCCGTTCTTTGCAATACCCTTTTAAAACACTTTTAAGCTGTTTAAAATCGTTTAAAACTTTTAACTTAACTCAATGGTCGCTTTTAAGATAAATTGCTTTTAAAAGCTAAAATTTTTAATTTTTCACATTTTAGAGTAAAAAATGAGATTTTTCACTCCAAATGCTTACATTTGCTAAATATAGACACTTAGAGTGAAGTTATTTTAAAAAATCTATAAAATGGCAGAGTTTTAAAAGTTTAGGAAAGGATTAGTTTTGCAAAAGAGTGTTATTCAAAAACCTTTAAGTCTAAATTTCAAAGAAAACGAACTTATAAAAGTAAGTCCTATTGGAGAGGTTGTTGGGCTTGATGGTAGAAAATTTAAAATCAGCGGTGAAAGCTTAGTTGAAAATATCCAAAAAAATGCCCTTGATATAGTTTTAGATGAAAATCATAGCTTTGGAGGTGCGGTTGGTTGGTTTGATAAAAATAGCTTTGAATTAAAAAGTGATGGAATTTATGCAAAGCTAGAACTAAATAAAAAAGGCAAAGAGCTTATTGAAAATAGAGTTTATAAGTATTTAAGCCCTGTATATGATGTAAGTGGAGGCAGTGTGGTAGCCCTTGATAGCGTTGGGTTAGTTAATAGACCAAATTTATTAAATAATGCATTAAATCATAAAGGAGAAAAAGTGGATATTAAAGATAGCAATGAGTATAAGGCTTTAGAAAAAGAGCTAAATGAGGTAAAAGCTTTAAATGAAGCTTTTAAAAAAGAGCTTGATGAGTTAAAACAAAGCAGTAAGGCTGATGAAAATAAAGATGAAGATGATAAATTAGAGCTTAATTCTAGGCTTGAAAAGATAGAAAAAAGCTTAGATGCGATGAGTTCTATTTTTGGCAAAAAAGATCTTGAAAAAAATGAAAAACAAACCCTTAGCGATGAAGAGAGAAAAATAGCCTTGATGCTAGGGCTAAGTGATGATGAATACAAAGGAGCAAAATAATGGCACATTTTGAAGAGACAGCAATTGGCTTTAAAGCTATATTTCAAAAAACATTTAATGATGTAAAAAGCGAAGCTGATACCTTAGCTATGAGAGTTAATAGCAATAACTTAAGTGAAAAGTATGTTTGGCTTGGAAACTTTCCGATGATGAAAGAGTGGGTTGGCGATAGAGATATCAAAAAGTTTAAAGACTATGGATATACCTTAGAAAACCAGCCATTTGAAGCAACTGTAACAGTTCCAAATAATCATTTAGAGTATGATAAAGTTGGTCTATATAAACCAGCCATTGAACAGATGGCATTTAATGCTAAAAAATTTGGAGCAAAACTGGTAGCTGATATTTTACTAACTGGAGAGAGTAGTAAGTGCTATGATGGACTATCTTTTTTTAATGATGCACACAAAATAGGAAATGATACTTATGCAAATTTAGGCACAGGTGTTTTAAATAGTGAAAACTTAATAGCTGCGCAAGCCTTTATGATGAGTATAAAAGGCGATAGTGGGCAAAGTTTAGGCGTAATGCCATCGCACTTAGTTTGTGGTCCAAAAAACCTAGCAAATGCCATAAAAACAATTGAAAAAGATCTTTTAGTAGGTGGAGAGACAAATCCAACTTATAAAAGATATGAGCTTTTAGTGATGCCTGAGATAACTGATAGTAGCTGGTATTTGATGGATCTTAGTAAGCCAGTTAAACCTTTTGTTTTACAGGTTGCAAAGGACGGTGTTTTTGAAGCAAGTAATGATCACCACTTTATGAAAGATGCAGCACTATTTGGGTGTAAAAGCTTTATGAATGCTGGGTATGCGCTTTGGCAGTTAGCTTATAAATCAAGTGGGGCTTAAGATGCATTATAGTGTAGAGTTATTTAAGGGGCAAAAAGATGGAACAAGAATTGATGATAAGAGCCAAACAGAGCCTTTACAATCCAGAAGAGATAACAGAACAAATGGTGGAAATAGCACTAAAGGAAGCAAAGGAGCTAACACAAAACAAGCCCCTACCAGAGCCGATGATAATGGATCTAGCGATGTTTCGCTTAAAGCTTCTACTAAAGATTGAGCCAACGGAGCTTGATCTAATACTGATGAAAGAGGCTTTAAAGATGGCTGAAAAGATAGAGGGTGAAAGTGGTGAGCTAATAACACAAACAATATATGGAATAAGAAAAAGTGAGTTTTGAAATGAAAACATTAAAAGATGCATATTTGGCTTTAAAAAAAATAGTTCCAAACTCAATAGATATAAGCAATGCTAGTCCTCAAGGTGGGGTATATCTACTTTTTAAAGGACTTAATCAAATCAATATAAATGTTGATTTAGTTAGTTTCATCATCTTAATTCAAGCTAAAAGCTTAAATGACGATAACTTTAGTGCTTTATCTTTAGTAGATAGTATTAGGCGTGAGTTTATAAAACATGACTTTTTATTGGCTGACACAGGAGATATAAGCGCCCAGTTTAAAGGATTTAATGGGATGCTTTATAGCTATGAAATGAGTGTTAGTTTTAAAATTTTTAGAGATGATATTTAAGATTTAAAATAGTAACGGATTTAAAATAATTTTTCCCTTAGCCACTCGCTTACATACAGGAAGTATGCTCGCTTCGTGGCAGGAAAAAATTATCTTAACTACGCTGAATTTTGAAAATCTATAGCGTGGGCTTGATAGCTTAGGATAAAGCAAAGATTTAGAAGTTTAAAAGGATAGTGATGAAAAAAATGGTAATAAGAAGAGATAAAGAAGTAGCCGATGCAACCTTAGGGGCGTTTTCTTTGTTTGATGAAAATGGGGGTGAGATACTAACAGGCTGGACGCTTGAACCAGCTGGACCTGATGAAGTAAAGCCAAATTTAGATAGACGAATACCAGAGGGCAAGTATAATGCCGTTTGGAGTTATAGTCCAAGATTCAAGAAAAAACTACCACTTCTATCAAATGAGCTAGTTAGTAAAGATAGAAGGATTTTAATCCACACAGGCAACTATGGTCGTGATACAACTGGGTGCGTGATAGTAGGCGATGGTTTAGGAAAAAATGGCGTATTTAACTCTATAAAAAAATTTAAAGAGTTAGTGGAGTATCTTAAATTTGAAGATTTTATAGTAGAAATTGATAATGTGAGCGTATGATGAGAGTAATAAGCTTTATACTTAAATACAAAAATGCTTTAAACATTGTAGGTGTGATTTTAAGTATAGTTTATCTAGTTTATTTAATGCTTCAAATTTCAGTTAAAGATAGTGAAATAAAAGAGCTTAAATTTGATCTAGCAACTGCTAGATTTGAGCTTTTTAGATGCGATAAAAGCCTAGAGTTGCAAAACGAAGCTATAAAAAGACTTGAAATTAAAGGCGAACTAAAAGAGCCAAAAAGCGTAGAAAAGATTAAAAAAATCTATGTAAAAGACAAAAGCTGTCAAGGGGAACTAAATGCATATAAAAGTTTATTTAATACTAGTGATTAGCTTTATCTTGACTGGTTGTGCCAGTAAAGAAAAAGTGATTTATAAAGACATTTTAATTCCTACAAAATGTGACGCTAAAATGCCTTTAAAACCAGCTAATAATGGCGATTTTGAAAGTCATAAAGCAAAAATGATTTATTACATGGAGTGTGAGAATACTTTAAAATTTTGCCTAGGAATAAAAGATGATTGATGAAAAAATAATTAACAGTGGAAGCGATTTTATAAGCAGAAGCGATAGCTGGGGCGTTACAGGGGTGACTGTGTTTTTTGTTTTAGTTATGGTTGGGGTGCTAGTATTTTTTGCTGTTTATGTTGTAAAAAACATCTCAAAAGTGGTAGAAAACAACACAGATGCACTAAATAAAAACCTTGATAAAACAGATAGAGAATTTGATGAAGTTAAACATAAACAAAACGAAATTCACGCCGATGTAAAGGAAATTTTACATAACACAAAAAAAAGCTAAGTTGCTAGAAATAGCTAAAAAAGTTAGAGAATTTTAAAAATAACTTAGGATAAAGTAAGCGTTTAGCAAGTAATTTGCTAACAAAATACTCCAAACAGAAGGTGTGTATTTATGAAAATCATGTCTGCCACGAAGCGAGTTATCGTCTGATAATGAGCGAGTGGCTAAGGGTGGGATTTTTATAAAGGTGTGGCTAAATGGGGAGTTAATTAAAAAAAGGAGAGATAATGGCAAGAGTTTTAGCAAGAACTGGTCTTAAAGTGGGAATCGAAAGCGTTAGTGGAACTTACAAAGAACCAACGCAAGTTTTAAAAGTAAGTTCAAATATCCAGCCAAAGGTAAGTTTTGATGAAGTTGAAATTCCAAATTTTGGCTTTTTTGGTGGTGCAAAGGATGTTGTTACAATTGCTGATTGGGGGCAAATGGAGATAGAGGCTACAACTTGCCTTTATAAAGATATCAATTTTTATGATAATTTGTTTTTGATGTGTAATTTAAAAAAAGAAGAAGATACAACTAAAAAAACAATAACCTACACCCCTGATACTCACTCAGCTGTAACAGGAAGTGTTGATCTAATACTGCCTGATAGAAAATATAAAGGAAAAGGTGCAAAAAGCTCTTTTAGTATCAGTGGTAAGGTTGGAGATAAATTAGAGATGAAATTTAGCATCAAGGCTGCATATGATGGAGAGGTAGTTGGTGATCAAACAATAAGCGATATTAAAGCTGGAGAGGCTTTGCTGATACGCCGATTAGGGGCTATGACTTTAAATGGGGTAGATATTAACTTAAGTGAGTTTAGTTTTGAGATGGGTAATGTGATAAATTATGAGAAATTTACCAATATCGGTGAGTTTCATATGAGTGATTATGAGCCAAAACTAACTTTAAAAATGCGTCTTGAACATGGTGGCGAGAGTGGATTTAGAGAGTTTGCAAGTGGTGGGGTTATGAAATTTGAGGCTGTTTTTAAAGATGCAAATAATAAAGATATCTTTAAGCTTACAATTCCAAGAGCAAAAATATCAAAAACACCTGAGTTTGAAGATATGGATGGTATCTATGTGATAGAAAGAGAGTTTTTAGCACTTAGTGATAAGGGTGATGATAATTTTAGTTTAGTTTATTATAAGGATGTCTAATGGCAAGATTAAGCAATGGACTTGAAACAATGGAACTTGGCGTAACTAGTTGGAGAATCATAATAAATGATAATTTTAAAATGCTTTATACAAAAGGTGAAGTTGATAATTTATTAAAAGAGTATCA